>PMIL01000198.1 GCA_003157075.1 Bacteroidales bacterium | reverse complement strand
ATGATGATCAGGAATATCAGAGAATTCAGCAGGAAAACTTGGAGCAACTATTGCTGCGACCTTTGTATTACTCTCAAGAAGTTTTACAACTCTGTCGGTAGTATTAAGAAAGACTTTTGCTCCCTGGCTGCAGACCTTGGTACAATTACCACAGGCAATACACCTGCCATCAATTACTTCAGCCTGTCCGCCAACAATCTTTATAGCTTTGGCAGGACATTCCCTNNTCATAATAATACATTCCGTTTCTCAAAATGAGTAAAGAATATCTTTTTATCTGAAATGTCAGGATTTTCTTTTAACAATCTCTCGTATAAATTGATAAGAGAAGGTGATTTGCACGGGAGGTTGATTGCTTCTGTTTCATCAGACTGGTACACAAGTTTCGCCCTGTTCTTTATCTCGTCTTTTGAAGGGCTGAAAGGCAATCCTGCCCCATGAACACATCCGCCGGGACAGGTCATAACCTCAATCAGGTCATATTTTTTTCCTGAGGCAAAGGAAGATCTTAATTTATCCAGACCGGTAAGTCCGTCAACAACTGCAACTTTCAATATAGTCTCACCAACAGGAACCGTAATTTCCCTGAAATTTCCACCTGATCTTAACTTCTTAAAAATCTGTTTATCAGGTTCTTTCTTAAGCTTCTGGTAATGATATGTACGTATAACTCCTTCAGCCAGTCCACCCGATACTTCTGCCAGGATTGCGGACGAACTTCTTCCTGCCATTGGTTCATCGGCCGGCTCATGTTCAAGATTTGATGTATCAATCCCATAAAGCCTGATTAGTCGGGCCAGTTCCCGAACAGTCAATACTGAATCCACATCACTTATACCTTTCCTCATCATACCGTCACGGCGCGCTTCAAATTTCATGGCCATACATGGGGTGGCTGAAACTGAAAATATCTCCTCAGGTTTAACACTCAGCTGGTCAGCTACCAATGTCTTGATCAAGACCCCGGTGATTTGCTGCGGTGATTTGACGGTTGAAAGTTGGGGAATCAGTGAAGGAATAAATTGTTCGGCATATTTAACCCATGCAGGGCAGGCTGAAATATATAATGGAGTATCTGATTTATTCACAATTTTATCGGAGAGCTGGGATGCTATTTCTGTTATGCAAACATCTGTACCTGTTCCGGTTTTATAAACCTTATCAAAACCTATTTTCCTGAGGATTGTATTGAGGATCTTATCAAATTCCCTGGTATATCTCATTCCAAGTTCTTCAGCTATTCCATAAACAACCATTGAAGAATACTGAATCACTTTTATTATTTCAGGTTTATTAAGGTATTCCTGTACTTCTGTAATATTATGTTTTTCATGAAGAGCGCCTGTAGGACAAACCAAAACGCACTGCCCGCAGTGAATACAACTTGAAAAGTTGAAATCCCTGTCCATTGCAGCTCCAACGTGAGTCTCTCTGCCTTTATTTATAAAATCAAGAGATGTAGCTGTTATCACTTCTTCGCACACTCTTACACATCTTCCGCATAGAATGCATTTTGAAAGTTCCCTTATTATAGCGGGACTCGACTGGTCGAGACGTGGTTTTATTTTCCTGCCGCGTATGCGCCGTTCCCTTATATTAAGTTCTTCCGCAAGCCGCTGAAGTTCACAATTCAGATTCCGGTCGCAATAAAGACAATCATCAGGATGGTTTGAAAGCAGAAGCTCTACAATAGTTTTTCTGGCAGTGATCACTCTTGGTGAATGTGTTTTGATTTTCATCCATTCCTCAACAGGTTGAGAACATGCTGTGACAAGACGGTCACGTCCCTCAACTTCGACTACACACATCCTGCAGGCGCCGGTAGGAGTAAACTCCTTCATCCGGCAGAGGGTAGGTATAATAATTCCGTTGCGATTAAGCGCTGAAAGGATTGTCTCTCCTTTTTCAGCTTTAATTTTTTTATTATTTACCTGTATTGTAAAAAGCATAAAAGCTATTTAACGTTTATTGCACTAAACTTACACACATCAAAACATATTCCACAGCCAATGCATTTTTCCTCTACGATGAAGAAAGGCTGAAGCCTTGTTCCATAAATGGCATTAACAGGACACCTTGCTGCACATGCAGTACATCCTGTACATTTATCAACATCAATTGAAAATGTTCTGAGACCCCTGCAGATATTAGCCCGGCATTTTCTGTCGAATATATGTTCCTCAAACTCATCCCTGAAATTCTTGAGAGCGCTTATGAAAGGGTTTGGAGCTGTTTGCCCTAATCCGCATAAAGAAGTGTCTTTCATAACAGATGCAATTGTTTCAAGCTGCATCACACCTTTGAATCTTTCAAGAGTTGTTCCCGAGTCCTCATTAAGAGGCTTCCTGATCACACTCTCAAGGATCTCGAGCATCCTGCCAGTACCTTCACGGCATGGGATACATTTTCCACAACTTTCGTTCCTGATAAATTCCATGTAATATCTGATAAGATCCACCATGCAGGTGTTCTCATCAATTATTACAAATCCTCCTGCCCCCATGCCAATTCCCTTTTCCTTCAGATCCTCATAATCAATTGGGATGTCAAGGTTTTCAGCAGTAATGAATGAGCCCGATACACCTCCAAGCTGAATGGCCTTAAATTCTTTCCCCTCCTTTATTCCGTCTGCAATATCTTCAAGGATCGTTCTGATAGTAGTCCCCATTTCAATTTCAACTACACCTGACATACGTCCTTTTCCGGCGATGGCAAAAACTTTTGTACCCGGACTGCGTTCGGTACCAAGTGTCCGGAACCACTCCGGCCCATTTTGCATAATGAGAGGAACATTCATCAGGGTTTCGACATTATTAATAACGGTAGGTTTTCCGAAGAGTCCTGCTGTTGTAGGATATGGAGGTTTAAGCTGGGGCATGCCTCTTTTTCCCTCCAGGGTATTAATAAGGGCCGTCTCTTCACCGCATACAAATGCTCCGGGTTCAACGCGGATTGTTATATCAAGGTTATACCCGCTCGAATAAATATTATGTCCGAACAGTCCATATTCCCTGGCCCTGTCGATAGCTTTCTGCAGTCTGTTTTTTGCATGCTCGGATCCTGATCGCATAAAAATAATAGAATTGGAAGCGCCAATGGCATATGCAGCAATTGCAATGCCTTCAATTAACCGGTGAGGATCACTCTCAAGGATAGTTCTGTCGGTAAATGCTCCGGGGTCGCTTTCTTTAGCATTGCAGATAAGATACCTTGCATTTGAAGATGTGTTAAGCGCGTGTTTCCACTTTAATCCTGTAAGGTAACCGCCCCCACTCCTGCCCCTCAGACCGCTTCTTTCAACAATATCACATACCTCTTCAAATGTATAATGTCTTATTGCTTTGATATATGCCCTGTAACCACCACGGGCAATATATTCTTCAATACTCTCCGGATCGTAACAGCCACAGTTGCCCAGTATGACTCGCTTCTGTCTCGCAAAAAACGGCAGTTCATCCATAAATGGAATTCCAGACCATAATTCAAAACCTTTAGTACCTGTTTGTCCGGCCAGGTCATCCTCATTAATATCATTGTGGAAAACACCATTCAGCAGAGGTTCAACCTTTTCTTCAGTTATGTTTCTGAAAAAAAGCTTATTCTTCCCGGGAATCTGAATACAAACCAAAGGTTCATAAGTTGCAGGACCCGTGCATCCGACATGTACCAATTCTGCAGCAGGTTCATTGTCCACTATATATGCGGCTATCGCCGAACAGGTTTTTTCTGACCCTGCAATGACGCTGCTTGTTCCTGAAGAGACAAATATCACCGGTTTATTGGTTTTTTCTCTTCGAACCTGTTGCAATACCTTCTCTGTTTCCGGCAGCAAAGTATCGGATTCAAAGGTAAGAACCTTATCAATCAGGAATGTTTTCAGATCATCCATCTTGAAATAATAACAGAATTAGTCATTTTCGATGATATACTTTAATCTTTTAATCAGTTCAGGTAGCTGCTCGGCTTTCACATGTGTATGATACTGACCATTAACATTTATTACCGGGCCATTGCAGCATCCTCCCATGCATGAAACCACCTCATAGCTGAAATTTCCATCCCTTGTGGTATGTCCGGGTAATACTCCCGTCTCTTCCTTAATCTTATTGATTATTGATTGTGATCCGTTGAGGAAGCAAGATGTGCCGTGACATATACTTATCTGGATTTTCCCTGATGGCAAAAATCTGAATCTGTCATAAAATGTGGCAAGACCATAGATTTTAGTTGTACTCAGCCCCAGGAAGCCGCCAATCTTCACTATTGCTTCTTCAGACAGATAGCCAAGATCATCCTGAATTTCCTGAAGCAGAGGTATAAGATCCTCTCTTTTTCCCTGTTTATATTTTTTTAGAATTATGTCAAGATCCGTACTCATCCGGTCAATATATATTATTAAATTTTGTCACAAATATAATTTATTTTATTGTTAATAAATAAACATTGTTAATTTATTAACAATAAATAAATCAAAACACAACAAATTGGACTTGAATGTATTTTACTGATTTATAGCAGTTTGCATTCTATGCCTATTGAGAGATTCGATTTTGGTCTGTACAATTCCCCGGAATTTGAGAACAAATGGCATACCCATAATGCATTCCTGTTCTACCGGCGAAACGAAAAAAATATTACTTTTGATGTTGTTGTTTACTTTTGAACAGTAAAAAAATGGCGCATAGAATAGAGATGCAGATCTGTCTTGGCAGTTCCTGTTTTTCCAGAGGTAATAAAGATGTTGTAATGTTTATCAGAGAATATCTCAGAAAAAACCATCTTGATGATAGAGTCATTTTTAAGGGAGCACGTTGTATGGGCAGTTGTAGTAACGGGCCTAATTTGAATATAAACGGAGTAACTCTGGAAGGAGTAACTCTTTCAAAAATAGAGGCTATTCTGGAAAAAGAATTTGTCGGATTAGTATAAAGAAGGTTGGAGTGAACACCCACTCCCGCTTGCTTATCCTTCGCTTAACAGCTTGGGCAAAGCAGGAGCGGGATCCCCCGAAAGGGGGATTAATTATCGGGCCCTCCTTTAGGGGGGTTGGGGGGCAAAACCCCAGGCACTTATATAAGCAAAATATGATAAGCAAAAAGCCAGTTGTTTACATAAATGATAAAAAATGCAGGAATTCATATTCCTGCGTAAGGGTCTGCCCGGTCAATGCCATTGAGGTAAAACCACAAAGAGCACACCCATATATTCTACCTGACAGATGCATCGGGTGCGGACTTTGTTATGTCGCTTGCACACCTCATGCTATTGAATTCCGTGATTCAAAAGATGAAGTGAAGATTCTTCTGGCATCTGAAAGAAAGACAGCAGCTCTTATTGAACCAAGTATTGCATCGGAGTTTGATGATATAACTGATTACAGGAAATTTGTTGCAATGATCCGGTCGCTGGGCTTTGACTATGTCCATGAGGATTCATTTGGTGTTGATCTTATTGCCTCAGCATATGCCAAACTTTTTTTAAAAGCTGAGGGCAAATATCTCATTACTGCAAACTGTCCTTCAATAGTAAAACTTATAGAGAAGTTTCACCCCGAGCTGGTTCCCAACCTGGCCCCAATGGTCTCCCCTATTGTTGCTACAGCCATGGTTGTTAAACAGTTATACGGACCTGAGGTTGCAACAGTACAGATTGGTCCGTGTATCGATGCAAAAGATGAATCGCTTATTTATGATTCGGGGCATCTCATTGACGGTGTTCTGACATTCGTGGAGCTCAGGGAACTTTTTGACGAATTCAAGATTCAGGAGAGGATGGTGGAAATGTCAGATTTCGATCCTCCTCACGGCAACTGGGGGGCGCTTTATCCGCTTCCTGCAGGAATTATTCAAGCAGGCGGAATTAAAAGAGATATGGTCTCAAGCAGGGTAATTACAGCATCCGGTAAAGAAGAAATCCTTGAAGCAATAAATGATTTTGATAAATATATCGATACGATTCAACATCATTTCAATCTCTTCTTTTGCCATGGTTGCCTGCTCGGTCCTGGTATGCAGCACCATAATGAACGATTCCGTAGAAGAGCTCTTGTACGCCGGTATGCTGAAAAAAGGGTCGGTCAGCTTGATAAAGCGGTGTGGCAAAAAAACATGGATAAATGGTCAAAACTCGATTTTTCAAGAACATTCACTCCTGATGACAGAAGAATTCCTGATCCTCCGGAAGAAGCTATAGCAGAAGTACTTAAAATAATCGGGAAAAACAGTCCCGATGAGGAAATAAACTGTGGTGCATGCGGTTATCTGTCATGTCGCGAGTTTGCATCAACAGTTGCCAAAGGGCTGGCAGTCCCTGAAATGTGCCATACATTTAATCTCCGTAATAAACAGGAATATATTGAAACGCTCCGGCAGACCAACAGAAAACTTGCCGAGACAAAAACAGCGTTAAAGGAATCGGAGGAACTTGCACGAAGGGAAAAAGAGATTGCACAGAGCGCTTCTGACATGATGAACAACATGCTGGAAAAGCTTCCTACAGGAGTGGTTATTGTTGACAATAACCTCAAGATCCTGCATTCCAATCAAAGCTTTATCAATATTATAGGAGAGGATGCCAAAGCCATTTCTGATGTAATTCCCGGTCTTGCAGGTGCTGACATTAAAACTCTTATACCATTCAATGTGTATAATATGTTCACCTTTGTTATCAAGGAAGATGAACCGGTGGTGAGCAAAGATGTCCATTTTGAAGATAAAATGCTTAATATCTCGATCTTTCCAATCAGGAAGAATAAAATTTGCGGAGCAATAATCCGCGATCTGTATTCTCCCGAAGTACAGGGAGAAGAGGTAACAAACAGGGTCAGTGAAGTCATTGAGAAAAACCTCGAAATGGTTCAAAAGATAGGATTCCTGCTTGGGGAAGGCGCATCAGAAACAGAACAGATGCTAAATTCCATAATTGAGTCGTATAAATCCAAAACAGGCACTAAGAAAAATAATCTGAAGTAATCTTTAATGAACAAGGATTTTTTTATAGAGGTTAACAGCCAGCAGCGGAACCACGACGGAGAGAGAATAAACGGGGATGTTTTCCTGTACAGGTATATTAAGGAAGAAGACAGGGTAATAGCTGTTCTGTCCGATGGCATGGGGCACGGTGTTAAGGCAAATATCCTTGCCACCCTGACTGCAACAATGGCAATAAATTTTACCAGGGAACACAAAGAAGTTGACCGTATCGCTGAAATTATAATGAATACGCTTCCTGTCTGCAGCGAAAGAAAAATCAGCTATTCAACATTTACAATAATTGATATAGAAAGCAGCGGGAAAGCACGAATTCTTGAGTATGATAATCCCTCCTGTGTTATTTTAAGAGGAAATCAGGTATTTGATCCTTCCTGGAAAAAAGTAGTTCTTGAAAAAGGTAAAAATTCAGGTAAAGTTCTGAAGACATGTTCATTTATGCCTGAAAAAGAAGACAGGATCATTTTCTGTTCGGATGGAGTTTCTCAAAGCGGTATGGGCAGTGAATCATTTCCATTTGGATGGGAAAGAGAGAACATATCAACTTATGCAGCATCGCTTGTAACAAATGAGGCTTCAATTTCAGCAATTACTCTGGCAGGCAAGATCGTTACAATGGCTCACAAAAACGACAACTATAAAGCCCGCGACGATATCAGTTGTGCAACAATATATTTCCGGGAACCACGTAAACTCATAATTTCTACCGGTCCTCCGTTCGAAAAGGAAAAGGATAAGGAACTGGCTGCCAAGGTCATGGCTTATAACGGCAAGATAATTCTCTGCGGTGGAACCACAGCAGATATTATTGCCCGGGAATTGCACAGAACAATTATTGATGAGCTGATATTCGAAGATCCGGAACTTCCGCCCGAGAGCTTTCTTGAAGGCATTGATCTGGTTACTGAGGGAATCCTTACTCTTCAGAAGGTCAACGAGATACTAAAAACTTACAATAACAGCGTAAAACTTGGAAAGGGTCCGGCTGATAAAATTGTAAGGCTTATCATGGAGAGCGATGAGATTCACTTTATCATCGGTACAAGGATCAATATTGCACACCAGGACCCAAACCTTCCTGTCGATTTAGAGATCAGGCGAACCGTCGTAAAACGTATTGCACGTCTTCTAGAGGAAAAATGGCTCAAGAAGGTTACGTTCGAATATATCTGAGAATTGTACTGTTTTAATATTACGGTGCGCTGCACCTTTATAATCCATTTTTATTATTTCTTTTCTACAAATATTACGATGCTACGCACCATATAAATTAATAATTGCAACTGAATTGTGAATAGTAGAAAGTCTTGTTATTGACCTGCTCAAATTTTACCAGAAGGCAAACATTTATACATTCCACATTTGAAGTTTTATTGACAAGCAGCAGAGCTGCTCAATATTTATAGAAATGAATTGGAAAAACAGGTTCAAAGGTGCAGAGCACCGGAATATATTATTTTTTTATTTATTTAAAAAATCAATTGTTTTATTAAACAAATGCGGCTGAATATCGGGATGTGTAAGGTTCTCAGGAAGATGATCCGATAATTTCATCTCAGCAATTTCAGATATATCGGGTATCGATCCGATTTCAAACACTTCAGCAATATAAAGCCTTCCCCATCCCGTTTCGCCATTCATTGTTACTGAATAGGTTGCAATACAATCAAGTTTGAATCTTAATGCTCCCGTTTCTTCCATTAATTCTCTTCCTGCAGCCTCCAGGGAAGTTTCACCTTCCTCAATGTGCCCTCCGGCTATCTCCCAGGTTGAACGCATCTGATGCCGGACAAAGATCCATCTGGATCTGAACCTTGCCGATATTACCGAATAGGTTAGTTTTAATTCCGGAATATAAAGAGGATCATAAAAGTTAACTTCAGTCATAAATTAAAAATAACTATTTACTGATTAAAATCAAAAAATGTCCCCAGGATGTTGCTTGAAGATCCACTGTTAATATTATCAGGAAATTGTAGATCATTCGCCAATAGTAATGCTAATGTAAGAATAATCATGATAATTAATTATTGAGTACTTTTATAAATTAAATCTTTTCCTATGGGACTGTTTCTTATTTTATTAATAACCGAAATCTTTACACCGGTTGTTCTGAAACAACATTTCTACAACAATTCGAAACCAAAATATTTCATTTCTATATTTATCCATGTCATCCTTAGTCTATGGGTCTGGATCATCTTCTTTGAAATGGCCACCTATAAAAGTTTTTACGATAATCCGAAACATGTCTGGTTGATGATGAACATGACAAGTAGTGTAATTACTATAGTTCTGCCAAGGCTCATCTTAGTACTGCTTCATTTTACAGGAAAACTGATAAATCTTAAAAAAAGGAGCCATTTGCGCGGAATGACAAATACAGGGCTGGTTATAATGATTTTTATATTATCTGTCATCGCCGTGAGTTCCTTTTATGGCAGATTCAATTTTAGAACTGAAGAGGTAACAATAAAAGTAAAAGGATTAGGAAAAGATCTTGAAGGTTTGAGAATAGTCCAGCTCTCGGATATGCATCTCTCAGCATTTTATCATCATAAAAAGCAGCTTCAAAATGTCATGGACAGGGTTAATCAATTAGAACCTGATCTTCTGATAAACACTGGCGATTTTATTAGCTTTGGATGGAGGGAGTTCGAAAGAGATGACACAATCCTGATCAAAGCAAAGAGTAAATTTGGCAATTATGCAATTCTGGGTAACCATGATGTGGGAACTTATGATCCGGACTTTACTGAAGCAGACAGGGACAATAATATATTGATTATGAATAACCTGATCAAAGCTTCGGGATACCAGGTTCTGAACGATGAGTTTAAAACACTGAAAATCGGAAAATCGAGAATCGCTTTAATAGGTGTTGTTACAGGAGGTAGACATCCTCATATGACTCACGGAAATCTTAATAAAGCAATAACCGGGATTGACAGTGTTGATCTTAAAATACTTCTCAGTCATGATCCTAATCATTGGGAAGAAGAAGTAGTGGGAAAGACAGACATTGAGCTAACTCTCTCAGGTCATACTCATGGTATGCAAATGGGAATTATCACTAAAAGGTTCAGGTGGAGTCCAGCAAAATACTTCTATCCTCATTGGAATGGACTATATATTTCGGGTAATCAATACCATTATGTTAACCGCGGACTAGGGGTACTTGCCATACCTTTCAGAATATGGATGCCACCTGAAATAACCGTTATTACGTTAAAAAAGGAGTAATTCAACTGAGAGGAGATCTCATAAGTCAACATCCATTAACCCTGCCTACGTAATAACACTTCACAATTTTGGTAACAAATTCAAGCTTCTCTTATTTTATTTTGAACCCCCTTTCATTTTCCCCCAAGGGGGAAATGTTAAGCCACCCCTTCCCCCGTGGGAGAAGGCCGGGAAGGGGGTTAAATCCTAATCAAATGATTGAGTATAAATAGAAACGGGTGACAGAAAACTGCCACCCGTCAAATTACCCTCACCAATTCTTTTACTAACCTACTAACCTACTAACCTGTTAAGATATGGTCTTATAAAAATTATTTGGAATAATTTACTAACCATCATGGTTCGGGCATTATGAGAACTAATTTTGTCGTTGCTGCATCATTGCCTGTCTTCTCTCATTTTCCTTTGTTTTAAAGAGATCAAAAGTTTTGTCGCCCAGAATAGGTTTTAGTTCCTTATCCCTGGCCGCAGTTATTTCTGTCATCTTGGCTCTTATTGCATCACGGTCGCCGGCAGGCATTAATTTTTGTCTTTCCTCCGAGGATTGTTTTGCATATTTCAACACGACATCATATACTTTTGTCTGAGTTGCATCATCCAGCTTAAGGTCTGTTTTCATCCATTCGACAGTTGATTTTGCTACTTCTTCAGGTGTTCTCTGAACTCTTTGTCCCATTGGTCCCTGTTGGGCAGACATCGAACCCATAAGGGTTGAAAGAATTATCACCGATAAAAATCTGATTCCTGCTTTCATAAAATTTGCTTTTAGTTAATTATTTATGCTGTTAGACAATCTGAAACAAATTAATATTCCTGAAAACCTGACTTTTAGAATTATTTAACCTTTTACAACTAACAATTTAACAAATGAAAGGTTCAAAATGATAGGGTGGAATATCACAATGCGAAATTCACTCTATTTTAGTAAATTGCACGCTGCCATATAACATAATTACGTCTATGAATATTCTACTTAAATCATTGATTTTCCTGGCTGCGATCAACCTCATATCATGTAAAAATGCAGAATATGAATGGATCAGGATCAACCAGATAGGCTACAGGAATGAAGATATTAAAGTTGCAGTTTTAATAAGCAAAAAACCTCTGGATCTGAAGTCCTTTAAAATAGTAGATGCCAGATCGGGAGATGCGGTGATGACCATTGATAATCCTGTTATGACAGTAACCTTAAAACCATTTATGAGTTGCTACAGGTTGCCATTTTCAAATCTCAGGAAGAACGGTGTTTATAAAATTATCGCTGGTAAAGCAGTTTCTGCAGCATTCCGCATCGGAGAAGATGTCTATGATGGAACAGCTGATTTTCTGCTGAATTACATGCGTCAGCAAAGGAGTGGATTTAATCCCTATATAAAAGATTCATGCCATACACATGACGGTTATGAGATTTACGGGAAATCACAGGATTCGGTTCACATTAATGTTGCCGGAGGATGGCACGATGCCGCTGATTATCTTCAATATGTAGCCACTTCAGCCAATGCAACTTATCAGATGCTTTTTGCTTATTCTGAGAACCCTTCATCTTTTGAAGATAAATATCTCCCCAATGGATTGGCAGGGAATGACGGAATTGCTGATATTCTGAACGAAAGTAAATGGGGTCTCGACTGGCTTCTGAAGATGAATCCTGCACCCGGAATTATGTATAATCAGCTCGCAGATGACCGTGACCATATAGGATTCAGGTTACCAAACAATGATACCGCAAATTATGGAAAAGGCAAAGAACGGCCGGTTTATCTTTGTACAGGAAAACCACAGGGTTTATTTAAATATAAAAACAGGACGACCGGTATCGCTTCAACTGCTGGCAAATTTTCATCTGCATTCTCAATCGGTGCCGATGTATATAAAACCAAAGATCCCGGTTACTCCAGACTGCTGTCAGAAAAAGCTATTGCAGCTTTTAATTACGGACTCGAAAATCCAGGAGTTTGCCAGACTGCACCGGGTACCGCCCCTTATTTCTACGAAGAAGACAACTGGGTGGATGATATGGAACTGGCAGCTATAGAATTATACAAACAGACAAACGAGACAAAATATCTTGGGTATGCAAAGGATTTCGGACGAAAAGAGAAAGTAACTCCCTGGATTGGAAGAGATACGGCCAGGCATTATCAGTGGTATCCATTTGTAAATATGGGTCATCCTGCAATTGCCAGGCAACAGGCAAATCAAAATGACGGTGAATTTGCAGGCTATATGAAAAAAGGGCTTCAGCTTACCGAACTTAAAGCCGAAAAAAATCCCTTTCATGTCGGAATTCCGTTTATATGGTGTTCTAATAATCTTGTAGCAGCTATCTTAACACAAGCACATCTGTATTCTGAAATAACTGGAGATAACTCATATGAAGAACTGGAAGCTGCCCACAGAGACTGGCTGTTTGGCTGCAATCCATGGGGTACCAGTATGATTGTTGGACTGCCTGACAAAGGAGATTATCCTGAAAACACACATTCCTCATATGTCGCAAAGGGGGGTCAGGTTCCAGGAGGTCTGGTTGACGGACCGGTCTATCCTACAATATTTAATTCCTTAAAAGGAATTTTCCTTTCGGAAAAAGATGAGTACGCGCAATTCCAGACCAAACTTGCTGTTTATCATGATGACTTTGCTGATTATTCTACCAATGAGTGCACAATGGACGGGACTGCATGCCTGGTATATTATCTATCGGCTCTTCAGGCAAGGAAAGAAAACATATACAAAAATCAAAATATAACTTTGAACAAAGGCGCCATTGTAAGAATGGATACTACAAAAAGGGAAGTTTACCTCTGTTTTACAGCACATGATTTTTCAGATGGATTTGATACAATTGCCAGAACTTTACACCGACATAAAATAAAAGCATCATTCTTCCTGACCGGCGACTTCTGCAAAAATCCGGTCAATAAAAAAATAATATCAGGTTTAAAGACGGATGGCCACTATATTGGGCCTCATTCGGATAAACATCTCCTTTATTGCTCTTGGGAAAAGAGAGATTCGCTTCTTGTTACCAGAAGCAAGTTTCTTACAGATCTGGAAAATAATTATAAGGCACTAGCAAATTCAGGTATTGAGAAAAAAGAAGCATTGGTCTTCCTGCCTCCTTATGAGTGGTTTAATGACTCAATAGCAAAATGGGCACATAAAGCAGGAATTAAACTCGTCGATAATTCTACCGGAACCATAACTAGCCAGGACTGGACCTATCCTGAAAAAGGAAAACCATATTATTCGAGTGATTCGTTAATGAAAAATTTTTTATCATATGAAAAACTGAATGGAATGAATGGGTATATTCTTCTTATTCATCCAGGAACGGATATTAGAAGAAAAGACAAATTTTATCTTCACCTCGACTCGATTTTAAACTATCTCGAAAAAAGAAAATATAGTTTTCATTCATTTTCAGAAATAAATTAATTGTACTAAAATAATTACTGTTGAAATACCAGAGATTTCTCAAAATAGAGGACATAGAATTTAAAGTAATATATTCAAGAAGAAGTACAATCGGAATTAGCGTACTTCCTGATTCCTCAGTTATTGTAAGAGTTCCATATCTCACTACATTAAAAACAATAAACAGGATAGTAAAGGAAAAGTACTTCTGGGTTATAAAACACCGCGACAATTACAGGGAACTGGATAACAGTTCCCGGAATAAATCGTACACTTCAGGTGAAACATATCTTTTCCGCGGAAAAGAGTCTCTTCTGAAAATCGAAAAATCAGCAAAACCTTATGTCATTTTTTTTGATAGTACTATAGAACTTGGAACAGAAAAGACTGATGATCCTGAAACTGTCAGAAGATTACTGTATAAAGGATATAAAAATGAAGCTATAACACATTTTCCGATATTAATGAGAAAAGTTCTCAGTGAACACGAGAACGAAAAGTTCAAACCTGAAGGACTGATTATCAGGACCATGAAAAGAAGATGGGGAAGCTGCTCAAATAAAGGAATTGTAACCTTAAGCACAGAACTCATTAAACTGTCAGATCAGTATATTGAGTATGTAATTACTCATGAACTTTGTCATCTTAAACACCATAATCACGGACCAAATTTCTATAAGCTTCTGACTGAAATATATCCTGAATGGAAAACTGTGAGAAGGGAATTAAGGAAATACATCCAATAGAGAGTTATTACCAGATAACGGAAATCCGTTAACCACAAAGCTCACAAAGTTAAAACACAAAGGTCACAAAGAGGTCCTGGTGTTCAGATATAGTCCCATGATAACAATATCCTGAAGGCTTTTGTCTTTGTGTACTTTGGCCTTCTTAGAGTACTTTGTGGTTAAAAGAATTCATAAGAGGAGACCATTTAAATTTCAAATTCCTGCCCTTTAGCGGGTATTTCAATGTTTTTATATCCTTCGGCTGAAAGTGTCGAGACATATTTTTTCTGCGTCTCGTATTCGCCATGAACGATAAACATCTTCTGAAGGGCACTTTTATCCTGGCAGCCAAGGAAGCTGATCATTTCTTTATAATCTCCATGTCCGCTGAAAGATTCAAGTTTTTTTACTTCAGCTTTTACATCATATCCAGTACCGAATATTGAAACCTGTTTATCTCCTCTTCCTATCCTGGCTCCAAGGGTTGTAGGCGCACAATAACCCACAATCAGTATGGTATTTTTAGGATCTGAAATATTATTGGCAAGATGGTGTTTAACACGTCCTGCTTCCATCATACCTGATGCTGAGATTATTACACATGGGTTTTTGTGATCATTAAGTCTTTTCGAGTCTTCAACCTTGTTAATATAAAAAAGATTGTCAAAGCCGAATGGATCTGGGTCTTTTTCCAGAACATCACTGAAATTTTTATTAAAACATTCAGGATGCATTCTGAAAACAGCTGTCGCATTTACAGCCAGGGGACTATCGACAAAAATATCAATTTTGGGTAACCTTCCCTGGTTGAAGAAATTGTTTAGCGAAAATACAATTTCCTGAGTGCGTCCCACACTAAATGCAGGTATAATTAATTTACCGCCTTTAGTTATACAAGTGTCCACCACTATTTTGAGAAGATCTTCCTCAGCCTCTGTTGAATCCTGATGCAATCTGTCTCCATATGTTGATTCAGTGATCAATATATCAGCCTGAGGAAATGGCAGCGGATTGGCAAGAATCTGGTCAATTGGTCTGCCAATATCTCCTGTATAGGCAATTTTTTTAATCTGACCATTCTCCGTTATTTCAATATTAGCTACCCCGCTGCCAAGCATATGACCGGTATTTGTGAATTTAACCTTTATGTTTTCATCAATTCTGAATTTCATTTCATTTGGGACACCTATAAAAAGGCCCATACATGCTGTGGCATCAGCCTGCGAGTATAAAGGTTCTACCTGTGGCAGCCCTTTCTTTACCCTGCGCTTATTGAAAGTCATTGTATCATGTTCCTGGATAAATGCAGAATCGGCCAACATTATTGCACAAAGATCACGGGTACCGTTGGTGCAGATAACAGATCCCCTGAATCCAAGCTTATAAGCAAATGGGATCAACCCGGCATGATCAATATGCGCATGTGTAAGTATAATATGATCAATCTTCGACGGATCAAACATAAGATCCCTGTTCATACCATCGGTTTCAAGTCCTTTGCCCTGAAACATTCCGCAATCAAGAAGGATTTTCTTACCTGAATTTGTAGTAATGAGGTGTTTACTGCCGGTCACTTCTCTTGCTGCACCTATAAATTTAATTTTCATCCGTTCAAATTATTTTGAATTATTAATATCTGATTTTCAGAATTTAAAGATAGCTATTTATTCAATCGGCATGTAATAGCACCGGAGAGGTGTTACCTTGTTACTTAATGAAAAGACTCAGCGCCAAAACCCCAATTAACCCACTGATACCTATTGATGTTTCCATTACACTCCAGGTTTTCAGGGTATCCTTGATACTCAGATTGAAGTACTCTTTAAAGAGCCAGAATCCTCCGTCGTTTACATGTCCGAACATAAGACTGCCAGACCCTATGGCAAGCACCATAAGTTCCGGGTTTACTGCTCCTCCGGTTACCAGCGGAAGGACGATGCCTGCAGTTGTAATTCCTGCAACTGTTGCCGAGCCGACACAAAAACGCAGAATAGTTGCAATAAGCCAGCCCAGGAAAAGAGGCGAAAGAGTAGAATGACTAAGAAGTTCTCCGATGTATTTGCTTACCCCGCTGTCAACCAGAACCTGTTTCAGGCCTCCGGCACCTGCTATCAGTAACATTATCATCGTAATGGTAGTGACCGAATGAGCCAGGGAATTCATGATATCGGTTATTTTTCTTCCTCTGGCCAAACCAAGAGTATAAATTGAAAAAAAGACAGATATCAACATCGCGATAACCGGGTTTCCGATATATCCAAGAATCTTCCTTGTTCCATTCTCTTCGGAAAGCAGGAATCCTGCTACCGTCGAAACAGTTATAAGGAGTACAGGAAGAAGAGAAGAGAAGAAACTTACCCAGAAGCCAGGCATCTCTTCATCAGTCATAACTTTCTGATTTATAAATTCTTTCAATGGCTTAGCCTCTACTCTGCTTAAAACTTTTGACAGGATTGGTCCGGAAATAATTACTGCAGGGACAGCTGCAATAATACCATAGATTAATGTCTTTCCAAGATCTGCATGAAAAAGCGTGACAATTGCTGTCGGTGCAGGATGCGGAGGAAGAAAACCATGAGTCACAGATAGTGCTGCAAGTATAGGTAAACCCACATAGAGTAATGGAAGTCCTGTTGTTGCTGCTACTGTAAACACTAGAGGAATCATAATAAAGAACCCAACATCAAAGAAAAGTGAAAAACCAACTATGAAACCTGTCAGCATCATGGCCATTTGAATATGTTTAATACCGAAAGCTTCTATCAGTCGCGATGTTATCCTTTGTGCGGCACCGCTCTCAGATACCATTTTGCCAAGCATTGAGCCAAAACCAAGGATCAGGACCAGTGAGCCCATAGTACTGCCAATGCCATTTCCTAACGAAACTACAGCACTATTCAGGTTCATTCCTTCAGCCACTCCAACCACCAGTGAAACGATTATAAACGATAAAAATGAATCGAATTTCAGAACAAGGATGAGGAAGAGGAGAAGGCAGATTCCAAGAATGACAATGATAAGAGGCATGGGCTGAAGTTGAGGTTTAAGGTTAAGGTTGAGGTTGAGGTTGAGACTTAAAACTTTCTCTCAACCTTAAACTTAACCTTTTCCTTTATCATTTTTTCTTGCTTAATTCTAATCATTTTTAAGGTTTTTTTAATATTTGGCAGGTTCCCTCTTTTAAAATTATATTCTAACTTGTCATTTGATAAAAAACATATCACCATGAGTTCATCGCGCAGAAATTTCATCAAGACAGCTTCAGTTCTGGCTGCAGGAAGTGTAATACCCTTTAATGCTATGTCGAGAACAAACATATCCCCAGGCGACAAGATACATGTTGGTCTTATAGGAGCTAACGGACAGGGGTTTACCGATCTAAAATCATTTCTGAAAAATCCTGAGATTGAATGTGTTGCTATGTGTGACATTGATCGTAATGTCCTTACAAACCGAACCGATGCCCTGGTAAAACTTGGATATCCCAAGCCTAAGCTATATGTTGATTACCGAAAAATGCTTGAAAATAAGGATATTGATTTTATTATAAACGGTACGCCTGACCACTGGCATTGTCTTATTCTTGTTGATGCTCTCGAAGCAGGAAAACACGCATATATTGAGAAACCGCTCGGAAATTCAATTGCTGAAATCAATATAATGCAAAATGCGGTTAAGAAACATGGCAAGATTGTACAGGTTGGTCAATGGCAAAGGAGCCAGCC
>PMIL01000172.1:6267-6824 GCA_003157075.1 Bacteroidales bacterium | reverse complement strand
CATAGCTGAATTAGGTTTCTTTGGCGTTGTAGTATATACACGAACGCAAACACCCCTTCTCTGAGGACATGAATCCAGAGCAGGTGCTTTACTTTTATCGACCAGTTTCTTCCTGCCTTTTCTTACTAATTGCTGAATTGTCGGCATATTTCCAATTATTTTAGCATTAAATTTTACTTAAAAAAATGGTTTGCAAAGGTATTGTTATTATTTTAAAAATCAAATTCAAATTGCATTATTTTTTCAAACAACATAAAACATATATATTAGATGCCCGACAATGATAAATATTCAGGTCTTTAGGCACCCTAAAACATGTTCAGAAACTATATATCTTACTAAAAATGTAAGTTATTAACAGGTTCCTTCCCGATCTTTCCCTATGAAAAACGTTTTATAAACTTACGATGAAAGAAAAAACGGTACTCCTGCGTTTCAAAAAACTTGTGCAAAGAAAATAAAAAATTTGTAATTCTCACCTCTTTCTTAAACTGTTTTTAAAAAATTATTATTTTTGTCCCCTCCTAATCACCGTATAATAAATAAGTATTACATAT
>PMIL01000172.1:0-6200 GCA_003157075.1 Bacteroidales bacterium | reverse complement strand
GATGATTTCAGTGGTGGAGTTATCTCCTCGCTTTTTGCGTCTGATGCAGCTGTAATGACGATAAATGTGCAAAATGGTGTTGAAGTAGGTACTGAAATCCATTTCAGGCATGCTGAAAAGGAAAACAAGCCTTTAATTATTGTAGTTAATGGTCTTGATCATGAGAAAGCAAACTTTGAAAAATCTCTGGAAATGTTGAAGGAGAGATTAAGCAGTAATGTAATTCTAATTCAGTATCCGGTTAATGAAGGTGTTGGATTCAATTCTATCATCGATGTACTTAAAATGAAAATGCTCCGCTATTCAAAAGACGGAGGAAAGGCTGAAATAGTTGATATCCCTGCCGATCAGACAGCAAAAGCCGCTGAATTGCATAGTGCACTGGTTGAAAAAGCTGCGGAGAGTGATGAATCCCTTATGGAATTGTTTTTTACTAACGATACTCTTACAGAAGAAGAAATCAAAAAAGGAATTGCCAAAGGTATAAGAACAAGAGGTTTATTCCCCGTGCTATGCCTCTCGGCAAAACATAATATCGGTGTTGACATGCTCATGGAATTTATAATCACCGAAGCCCCTTCTATTGCTGACATGCCTGCTCCGGTTAACAACAAGGGAAATGAAATTAAGCCAAATCCTGCAGGGCCTGCTTCCGTTTATGTCTTTAAATCATCAATTGAGGAACACATCGGTGAAATTAACTACTTCAGGGTGTATTCCGGAAAAGTGTCTGAAAACCTTGATGTAGTAAACACCAATAACGGTTCAAAAGAACGTCTGGCCCAGCTTTATGTAAGCGCCGGCAAAAACCGCACAAGAGTACCCGAGCTTCATGTTGGGGATATCGGTGCGTTTGTCAAGCTGAAAAACACAAAAACGGGCCACACTTTAAATGCTCCCGGTAACGACTGGAAATATGAAGGTGTTAAATTTCCCGAACCAAAGTACAGAACAGCAATTAAGGCTGTTAGCGAAAGCGATGATGAGAAACTGGGTGAAGCATTAAACAAGATACATCTCGAGGATCCGACCATCGTCATTGAATATTCAAAAGAATTAAAGCAGATAATTGTTCACGGACAGGGTGAATATCATCTCAATATTATGAGGTGGCATCTTGATAACATCTATAAGATTCCTACCAACTATAACCCTCCGAAAATACCATATCGTGAAACAATAACAAAAACAGCTGTGGCCGATTACCGTCACAGAAAACAATCCGGAGGTGCAGGTCAGTTTGGTGAGGTTCATATGATAATTGAACCTTACGAAGAAGGCTCGAAAGAGGCAACAATGCAAAAAATAAATGGCAAGGAAATTAAGATATCTGTTCGTGATAAAGAGGAGATAACACTTCCCTGGGGCGGAAAGCTTGTATATGTTAACAGTATTGTTGGGGGTGCAATTGACGCAAGGTTTATGCCTGCAATCCTTAAAGGTATTATGGAGAAGATGGAAATCGGACCGCTTACCGGATCATATGCCCGCGATATAAGGGTTTATGTGTATGACGGTAAGATGCACCCGGTTGACTCAAATGAAATTTCTTTCCGTCTTGCCGGAAGAAACGCTTTCAGCCAGGCATTTAAAATTGCCGGACCCAAAATCCTGGAGCCGGTATATGATGTCGAAATTTTTGTTCCTTCCGACCGTATGGGTGATGTAATCAGCGACCTTCAGGGAAGACGCGGGATGGTTCTTGGCATGTCGAGTGAAAAACGTTTTGAGGTTATAAAGGCAAAAGTGCCTCTTGCTGAAATGAACAAATACTCAACAGCGCTCAGTTCAATAACAGGCGGCCGTGCAATGTATTCGATGAAGTTTGCCGAATATGCCCAGGTTCCGGGTGATGTTCAGGATCAGGTTATAAAGGCATACTCTGAAGAAGAAGAGCAAGAATAGAGAATGTAAAATTCCATCAAATAATTGTATAGACAGGTCTGAGACCTGTCTATACTTGTTTAATGACCTGTCTCTACGTATTCAGGACAGGAAAAATACTTGTTTACATCTCAGTTTCCTTTAATCTGCCAGAAAAAAGTTTGGTATACATCCTCCATGGCTGTAAAATCCAGAAAGGAATTATTTATACAACTATTAGCCATAGTTGTGTAACATTCCATGAATTGAAGTTGCCCACCTTTGCAGATTGTGTAACTAAAAGGTGAATTCACTTGAAATTATACATAAAATATATGGTCAGCAACCGCTGTAAAATGGCGGTGAAAGAAGTACTAGCGAAACTGGGACTTCATTTTATCGTTGTTGACCTGGGTGAGATTGATATAATGGAAGAAATTTCAGGAGAGCAGCTTGAGAATTTCAGAATAGCTTTATCTGATGGCGGTTTTGAATTAATGGACAATACGAGATCCATTCTGATTGAACGGATAATTAATGTAGTTATTCAGATGGTCCATAATACTGATGAAATGATTAAAATGAACTTCTCTGATTACTTAACTGAAAAACTAAACCATGATTATAATTATATGTCAAAAATATTTTCTGAAGTGAAGGGCATCACAATCCAGCAATTTATCATAATTCATAAAATTGAAAGGATAAAAGAATTGCTTCTATATCATGAACTGAACCTGACAGAAATTTCCTATAAGCTTAATTACTGCAGTGTGTCTCATTTATCAAATCATTTCAGGAAAGTTACAGGTCTCTCTCCATCTGAGTTTAAACATATAAAATACAACAGCCGAAGATCCATCGAAGATATTGGGATATCAAAAAATAAATCATGAGAAACGATCCCCACAAGAACTCCCAATACCTAAATTATGCAACTTATTTACCAAGTTACACAACATATCTATCCCTACAAGTATGCAACTTTACGGTGTGAAAATCTATTCACAACTGACCGCCAGTAGCGGTAAAATAATAAAATAGTATTATGAAAAAATTAAACTTACTAACCTCTCTTGTAATTGTAATGACACTTGTATTTGCCGGCTGTGATAAAAATTACAGGGAAAATAACGGATCAAATCAGAATGGGACAAACAGTCTTCAAACTGGAAAAAATAATACCGATAATGGATCTAAAACCGATCCGAAAAAGCCAATGGCTATACCTGCACCAGTTGTTCTTGGATTGTCTGGCAATTATGTGATACTATCAAAATCCGGCATTAGTACGACAGGAGTAACATCAATAACCGGAAATAGAGGAGTCAGCCCAATAGCTGCAACAGCTATTACCGGATTCGGCCTGGTACTTGATCCTACACGTCAGTTTTCCAGATCACCACTTGTAACAGGGAAAATATATGCAGCCACATATGCTGCTCCTACCCCTGCAAATCTTACAACTGCAATTCATAATATGGAAGCCGCATACACCGATGCAGCCGGACGCGCACCCGGAGCAACTGAACTTGGCGCTGGTAACATTGGAGGGATGACACTGGCTCCTGGAGTTTATAAATGGAGCACTTCTGTTATTATCCCGACTGATGTTACACTCTCTGGTAATTCAAGCGCTGTCTGGATTTTCCAGATTTCAGGAGGTCTTACGATTGCTGGTGCTCAGGCTGTAATTCTTACGGGTGGAGCACAGGCTAAAAATATTTTCTGGCAGGTTGCCGGTATAGCTACACTGGGAACAACTTCCGATTTCAATGGTGTTATCTTAAGCAAAACTGCAATAGTAATGCAGACAGGAGCAACAATAAGCGGAAAGGCTCTGGCTCAGACTGCAGTCACTCTGGATGCTAATAATGTAAAATAGAATACTCTACAGGATATCCGATATCCGAATTTAAATTTTGAGAGTATAAAAAAAGGGTGTGGCTTAACTGGCTTAGCCCTTTTTTAATTGAGGTTTATATTAAAGCGGACACTTAATGAAACAACATCCCCAATTAATTCTCAGAGACAGGTCTGAGACCTGTCTATACTATTTACTCCGTGCAACTCTGTGCTTCTCTGCGTAAGTTCTTAACTTTAAGTTACACAAAGAGACACAGAGGCTTCACAGAGACACAGAGAGGGCAAACCTAGACCATCTTCATCACATCCCACACAAAAGCTCTAATGCCCACTTCAGCATTAACGACATCGATCTTCTTAACTTTCTCAGTGCGAGCCTGATTATCTATCATCATTATTTCTTTCATAATCAATTATTTATTGGATTCCATTTGTTAAGTTTCGGATAAATTCAGCTAAACAGGTAATTTTGCCGGTGAATGGAGAAAAATGGCTCAATGGCGCAAGGGCACAAAGGTGCAAAGGCATAATGTATGGGGAATCAATAAGTACTGAAATATGTTTTCATTTAGTTAAATAGTATATAAATTTGTAGACGTAATGGACTGATAAATATTTTAATAAATGAAAAATAATTTATACTGATATTCATAAAGTCTTCATCCCCCTGATCCGTTGCGCCGTTGTGCCATTGTACCTCTGCACCGCTTAATAAATTAATAATAATATAATGAAAAGCCCTCAAATTATTTACCAGGTAGACGCCTTTACGACAGAAGCATTTAAAGGTAATCCAGCAGGTGTATGTATACTCGGTCAGGAACCAGATTCGGAATGGATGCAGAATGTTGCGATGGAGATGAATCTTTCTGAAACAGCATTCGTCTTCCCGGGTAAGGATTGCCTGATCATCAGATATTACACTCCTGAAGCAGAAATTAAGCTTTGTGGTCATGCCACATTATCAGCTTCACATATTATTTATGAAACAGCAATGTTAAGAAGTGATCAGGAGATCATGCTTTCATCAAAAGCAGGAGAACTTCATATCAGGAGGCAGGGAGATTGGATAACAATGAATTTCCCGGCTTTCTCTCTGGAGAAAATGGAAATAATATCTGAATTTAAAATGATTACAGGTATACATCCTCAGGAACTCTACAAAGCTGGTTATGGATGGACTCTTGCAGTGATGAAAAGTGAAAAAGAGGTAAAAAACATGAAGCCTCATTTTCCTCTTATGAAAGATTCCATATATGGCGATCTTATAGTTACAGCAGAATCTGAAGATCCTGAATACGATTTCTGCGTACGTTGTTTTGCTCCGGCTGTTGGAATTGATGAAGATCCGGTAACCGGCTCAGCACACTGTGCTCTGGCTCCATTATGGTCAGAAAAAACCGGAAAAAAAGATTTCAAATCTCACCAGGTCTCAAAAAGAGAGGGAGTTCTGAAGGTATCTTTAAAGGGCGACCGAGTAGAAATCTCCGGACAAGCCAAAACTATTTTTAAGGCGGATTTGTTTGTTTAGGATGGTCACCCGCCAGCTCGCCTAAAGGGGGGTTAGTGCTCTGCTGTTAAGTGAAATTTAACTTGAATCCCTGAATTATTCCCCCATTAGGGGGATCCTGCGAAGTGGGAGGCGGCAGTAAATGTAGATAAACAAATAAATTAATGTGTTATGAATAATAATGTAGTAGGCTGGTTCGAAATTCCTGTCACAAACATGGACAGGGCGATAAAATTCTATGAAGAAGTATTTGATTTCAAATTATCTAGACATATCCTGGGACCAATTGATATGGCATGGTTCCCAGCTATGGAGGATGGACACGGAACATCTGGTTCTTTGGTTTACAATGAAAGGGCCTATAAACCATCGATGGACGGTGTGCTGATATATTTCACCGCCCAGTCAGGTGATTTATCAATTGAACTTGGAAAGGTGGAAAAATCGGGAGGTAAAATATTGCTCCCAAAGACTCAGATTTCTGCCGAAGTTGGCTACATGGCTCTTTTAACCGATTCTGAAGGAAACAGAATTGCTTTGCATTCAGCCAAATAGTTTGTATATTTCACTTATCCTAATTTTTAACTATGAAACAAGATACTGATTTGCGAATCATTGAGTTAGGGTTGATNNGGAACAGGGGAAACAGGCTGCACGGCAGGTTGGACTTACCATGCTTTCTACTATAAAGACGCATTTTGGAGAGTTGAAAAAAATTAAGCGAATAGTAAAAGTTCTGGGAATGGTAAACAGTACACCTGAATTCGAAAGCCACCCGGCTGTGATTAACGGGTTCAGTGAATTAATGTCCGAGGTATTCGGCCCTGAGAACGGTGTTGCTGTAAGGAGTGCTGTTGGAATGACTCTTCCTATGAACATTGCAGTTGAAATAGAAGCTATGTTTGAACTATATTAAGAAAATTGAACCCTCTGTGAGTTTCATTTACCCCCTTTCTTATTT
>PMIL01000114.1 GCA_003157075.1 Bacteroidales bacterium | reverse complement strand
AAAAGATAAAACAATGACAGACATAGAAACGCTGATAACTCATTTTGTAGGTGTCTCATGGGGACCAGTAATACCGGCTGGGGAAGCTATGGTCCCGGTTGAGGCTGCAAAGGGAAGTAATGGTTATTACCTCATCAGTGATGGAGGTACCTCATCGTACCGTTCAAGAATCAGGACTCCATCCTTCCCGCATATGCAGATGCTGCCATTTATTACCAAAGGTTACACGATTCCCGACCTGCTGGCTATTCTGGGTGCTATGGATTTTGTTCTGGCTGATCTTGACAGGTAATGAAAGTAAACAGTTATCAGAGAACAGTGATCAGAGAACAGGAATCAGTGAACAGGAAAAGATAAAAGTTACAAGACATAACACAAGACAATATATTTCTATTTATTTCAAATTATTTCAATTTACAAAATTATCATGCTGGCTGAAGAGGAAATAAAAGAGATTAACGAAGAGATTAAACAGTATCCATACCCGGCTGTGGCATGCATTGATGCTCTGAAGATTGTACAAAAGCATCGCGGCTGGGTATCGGATGAATCGGTAAAGGATATCGCTCAACTCCTCGGTATTTCAAATGAGGAGGTCGATGGCGTTGCAACTTTTTACAGCAGGATCTACCGTAAACCTGTAGGCAGGAATGTTATACTCGTCTGTGATAGTGTGAGTTGTATGATAATGGGATATGAATCACTATATGAATACATATCAAAAAAACTCGGTATTGCCTTTGGCGGGACAAGTACCGACGGACGATTTACTCTTCTTCCTATCTCATGTCTTGGTGATTGTGATAATGCACCTGCCATGATGATAAACAATGATCACTTCAACCGACTGACTGCAGATATAATTGATGAATTACTTGAGCGTTATAAATAGTAACTGATGGAAAGGCCTTTAACCCAAAATATTATTCCAGGTTCTGCAGCATTATCTCTTGATGATTATAGGAAAAATGGCGGCTATAAGAGTCTCGGTATTGTTTTTAAGAAAATGGCACCCGCTGAGATAACAAATCTTGTCAAAGCTTCAAATCTGCTTGGTCGTGGTGGGGCAGGTTTTCCTACCGGTGTTAAATGGAGCCTGGTTCCCCTCGAGGGTGACAGGTCAAAGCCAAATTATCTGGTTTGCAATGCTGATGAGATGGAACCCGGAACATTTAAAGACAGATATCTTCTTGAAGGCAACCCACATCAGCTGATCGAAGGAATGATTATTTCCGCTTATGCGATTCAAGCTGAAAAAGCATACATCTTTCTTCGCTGGGCATACAAAAAAGCAGAGGAGATTCTTAGAAAAGCTATAGATGAGGCATATAAGGCAGGTTATCTCGGTAAAAATGTTCTCGGATCGGGCTTTAATCTTGATCTGTATGTGCATTCAAGTGCAGGAAGGTATATTTGCGGAGAAGAGACAGCCTTACTTAACTCACTTGAAGGCAAAAGAGCCTTGCCGAGAACCAAGCCTCCTTTCCCGGCTATAAGCGGTCTCTTCGGACGACCAACAGTTGTTAATAATGTTGAAACACTTTCATGGATTTCACACATTGTCAGGAATGGTTCCGATTGGTTTAAGGGTCTGAGCCTGACACCCACAGGTGGCACAAAACTTTTCGGGGTTAGCGGGAAAGTAAAAAATCCCGGAACATGGGAATTGCCTCTTGGAATAACAGTTCGTGAGCTTCTTGAGGAACATGCTGGCGGTATGCTGCCAGGACACAAATTCAGAGGTGCATTGCCTGGTGGTGCCTCTACCGACTTTCTGGTGGAGGAACATCTCGATGTAAAAATGGATTTTTCAACTGTTGCTGCTGCAGGAAGCAGGATGGGAACCGGTACTATGATTGTTCTTGATGATAAGACTTGTCCTGTTGCATTTGTTCATAATGTTGAAAGGTTTTTCGCGCTCGAAAGCTGTGGTTGGTGCACACCATGCCGGGAAGGGTTACCATGGGTTGAAAAAATGCTAGAGTCAATTGAAGAGGGAACAGGTAAAATGGAATATCTTGATCTGCTGAAATTTAACGCAAAATATTTTGGCCCGGGTAATACATTCTGTGCTCATGCACCTGGCGCAGCAGAACCATTGCAAAGCGGGTTAAAATACTTCTATGATGATTTTGTAAAACATATAACCGATAAAAAGTGTCCCTGGAGGTAAATATGGTAAAGATCAGGATTGACGGGAAATATTTTGAAGCAAAACCTGAGAAGAACCTTCTCGAGACTTGTCTTTCTATCGGGATTGATATTCCTCATTTCTGTTTTCATCCCGCACTGGGTTCCGTTGGTGCCTGCAGATTATGTGCAGTTAAGAAATTCAGGGATAAAGATGACACCAAAGGCCGTATAGTAATGTCCTGCATGGAGCCTGTAACGGAGGGACTCATGATTTCAGTTGAAGATCCGGAAGTAAAAGCTTTCCGGACTTCGGTTCTGGAGAGCCTGATGACCAACCATCCCCATGATTGCCCTGTGTGTGATGAGGGAGGTGAATGTCATCTGCAGGATATGACAGTCATGACAGGTCATAACTACAGACGTTACGATTTCCCGAAAAGAACTTATAATAATCAGGAACTGGGACCATTCATAAATCATGAGATGAACCGCTGCATTCAGTGTTACAGGTGTGTAAGGTTTTACAGGGACTATGCAGGAGGAAAGGACCTGAATGTTTTTGCTTCCAGGAATCATGTTTATTTTGGGAGGCATGAAGACGGAACTCTTGAAAATGAATTCAGCGGTAATCTTGTTGAAGTTTGCCCGACAGGCGTTTTTACTGATAAAACATTGAAGAAACATTTTACACGCAAATGGGATTTGACTAATGCTCCCTCTGTGTGTGTTCATTGCAGTGTGGGATGCAATACAATCGTTAGTGAACGTTACGGTTCCATCAGACGAATTATGAGCAGGTACAATGGAGCTGTCAATGGATATTTCATTTGTGACAGGGGGCGTTTCGGATATGAATTTTTAAATGATGAGAAGCGGATTAAATCGGTACAGATCCGTTCTAAAAAAGCCGATAGCCTGCAAATAATTGAAAATGAACAACTTTTTACATCGCTGAATAATTCAGAATTAAATAGTAAAAAGATTGTTGGAATTGGTTCTCCCAGGGCATCACTTGAGTCAAATTTTGCTCTGATGTCACTTGTGGGGAAGGAGAATTTTTACCATGGAATCTCAGAAAGGGAATATTCACTCACTAAAACAATCTCCGGGTTTTTTCAGCATAGCGGGGCACTGATTGCTTCCTTAAAGCAAATAGAAAAAGCTGACGCAATTTTAGTTCTTGGTGAAGATCTGACGAATACTGCGCCTATGATCGCATTAGCCATACGGCAGGCTGCTCGAAATGTACCAAATCAAGAGGCAAAGAAAAAAGGGATCCAGTTATGGAATGATGCACCTGTACGTGAACTGGCACAGGATTCAAAAAGTCCGGTTTTCATAGCCACTCTGTTCAAAGATTCTCTGGATGACGTAGCAGAAGTAACTTTTCATTCTTCATCGGAAGATATAGCAAATCTTGGTTTTGATATAGTATCCGGACTTAACAATATAACAACTGATTCAAAAACCGGGAAAAAGGATCATCAGGAGCTGGCCGGGAAAATTGCACAAATATTGAAAAATGCGAAAAACCCGTTAATAATATCAGGAATAAGCAGTGGTGACAAAGCAATTCTTCATGCGGCTATAAATATTGTAACTTCCCTGGAGTCAGTTGGTTCTGGCGTTATGATGAGTATGGTTCTGCCCGATTGCAATAGTATGGGACTGGCTTTACTGCCCGGCAAATCATTTCAGGATCTTTTCATTCTGGAAGAAAGCCATCGGATTGATGCACTTATAGTTCTGGAAAATGATCTGTACAGACGAGCAGATGAAGAATCAGTGAATAAGCTTTTTGAAAAGTGTGACAGGGTTGTTGTTCTCGATCAGCTTATGAATAAAACCACGCAGAAAGCCGATATTTTACTTCCGGCAGCAACTTTTGCAGAATCAGAAGGAACAATTGTCAATAATGAAGGCCGGGCCCAGCGTTTTTATAAAGCTGTTGGAAATAAGACACAGGTGCAGGAAAGCTGGCGATGGATTGGTGAGTTAATTAGTAACAGGGATAATAATCAGACTGATAAATGGAACCTGCTTGATGATATAACTGAATCAATGGCTATTGAATTGCCACTCTTTTCAAAGCTCAGGAAATATTCCCCTGATGCGGATTTCCGAATGCTGAACATGAAGATGCCAAGACAGACAATTCGTTACAGCGGCAGGACTGCAATTAATGCAAATATCTCGGTTAGTGAAGCTAAACTCCCTCAGGATCCTGATTCGCCATTGGCCTTCAGCATGGAGGGACAAAATGAAAATCCGCCATCATCGATGGTCCCTTTTTACTGGACCCCGGGATGGAATTCTGTCCAGGCTATGTATAATTATCTTGATGAGCTTGACGGCCGGATGAAAGGCGGAGACCCCGGATTGAGGCTTTTTGAGCAAAGTACGGGGAGTAAAAGAGATTCTTTAGAATACAACAATCAGAAATCTGAGGTTCGAAAAAATGAATTGAAAATAGTTCCTGTATATCAGATTTTTGGAAGCGAGGAGCTTAGTGCCGTCAGTCCCTCAATCATTGAACGAATTCACGAACCATTTGTGTTTTTGAATCCGAAAGATTCAGAGTTCTTCCATTTATCTGACGAGGAATCGGTTATTCTTGAAATATTGAATATAAAACTGAATGTAAAGGTTAAAATTGAAAATAGTATTGTTCCGGGACAGGCTGGTTTGTCTGTGAATTTACCCGGAATGCCATATGTAGATATCCCGGGAACCGGGAAATTTCATAAACTCTAATTGTTTGTTCATGAAATATGTCTTAATAATAGCAGGAGTACTTGGAATAGCATTAACTATTGCAGCCGGACTTATATGGGTGGAGCGCAGGCTACTTTCTGTATGGCAGGACCGGCTTGGACCCAATCGTGTCGGACCTTTTGGCCTTGGACAGGTTATTGCTGACACTATTAAATTATTTTTTAAAGAGGACTGGGTACCTCCTTTTTCTGACAGGCCGGTTTTTGTCCTTGCCCCAGGAATACTCATGATTACTATACTTCTCACATTTGCAGTAGTACCTTTTGGTCCCAATTTTTATGTATTTGATTCAAATATCGGAGTTTTGTTTTTCCTTGGTAATTCATCGCTTGGTGTGTACAGTATTGTACTGGGCGGATGGGCATCAAACAATAAGTATTCATTAATAGGCGCTATGAGGGCATCCGCACAGATGCTGACATATGAAGTTTTCATGGGCCTCTCACTCATGGGGGTAGTCATGATGGCCGACAGCTTCAGCTTCTGCAAAATAGTTGAGGCACAAAAGGGAGGCTGGTTCTTTATTCCCCAGTTTATTGGCTTCATAGTTTTTTTTATTGCAGGAATTGCAGAAACTCACAGGCTTCCCTTTGATATACCGGAGGCTGAGGGAGAGCTTATTGCCGGTTATCATTCGGAATATTCAGGCATGAAGTTCGGGATGTTTTTTGTGGGTGAATATCTTGGTATTACTCTTATTTCCGGTCTGATTGCCACCTTGTTTTTTGGCGGCTGGCTGGGACCTTCATTTCTTCCGCCGGTTTTCTGGTTCCTGCTCAAGACCTTCTTTTTCATTGGCGTGTTTATACTGCTCCGGGCATCATTGCCACGGCCAAGGTACGACCAGCTTATGGAATTAGGATGGAAGGTTTTATTGCCTCTGGCTTTGCTAAATCTTCTGGTGACTGGCGCAATTTTGATATTTTTAAAATGAATATAGATAAATTTAATATCAACATGAAAAGAACCCCCTTTCCTGTTTCCCCCAAGGGGGAAATGATGGTTTCGTTATAGGCAGGAGTAATGTGAATGAAATTGAAATATCATGTGAAAAATAATGGTTCGAATTATAGACAATAGAGCAAAACACAGTTTAGGTGCGACTGCAGCTATAAAGGATAAAGCTAAGAAGTTAAGGAAGAAAATGACTGATGCAGAGAAAATTTTGTGGTCGAAAATAAGAAATAGAAAAGTGAATGGGATGTATTTCAGGAGACAGCATCCCTACGGAATTTATATTTTGGATTTTTTTTGCTTTGAAGCTAATCTGGTAATTGAAGTCGATGGACTAATACATTTAAGTAAACATGAATATGACCTTGAAAGAACAGAATATCTTGAGTCAAGCGGACTAACAATAATAAGGTTTAGAAATGCTGATATTGAAAATAGAATTGGAAAGGTTTTAGAAAAAATTTAAGGAGTTGTCTATCCTTTCCCCCCTGGGGGAAATAAGAAAGGGGGTAATTCAATAAGAAAAGATTCCCCAATCTTGTAAAATTAACTTAAGTAAAATTAAGGATATGGTATTATATAACAAACACAATATTAACAATATATCACGCTATAAATGATTAGTATTCTTCGAAGTATGTGGCTTACTTTCCTTCATGTGTTTCACAAGACAGAGACTGTGGAATATCCTGAAGTCAAGCCATATCTTGCTCCCCGTTACAGGGGAAGGATTGTCCTGACACGCGATGAAGAGAAAAACGAGAGATGTGTGGCATGTTATCTGTGTGCTGCCGCCTGTCCTGTTGATTGCATTGCTCTTCAGGCTGCAGAAGGAGAAAACGGCCGCAGATATCCTGAATTCTTCCGGATTAATTTTTCAAGATGTATTTTCTGCGGCTTTTGCGAAGAGGCATGTCCGACTTATGCGATCCAGCTGATACCTGATTTTGAGATGGCAGAATATGACAGGCAGAATATGGTTTATGAAAAGCAGCATTTGCTTATCAGCGGAGAAGGGAAATATCATGGATATAATTTTTATAAAAATGCGGGTGTCGACATGGGTGTAAAGGGAAAAGGAGAAGGTCATAATGAAGAGAAACCTGTTGATTTAAAAGAACTGTTGCCTTAATTTAAATGCAGATATAATGGATGTGTTTTTCTATATAGCGGCTGTTGTGGCAATAATTTCAACAATAATGGCTATCTCGGGACGGAATGCCATTCATTCACTGCTCTTTCTGATCTTGTCACTTCTGGCAATATCCGTAATTTTTTACCTTTTGAGCGCCCCTTTTATCGCAGCTCTTGAGGTAATTATTTATGCCGGTGCCATAATGGTGTTATTTATATTTGTGACCATGATGCTGAACATAGGGCTTGAGAGAGAAGCAGAGAAAAAGTGGCTCAAACCCCGGATGTGGATTTTACCGTCAGTACTGGCAGCAGTTCTTCTCATCAATCTCATCATGGCAATAAAGAGTTTGCCCCAAATTACTGCAGGAACAGGGGCAATACAACCAAAACAGGTAGGGATTTCGCTGTTTTCAACCTATCTTCTGGGTGTTGAAATAGCGGCAATTCTTCTTATGGCCGGAGTGATTGGAGCTTATCACCTGGGAAGTCAGAAGAAAAAAGTAAAACATCGTTTTCTGGAAATAAAATAGAAATATGCTTACAGTTCCTGTTGAAATACAAATATTGTTTGCCGGTATACTCTTCTTCCTGGGTCTCATCGGTTTGCTGGTAAGGAGGAACATGATATTTATGTTAATGTCAATCGAGATCATGTTCAACAGTGCCGGACTTGTTTTTATTATTGCCGGAACTCACTGGCACCAACCCGACGGACAGGTTATGTTCATATTTATCCTGGCTGTAACCGCTGTAGAGGTGGCTATAGCTCTGGCTTTGATATTACAGGTTTACCATCATTTTAAAACGCTTGATTCGGATGCAATTAATAATTTGAAGGATAGTAACTAACTTGCCCCCCAATCCCGCAAGGCGGGACTAGTACTGTGGTGTTCTTGTGAATTTCTCAAGACGGTAGAGAACAAACCCCCCTTTAGGGGGGCAGGAGGACAGAAAAAAAGGAATATTAAACTAGTATATAATTTCTTATGTCAACAATTCTTGCCCTGATACCTGCCATCCCTTTTCTGAGCTTTCTCGTACTGGCTCTCTTCGGCCATAAACTGAGTCGCAGGGTTGCTGGTATTATAGGAGCAGGATCAATAGGTATTATAGCAATTCTCACATTTATAATTGCAATTGCGTTTTTAAGAACATTGCCTGAAGTAAAATCTTATTCGGTGGTTGTATGGGAGTGGATAAATGCAGGAAACCTGAAGGTTGATATCTCATTCAGTCTCGATGCCCTTTCACTCGTATTTTGTTTTGTAATCACTTTCGTGGGATTCCTGATTCATCTTTACTCTATTGGATTCATGGCGAAAGACGAAGGGTTCACAAGGTTTTTTGCTTATATGAATCTCTTTGTAGGATCAATGCTGGTTCTGGTTCTGGCTGACAATATTTTACTTATGTACCTGGGATGGGAGGGAGTCGGCTTATGCAGTTATCTTCTGATCGGTTTCTGGTACAAAGAGCCTCAGAACGGATATGCCGCCAGGAAAGCTTTTATCATTACACGAATCGGAGATACTGCCATGATAATAGGAATATTCATTCTGTTCCTGAATTTTGGTACGGTCAATATTAATGAACTGATGCAACAGGCGTCAGCAAAATGGGCAGTTGGTTCCTCTGTTGCAGTCCTTACTGCAGCATTATTGCTTTGTGGCGCATTAGGTAAGTCCGCTCAGTTACCATTGCAAACCTGGCTTCCGGATGCAATGGCCGGGCCGTCGCCTGTAAGCGCACTGATTCATGCAGCGACAATGGTTACTGCAGGCGTCTACCTGATTGCACGTACTCATATATTATTCAGTCTCGCTCCGGTAATACAGTCTCTAGTAGCAATTATTGGTGCTCTGACTTTACTTTTGGCAGGATTCAGTGCCCTTGCGCAACATGATCTGAAAAGGATACTTGCCTATTCCACTATCAGCCAGATTGGTTATATGTTTCTTGCCCTGGGAGTGGGAGCATGGTCAGCTGCCGTCTTTCATTTTATGATACATGCTTTTTTTAAGGCCTTGCTTTTCCTTGCTGCAGGGGTTGTGATCCTGGTTCTGGATGAAGAACATGACATTTTTAAGATGGGAGGTCTCAGAAAAAAAATGCCTGTTGTGTTCTGGACTTTTCTTATTGGCTCAGCATCGCTTTCCGCACTTCCCCTGGTAACAGCCGGCTTTTACAGCAAAGACCAGATATTATGGTATTCCTTTTCGTCTCAAAGCGGTAGTGTAATCTTATGGCTGGCCGGGATTATTGGAGCACTGCTTACAGCACTCTACTCCTTCAGGATGATATTTATAACCTTCTTTGGTGAAGCCAAAACCGAACCATCATTCCTTCCCGGTAAACTTATGACTATCCCTTTGATTATTCTTGCTGTTTTATCTGTCATAGGAGGATTTGTGGAACTTCCAACATCAATTGGTAATATTCATCTGTTTTCGAATCTGGTTGACAATACTTTGCCGGCTATTATTACTAAAGGGGAGGAACATAGTGAATTGGTGTTTCAGGCTATCTCAGCGATAATTGCGCTTTCCGGCATCTACATAGCTTATCTTGTTTATTTTAAAAAGCCTTCACTTTCAGAACCTTTCAGTCACAGCAGGTTGAACAAATTCTTCGAAAAAGGGTGGGGCTTTGACAAACTATATGATACCCTGGTAGTAAGACCAATAGTCTGGCTTTCGGTTGTGGATAAAAATGATTTTTTTGATCTGTGGAACAAAGGACTTTCCAGTCTTGCACTCTTATTTAACCGGCTGCTGAGTGTCACGGAAAATGGGAAACTCAGGTGGTATTTGTTGTCATTTGCTATCGGTATAGCAATAATATTAACTTATATGCTTAGCCAATGATACTGATTTATCTCTTAGTTATATTATTAGCGGGAGCATTCCTTGCCTGGATCACCGGAAAAAGCCACCATGTGTTGCCACGCATCATTTCATTGGTAGTATTATCTATTGACCTCATTATTGTCTTGCATTATTTGCAGTCTGCACACTCCGACAAGGACTGGCTTGTGGATGTAAAATTAGACTGGATTCCCGCATTAGGTATAAGCCTGCATCTTGCACTTGACGGACTTAGTCTGGTTATGCTTATCTTGACATTTTTCCTGGGAATAATCTCAGTAATTATCTCATGGAAAGAGATAGACTCAAAAACAGGATTCTTCCATTTTAATCTTCTCCTTATTTTAGCAGGAATTACAGGCGTATTTCTCTCACTCGACCTCTTCCTTTTCTATTTCTTCTGGGAACTTATGCTTGTGCCGATGTATTTCCTAATCGGAATATGGGGACATGAAAACAGAACTGCTGCATCAAACAAATTCTTTCTGTATACCCAGGCAAGCGGCCTTCTGATGTTCATATCAATAATTGCATTATATTTTGTACATGGACGCGCAACAGGGATCTATTCGTTTGATTACCTGCAGCTCCTTGGAACTAACATGCATGATTCAACTGCGATGCTGATAATGTTGGGATTCCTTGCAGCTTTTCTGGTAAAACTACCGGTAGTTCCTTTGCATAACTGGTTACCTGATGCACATACCGAAGCGCCTACTGCCGGTAGCCTCATACTTGCAGCCCTGCTTCTGAAAACGGGAGCCTACGGATTGCTTCGGTTTATAGTTCCGTTATTTCCATCTGAAGCAGTTACTTTCGCACCTATCGGAATGCTGCTTGGTGTAATAGGAATATTGTACGGTGCCAAACTTGCTTTTGCCCAAACTGACCTGAAACGTCTCGTGGCCTATACCAGCGTCAGTCATATGGGATTTGTGATACTGGGTGTTTTTTCTTTTAATGAGATTGCTTACCAGGGAGTTGTCATACAAATGATTGCACATGGAATAAGTACAGGAGCCTTATTTATTCTGGTCGGCCAGCTTTATGAACGAGTCCATACAAGGGANNGGATTAGGAAATTTTATTGCGGAGCTTCTAATCCTTATCGGGGCATTTAAGGCAAATGTGTTGATGTCGTGCCTGGCAAGTCTGGGTCTGATAGCTGCCACTGTTTATTCCCTGAGGATTGTTCAGAAGGTCTTCCTGGGGAATAAAAATACTGACTGGAAAATGAATGATCTGACTCTTCGCGAAAAAGTAGTTTCAGCTTCATTGGTAATAGCAATTCTGTGGCTCGGCCTGTTTCCAAAACCCGTACTTGAAACAGCAAAACCAGCTCTTTTGAAGACTTTGAAGAATCAGAAAGAGATAACTTTAGAGAACAAGCTAAATAATACCTATAATGCTCATTTGACTTTATCAACACAACCTTTTTCAACCACTAAGTATACTAAGAAAGCACAAAGTACACAAAGTTCTAATTTAATTTCTTTGCGTTCTTTGTGTACCCCTTTGTGACCTTTGTGGTTATTGGATTTCAAAATATTGAATATGACTGAACAAGACTTTTTATGCCTCACTCCATTCCTGATAATTGCCATAGCACCTGTTGTGATTATGATTGTTATTTCTATTTTAAGAAATTATAATGTTGTCTATGGTTTTTCTGTTTTATCATTATTAGCAGCTTTCGGATCTATATTCTTTATTCTTCCTTCAGTCCCACATACTATTGAACCATTGTTTATTATTGATAAATTCAGTCTTTTTTTCGTTGGAATAATAATTATTTCGGCTTTACTAGTCACCCTCGTTTCCTATGATTATATAAAAAGGATTGAAGGTGTAAGGGAAGAGTATTATATTGTTTTGTTTACTTCAACTTTAGGTGCTGTTTTACTGACTGTAGCCAACCATTTTATTCTCTTCTGGCTGGGGATAGAAACACTAAGCATCTCATTATACATATTAATTGCATTCCAGAGATCCAAAAGTAATTCAATTGAAGCAGGAATAAAGTATCTGATACTGGCTTCCGTTTCTTCAGCATTTTTATTATTTGGGATGGCTCTCATCTATACTGCATTTGGGACGATGCAGTTTTCTGCAATGTTAGCTGCACTTGGAACAGGCAATAAGTTATCACCGCTTATCCTTTCAGGTTTTGGAATGATGATGGTAGGAATAGGATTTAAGCTGGCCCTGGTCCCTTTTCATATGTGGACTCCAGATGTATATCAGGGAGCGCCTGCCCCGGTCTCAGCCTATATTGCGACAGTTTCAAAAGGGGCTGTAATGGCTGTTCTGATCAGATTCTTTTTTACTATGAAAGGATTTGATAACCAGTACCTGTTTGTTGCAATATCAGGCATTGCAATTCTTTCAATGTTTGTTGGAAACATTCTCGCAATAGGACAGAAGAGTCTGAAAAGGTTATTGGGATACTCGTCTATCGCAAATATGGGTTACCTGATAATAATTTTACTGACAGGAAGCAACAAAGGAATTCAGGCTTCTGTTTTTTATGTTATAGCATATTTTATTACAACTATCGGTGCTTTTGGTGTGATATCTCTTCTGTCGACAATGGAATATGAAGCTGATAAAATGGAAGATTTTAAGGGTCTGTTCTGGAAACGGCCCGGAATAGCAATTGTATTCACCCTTGCATTATTATCCTTAGCCGGGATTCCTCTTACAGCCGGGTTCATTGCAAAATTTTACATTATCCTGGAAGGTATGAAGGCAGGGCTGATGATTCTTGTTATTTCATTGATAATCAATAGTGTAATAGGCCTTTATTATTACCTCAGAATTATTACTACACTCTTCTCAACGGCAGGTGAGACTAAACTTCCTGATCTTTCCCTGTCGGGGAATATTTCCCTTGCAATCATCGCGTCCGGCATTTTAATACTGGGTATTTATCCTGGCTGGCTGATTGATATCATCGTCAGACTTGTATCTTTATAGCAAACCTGCCAAGATTTATATTTGGTAATTCAAGGATGAACTATAATTGTATCCTGGTGTTAATAATATAACAATAACAAAATGCTATGCTCAATATTCCTGAATCAGACAAAAAAAGAGTCGTAATAGTTGGATGCGGATTTGCCGGGTTAACACTTGCCAAAAAACTGAAAAACAAAGGCTACCAGGTAGTCATTCTCGATAAGCATAATTATCACCAGTTTCCTCCGCTGTTTTACCAGGTTGCTTCAGCAGGACTTGAAGAAAGCTCAATCCTTTTCCCGTTACGCAAGATCTTTCAGCACTATAAAGATTTCCATCTCAGAAAAGTAGAGGTGAAATTTATGGATACAGCAAACAACAAACTTACCACATCATCAGGAGATATTGGGTATGACTTTCTTGTTCTGGCTCATGGAGCTAACAACTCCTACTTCGGCAATATACAGATGCAGAGATATTCAAGAGGTATGAAAACAATTGCAGAAGTACTTGATCTGAGAAATTCTCTGCTCATGAATTTCGAAAATGCTCTTACTGCACAAAGTGATGAAGAACGAGACATGCTGATGACTATTGTAATTATCGGAGGCGGGCCTTCAGGAGTTGAGATTGCAGGTGCTCTGGCAGAAATGAATAAATATGTTCTTAAGAAAGACTATCCTGAATTTAAAGAAATCAGGGCAAAAATATATCTTGTTGAGGCAGTCGACAGAGTGTTAAGCGCCATGACAAAAAAATCATCCGAGAAAGCCCGGGGATTTCTTGAAAAGATGGGTGTTCAGGTGCTTACCGGGACTAAAGCTACAGGATGTGATGAAAAAAGCGTGTTTCTTGATTCCGGTAAGATCATAAGTACCGGTATGATTATCTGGACCGCAGGTATTGGGGGAAACAGTTCAGATGGTATTAATCCGGATTGTTTTGCCAGAAATGGAAGGATTAAAGTCGATGCATTTAATAAAGTTACAGGATATTCAAATGTCTACGCAATTGGTGATATATCATTCCAGCTGACTGACGGAAAATACCCCAGGGGACATCCCCAGGTCGCACAGGTAGCCATTCAACAGGCACAGCTGCTTGCAGCAAATCTGGTCAGAATGAAAAGTGACAAACCTCTGAAAGAATTCAGATACAAAGATCTGGGCACTATGGCGACCGTAGGAAGGCATCTTGCTGTTGTTGAACTGCCTTATGTCCGTTTTCAGGGTATCTTCGGATGGTTTGTCTGGATGTTTATACATCTTATGAGCATAATAGGTGTAAAAAACAAACTGCAGGTCTTCATTAACTGGGCATGGAAATATTTTACCTACGACCAGTCAACCCGAATAATACTGAGACCAAAAGGCTGTTCAGATATATCAGCAAACAACTATTCTATTCCTGAATAGAGTTTCATGAATTGCACTCTTTCAATTGCAGCCGGATTTTCGAGGTTTGTTTTACTTAACTTACCACGGAATGCTCCGACTGAATCAAAATTGTGTTTTTTCATCCATGCTGAGGTCCCGTCGAGTATTTCAGGTATTGCATCGAATCCCTCTTTATACAGGGCGGAGGCTATCTGTACAGTGGCTGCACCTGCCAGCAGCTGCTTGATGAATGCTTTATGATCATGGACGCCTGTGGATGCGGAAAGATCACAACCAACATGACCCGACAGAATTGAAATCCACCGCAGAGTATGGGTGAACTCTTCAGGAGTGCTATAGATAGGTCCATGGCTCAATTCTATATTATCTATGTCTATATCGGTATTATAGGGTCTGTTGAACAGGACAAGGCCTTTAATTCCGCACTCAGACAATTTTTTAACTGATTGAGCCAGTGAAGAAAAATAGAATCCGATTTTCACCGATATCGGAAGGTTGACATAATTTCTCACTTCCCTGATAATATCATAATAAATTTTCTCATTATCGTCGCCGGTCCTTCGCCAGTCCGATGGAAGAATATAAATATTCAGTTCCAGTGCATCAACGCCTGTTTCTTCTATTTTTTTGGCAAAGGCATGCCAATCCTGATTCGAGACGCAGTTGATACTTGCAATTACAGGAATATCAACAGATTTTTTTGCTTCGTCGAGGAAATAAAGATATTTCCCAAGTGTGTTGCGTTTGGCGAAATCGTATATATATGAATAAGCTTCATCATAGTCATATATCCTTTTGCTGAATATTGTGTCAGGCGCATGGCTGAAGGTGCTTACCCCATCTGTATTGTTCTTTATAACTCTCTCGGCTTCAATATGTATCTGTTCCTCAAAGAGAGATTTTAAAACAATTGCACCAACACCTTTTTTTGCCAGTTCCTTTACATTTGAAATAGAATTGGTAAGTCCGCAGCTACCTGCAATAAGGGGATTCCTGAGTTTTAATCCAAGATAGGTTGTCTTCAAGTTTTCCATATGAAAATATTTGTTTTTAGTCAGATGCAAGTTGATATCTCAAAGTTAACAATTCAGAATGAAAAATTGTTATCAATTCTCTTAACTATCCCTCAATTTTTATGGGCTTATGAGGAAGTTCTGTTTAACCTCGAAGTACACACCGGATAGACGTCAATTTAAGCTTTGAGGATGAATGAGATTATGCATACGAAAGTTTCCCCTCCTTTTGAAGGAGGGGTGGTCGGGATGATTGATTATCTTATATATACAGTATTTTATTCCCCGACCAGGGTGGTTGATTCATTGATTTCTTCTTACCTTTATTTGTATGAAAAACCAAAACCTCTTTAACAGGAAAAGCCTTAAATTCTTCAGATCATCACTTAGAAACAAGTC
>PMIL01000190.1 GCA_003157075.1 Bacteroidales bacterium | reverse complement strand
TTTTATAATCAGGGAAGCGTAAAATTCGATGCAAAAGATTTCCCCGGCGCCCTTAAATCATTTGAATCACAGATAAAGATCACAGAGAGTGATAAATATGCAGGTGTAGTTGATACCGGTATGTACTACAATGCAGGACTTGCTGCAGTAAATTCTTCNNCTTTGAGAAATGTGCTGAAATGAAATATCTGGGAATAACTCCTTATTTCCAGATGTCTGAAGCATATCTTCAAATGGGTGATACAGCCAAGGCTGAATCAACTTTAACTGGCTTACAGGCTAAATTCCCAACTGACAAAAATGTTACTTTGCAGTTGATCGACCTTTACATAAAAGGAGGTAAAAATGAAGAAGCTCTTAAATATCTGAAAATTGCAAAAGAAGCTGATCCAACTAATTATACCTTATTTTATGCAGGTGGCATAATTTTCCTTAATGAAAACAAAAATGATGAAGCAATTGTAGAACTTACCAAATCAATTGAACTCAAACCTGATGTATATGATACGNNTATGCAAAAGCACTTCCTTATTTTGAAAAAGCATTGGAGCTTAAGCCAAACGATGTTTATACAATGAATAACCTGAAAGAACTTTATTACAGGCTGAAACAGACTGATAAATATGACGCTATCAAAGCAAAGCTTGACGCAATAAAAAAATAATTGTCCGATATCAGACCAGGTATTAAAAAAGGGATGTTCGCATCCCTTTTTTCTTTTGGACTAACCCTGATGATGTTTAATCTGGCATGGCCGGAAAGGATAGAAGTACTTTGCTGATCTTTTAAAACTCATATAAATCAATATTGTCTATTTGACATAATATTAATTATAGGCTTTTATAGATATAGAAAATTTCCGCTCAGTTGTGCTGATTCACATAAAATCAGATATAGAACGAGGTTATACAGTGCTTCATACATGTAAGAGTCGTCAAAATTGAGTTCTATATAGGCTCCTTCCCACAACCTGGCTCAAATAGACACCGTCTGATTGAAATCGGACAAATTAGTAATCCTGCTGTTTATAAATAATCCAATATTAAACATATTTGTACTTTTGCTCAGAAAAAAATACAAATATGACTAAGACGAACGCAGCACGGTTACTCGATTCAGAAGGCATATCCTATGAACTTGTGTCATATGACGTTGATGAATCCGATCTGAGTGCATCTTCTGTAGCCGCTAAACTCCATCAGGATATCGGTCAGGTTTTTAAAACCCTCGTATTGCGCGGAGATAAAACAGGTGTGTTCATCTGTATAATTCCCGGCAATAAAGAGCTTGATCTGAAAAAAGCTGCAAAAGTTTCCGGAAATAAGAATGCTGCAATGGTGCTGATGAAAGAGATCCTTGAACTCACAGGATATATCCGGGGCGGCTGTTCACCTGTTGGAATGAAGAAAAAATATCCCACATACATTGACGAAAACTGCATCTTATATGATCATATTTATATCAGCGCCGGTATAAGAGGACTACAAATGAAAATCTCCCCTGATGACTTGATTCTTGTTACCGGAAGCGAAATATGCAGCTTAACTCAGACCTAAGCCAAAATTCAGCTACCACCTACCCTTCCGTAAACATTATGTCAAATAGAATCTAGAATAAGAAGACAAAAGATAAAAGTCACAAGACAAAAGTTTTCATCGAAAAAAAGTATTTACATTTTAATATAATCTCCATTCAATGAATTACATTGATTAGTCATATAAGTTATATAACTATTTGATTAAATGTTTTTTATCAATTACAATAGGATTCACTTGACACTATAATTTCAATCCTTTTTTTTTCTAATTGGTATCAGTGTAATGTTCCAAGAATATCCCTGAGGAGCCTGTCAATATCCATTCCTCCTCTCGATGTCGGAGAATAGCCAAGGATAACCACTATCAGCTGTTGGGATGGTAAAATGTAAATATGCTGTCCGTCATGACCGTCACAGGCGAACATATCTTCGGGCGCTGATGGAATTTTTCTGCTTCTGTTAAGCCAGAAAAAGGAGCCATATAACCCTTCACTTGCTGAGGCTGCAGATGTTGTATATTTTACCCAGCCTTCCGGTAAGATTCTTTCACCGTTAAAAACACCGTCATTCTCAAATAACAATCCAAATCGTGCATAATCACGTGCGGTAGCATACAAATATGAGGATCCTACTCTGGTGCCGGTTGGATCGACCTCAAAAAGAGCATCTGGCATACCTATTTTATTAAAAAGCTGATTATTGGCGAATACATAATAAGTGGAATCATTGTTGAACTGTTTGCGAATCATATAACTGACAATGTTGGTAGTTCCGGAAGAGTAGTACCAGTGAGTACCTGCCGGGTATGCTGCGGGTCGTTCAAAAGCAAAGTGACCCATGTCACTCTTGCAATGCAGCATTAATGTAACATCCGACCGGTTTCCATAATCTTCATTCCATTTTAGTCCACTCTGCATCTGCATCAGATCGTTCAGCGTTATCTTATTCCTATCATCATCTTTCCATTCTACGAGACCTGTTGGTTTATAAATATCAAGCTTTCCCTGCTTAACAAGAATGCCAACCATGGCATTTACAAAACTCTTGGCCATTGACCAGCTGAGTAACCTGGTTTTTTGATTGAACTGCGGCTTGTATTGTTCTGCAACGGGGACACCTTTATGAATCACCATAAAAGCAAATGCGTTGCCATTGTAGGCATTTTCGGTAATAAGCTTCTTTGATATTTCTGCAAGTTTTATTGTATCGATACCTGTATTCCTTTTCGGTAAAATATCTCCAAGTGGCCATTTTATAGTATCCTGCGAATATCCCGGATCGGCTCCTCCGGGGTATTTTAACCGGCCCAACTTTTCTTCGGTTATGTCTCTTAACAGAGTCACTCCAAAGCCATTTCTGTAAATTGCTTTGGATTTTCCCCACAGAAAATGGCTTGTAACACTTTTCTCATCATAGTTTACACTATTCTTTGTGAATTTGATAAACGAAAAATTCAGATCGACTGATTCTACATTTTCAGGTTTCCGGTCCGATACAAATACTGCAGAGCACAAATTCTTAGCTGCATAGCCGGTGATTATGGGAAGCAATGAATTCAGATAAATTACAATAAATATAATTATCAGCGCAAGGATAATTAATAACCCATTGCCAATTTTTTTTCCTGTCTTTGCCATTTAAATATCCTTTTAATTAAGAATCTGCTATAAAAAAATCAGAAAACTGAAATTCATTTACCACTACGGTAAATCTTTTTTTAACAGTGGAGTTCCACAGATTTTTTAGGAAGTATCACTTTAAAAAATCACATTAATTTCTGTCCCAAGTCCCTAAGTATTAGTCCTATTCTCCCATTCTCCCATTCTCCTATTCTCCCATTCTCCCAGTCTCCCAGTCTCCCTCAGTCCCTCACTCTTATTCCAATCCCAGGTTTATCAGTAAGAATTAATTTGCCATCTCTTACAGTAACTCCTTCATACACATCATTGTCTATCAGAAGATTTCCATCAAGATCAGCCCAGTCAGCCAACGGGGAAAGCTGGGCGGCAGCTGAAACAGCACATGATGTTTCTGTCATGCATCCGATCATTACTTTCATATCCGAAGCCCTGGCCATTTTAATCATAATATATGCCGAATGCAGACCTCCGCATTTCATAAGCTTAACATTTATACCGCTGTATACACCCAGAACCTTCCTGAAATCACTTAATGTCTGAACAGCTTCATCCGCCATTATTGGAAGCGGGCTGTTTTGTGTGAGCCAGGTCGCATCATCAACTAATTCTTTAGGCATGGGTTGTTCTACAAATACAACACCTTGTTCTTTAAGCCAGTGTGTCATATCAAGAGCCATTTTTTTATCCTTCCACCCCTGGTTAACATCAACACAGATGGGTTTATCTGTCTCACTTCTTACAGTTTCTATCATCTCCCGGTCATTTCCCTGTCCGAGCTTTACCTTCAGAATTTTGTAAGGAGCTGCTTCCCTGACCTTTACTCTGACAACATCAGGTTTATCGATACCAATAGTAAATGAAGTATTCGGAGTAGCTTCGGGATTAAGTCCCCATATCCTGAACCATGGCTGCTTCATCAGTTTTCCGGTCAGGTCGTGCAATGCGATGTCAACTGAAGCTTTCGCAGCATAGTTTCCCGGAGCAATCTGATCAACATAATTTAAAATATCCTCTATCAGAAAAGGACTGCTGAACCGGTTAAGATCAACCTTGCTGAGAAAAGATCCGGCTGTTTCATGACTCTCACCAAGATAAGGAGGCATCGATGCTTCTCCATACCCTATAACATTATCAAATTCCACTTCAGTAAGCATGACAGGTGTTGTGCTTCTTGATCCGGAAGCAAGAGTAAACACATGTTTGAGGTGAAGCACATAGGGTTTAAAACGCAGGACAAGTTTTGAGGAACTCACCGGTTTGTCTTTAACTTCTGTCCAATTATTCCGCCCAAAGGTCATGTATGAAAATCCTGCTCCGCCTGCAATTGTACCACAATCTTTCAAAAACTTTCTTCTTGAACTCATAACTGTCAAATTAATATTTTCAGTACCATGGATGCTTGTTTACAGGTTCAATTCCATGATCATTCTCAACTCCAATAACTCTTTTTGCCTGAAGAAGTGAACTCAATCTGTGGCCGTTGAAATCAGCTTTTGTTGAATCCAGACTGTTTATCTGAACTCTGCCCGATGCATTTATGTATTCGCTGTTTCCCAGGTAAAGCGCTACATGAGTTACGTGTGAAATCCCATTTTCCTTTGATCCGAAGAACAGCAGATCTCCCTTTCTGAGGCGGCTATATCCGTCAGAGATATCAACAGGCAATCCATGAAGTGCTTGTAATGAGGCATCGCGCCGAAGAATAATCCCATTCCTGAAATATACTGATTTCACAAACCCGCTGCAGTCAGCAGCTTTAACTGAAGAACCTCCCCAAAGATATGGTATTCCTATATATGTCAGGGCCATAGAACATACTCTTTCCTCAGAACCTGGAACGGAGGTTTCCCACTTGTTAAAATCCATTACTTTTCTCTTGTCGATAAATCCCTTGCGGCCATCGGGTAAAGTGACGCTAACATAATTACCTGATTCGCCGGTCTTTTCAATAATACTCCCTCCTACCAGATCGCCAATTACCCCCGAATTTTCATTAGCTGTTTCATACAACCAGCCTGTATTGTCAAGATAAACTACCCTTTTTGCTTTTTTCCAGACCGACAGCTCCTGTTCATTCATCATTCTAACTGAGGATTCTTCTATCCATCCGGTATAATTGTCAGGGGTCTGGATTTGGAACCAGGGATCTTTTGTCTTCAGGATTAGAACAGGAGTGCCAAGTATCTCCTGCGAAACCAATTCTGAAGCGTGATCAGGTTCCTTTTTTAGATTACTGACACTAATTGTGACTACTCCTCTTCTTTTTTCACTATTCAAAGTATACCCTAATGATGCGTACCCTACCCAGTGACAAGCTGTTGCAATAGCAGTTCTGCCCATCCTGATATCATCTACCGGAACATGTGCCGATGTAATACTTGTGGAGTAGCCTGTTAATTCACCCCATAAAGGGCTGCTGTTATTGAGGTAATAAGAAGCATATAAGGCCACAGGTACGGAATACCTTCCACACCATGTCCATTTATACTCCCTGAAATTTTCACGGTTCAGTGTAAACAAATTGAACAAACGGATTTTTTCAGGAGTAATCTCACCTTTGAAACAGCTGTCAATTATCCCTGATTCATGATCGCGTGCTTTGATATTTCCTTTTTCATCACATCCAAAGTATGCCCTGTTGATACCACCCCAATCCTCATTGCCATAATGCACAGCATCAGTTGTAACGACAATTGCATAATCAGTACCCCATAGCCATTTATGGCTGTCAGCAACTGATCTGATCGCATCTGCAAGAGCCTTACCGCAAGCCTCCATCCGTTCAGGACTCATCGCAGGGACAAGAATCGGCACAATATTGATATTCCTGTTGAAATACTGCAGCCAGGGTATTAAAGCTTCTACTGAATGTTCTGATTTTTGAAGTGAATCATTTATTGTAGCATATTTACCCTTAAGCAAATTATAAATTTCCTCCCTGACAGGAGAAACCTTAATATTTCTCCAGGGACCTTTCCAGTCGGTATAACTATCGAAAACAAGTGAATCTTCTATACCCATTTGTGCTGCCTTATGGGCGACGCCGATAAGAATGAGATTTGGAGCTTTTATGTTTTGAAGCAATTCAGGATAAAGTTTGCCAACATATGTATAATCATCATGAGGGCATATAACAAGGTTCCACGGGGTTCCGGAAGTTTTCTTCCATCCTGCTCTGTCAATACGTGCCATAAGACTATCCATCTGCCATGCATACCGGGCAAACCCTATAGTATCTTTAAGTGGCCGTACATTCAGGCCTGTATTCTTTATCAGGTTATTATTCTGACATGAAAATAAAGAAATTAACAAGATAACAACTGACACATAAACCCTAAAACATTTCTTCATACCTTCAATGGTAATGTTATGAAAATCCGGTCCCTCAATATTGAAGTTAAATATTTAATAAATTTAAACGAATTTTCATTTCAAACAATTTATCCTGACCGAATTCGGGTTTAAATTTAATCAGTTTTTCCATCTTTCAAGCCGTGGAATATTTGAGCTGTAAAACCAACGCTTTACAGGACCATAACCAAGCTCTTTTAATTTGCCTCTGACAAGTTTTACCATTTCTCCCGGGGAAGTAAAATTGTCTTTGAAAGCTCCGGATTGATAACAATAGCTGCAATATTTAATATTTTTTGACCCGTCAGAATTGGTTCCTCCTTTTTCCGGATCCATTTCCATTGGCATTCCGCAGCTTTGGCAGAATTTGTTGAAATTTTCCATTTTTACTTTTTGATTAGTTTATGATCAAGATTGATGATGATAATATAATCATATAATTTGTAAAAGTCAAATGTTTTGAATGTATCTGCGTTCATCACTTTGACCTGAAATATTTTGAGCCTCTTTCCTGCCAAAAACGGGGCAGGCTCTTCTTTTAAAGGACTACCCCCCTCCCATTAAAGAGGGTTCAAGAAAGCCCCCTTTAGGGGGTTTGGGGGTAAAAAAGGGAGAAGAAGTCAATATTGAGATTCACTAATAATGAAGTATTTACTATCCTGGAAAAAATCAAAAGAGACTTCCACCTAAATGTGTATAAAGGATCGTTGAAAGAAGGAGTGAATTGAAGCCCAAAAATTAGGAGAAGCCCGGAACTTGAATGAATGGTATTTAGTCCATGATGAATATTTTCTTCCTTCAGATCAAATAATTGAACGAGGAATATATCTTTGGAACTTTAAATTAACACAACATTATAAAATGAAAAACATTTCCATACTTTTTATACTAACCCTGTTTCTGACTTCTTCCACCGGGCCAATTAAAATATATGAATGGCGCGGCCCTGACCGCAGTGGGATCTATCCTGAATCGAATCTTCTCAAAAAGTGGCCTGCTGAAGGACCCCGGGAACTATGGTCAATCAAAAACATTGGAAACGGATTTGTCTCGCCGGTATTTTCAGGTGAAAATTTTTACATAACCGGAGAGATTGACTCAATGGAAATACTTTTCAGCTTCAACCTTAAAGGTGAGAAACAATGGCAGACAACCCTTGGCAGAGAATGGACAAAATCATTTCCCGGTTCGAGATCGGCACCTACTATTGTTGGCGATCTTCTCTATGTAGGTACAGGATTAGGCAATCTCTATTGCGTTAACCGGGCTAATGGCAGGATATTGTGGTCAAAAGATCTTGTGACTGACTTCAACGGAGCACTGCCACTTCATGGCCATTCGGAATCCGCGCTGATCTGCGAAGAAAAGATATTCTGGACCACCGGCGGAAAAATAAATAACGTAGTTGCCCTGAACCGGTTTACCGGCAAATTGATATGGTCGAATAAAGGTTTCGGAGAACGGTCTGCCTATAACTCGCCTAAGTTAATTGAACTCCCAGCCAGGAAAATAATGGTCACGTTTTCAGCATATCATCTGATGGGATTTGATATAGCAACAGGGAATCTGTTATGGTCTCATGAACAAGACAACTATCCTCCTGACAAACGTATCCCCGGAAACGGAGATACACACAGCAATACAATTCTATACGAAAAAGGATCTATATATTATACGGCAGGTGACGGTAACTGCGGAGTGAAACTAAAGCTTTCTGATGACGGAACTAAGATAACGGAAGTATGGCGCAACAAGAGCTTTGATAGTTTTATGGGCGGCATTGTAAAAATCGGGGACTATATATATGGAAGCGGGACCGTTAAACCTGAACTCCTCGGGATCAACTCTTCTACAGGAGTACTGACCGATTCTCTGAGAGTGGGAAGCGGTGCAATTATTTCTGCTGATAATATGTTGTACTACTATACCCAGAAGGGTGACATGATGCTTCTCAGCTGTAACAATGGCAAAATAGAAAAGGTCAGTTCCTTCAGGATTAAAGAGGGAACACTCCAGCATTTTTCACACCCGGTTATAAATAAAGGGATTCTGTATCAACGACATGGAAACACTCTGATGGCATTCGATATTCATAATAAAGCTGAATAAAGACTTTATCCTGAAATAAGAATGAAGAACAATCGAATAGCGAAATCAGTATTAAATCTTAGATTCTGCATTCTAAATTCGTTTGTTCGTTGTTCATTTTTTCATTTTTTGAAAGTCAGCCTGCAAATTGCAACTGGCTTAGATTACGGTAAATGCCATTCTCCAGACCAATCAGCTCATCGTGAGTACCTTTTTCGACAATCTGCCCGTTGTCGATAACCAGAATCTGGTCTGCATTACGGATAGTAGACAGCCGATGCGCAATAACTATTGATGTTCGTCCGACCATCAGCTTTTCAATAGCATCCTGTACAAGACGTTCCGATTCTGAATCAAGAGAGGATGTGGCTTCATCAAGTATCAGAATACGGGGATTTTTCAGGACTGCTCTTGCAATAGCTATCCTCTGCCTCTGACCTCCCGAAAGCTGAGTGCCGCGTTCCCCTACAATGGTGTTAAGTTTATCCGGGAACCTGTCAATGAATTCCATTGCGTTTGCCTTCGCCGCAGCATCGAGTATCTCTTCTTCAGTGGCAGAGGGCCTGCCATAGGAGATATTTTCAAGAATGGATCCTCCGAAAAGAAAGACATCCTGTGGAACAAGGGCAATCTGGCTTCGTAATGCAGAAAGAGAGAAATCATGACTGTTCCTGTCATCAAAAATAATATCACCCGAGGTTGGCTCATGCAGCCTGAGTAAGAGCGAGGCAATTGTGGATTTGCCCGCTCCACTGGAGCCGACAAGCGCTACCATCTGATTTTCCGGAATTGTCAGATTAATATTTGTCAGAACCTCTTCATCAGGCCGTGAAGGATACCGGAAACTCAGATTCCTGAAAGTAATCCGTCCCCTGAGACATTCATTTTCAGTGATCTTCCCGGCATCAGCCAGCTCTTCTTCCTTTTCATTGAAAATATCAAACAACTCCTCTGTTGCTCCTATGAATTTCTGGATATCGGTAAATACATTAGCCAACCCTCCTATTGTACCACCAATAAATCCTGAATAAATTACAAATGAAAATAACTGTCCTGCATTTATAACACCTGTTGACATCAGATACGATCCTTTCCATATTACAGCGACCATAGCTCCGAATAATCCGAGAATCATGAAAGCTGAAAAAGCTCCCCTGTACTTGCCGCTCTTCATTCCGATTGCTGCTATTTCTCTTGTTCGGTTCAGATAACGGTTGATTTCAAAAAACTCATTGGTATAAGTCTTTACTATCTGAATGCCCTGAAGTGTCTCTTCGACTATCGTATTTGATTTGGCAACTTCTGCCTGAACCTGTTTTGAAAATTTCCTGATGAATTTTCCAAAAAAGACAGCCAGGAGCATTACTCCGGGAATTATGGCAAGCATAAAGAGAGTGAGCTTCCATGATGTAATGGCAAGAAGGGTTATACCCCCGGAGATAATAATGATTTGTCGTATGAATTCGGCAAGAGTAGAGGTTAGTGTTTCCTGCAACAATGAGATATCAGATGAGATCCTGCTGTTAAGCTCTCCTACCCTATGCTTCTCAAAAAACCTTAACGGAAGCTTAATTAAGTGATTATAAGTTGTTTGTCTGAGTAAAGCAAGTGTTTTCTCTGTTACATTAACAAAAAAGACTACTCTGAAGTATGAAAAAACAGACTGAATTACAAGCGTTGCTACTAATAATAACGCAATTCTGTTAAGGTCGGAAGCCAAATTTCCTTTATTTCCTGAGTTAACAAGTTCCCCAAGTAATTTCGGAAATGCAAGGCTGGCAATGCTCGACCCCATGAGGAAAAACATTCCCCAGGCATATTCTACCCTGAAGGGCTTAATGTAGCTATACAGCCTGAAAGAATTTTTTAAACCCTTAATTGTAATCTTCTTTTTAGGAACTTCAACCATAAAACTTTCTTTAGTATATTTGAATAATTAACAATACAAACAACAATGTGTTGTTAGTTGTTGTAATATATAAACCCGTAAACCGGAGGCCGGAAGCTGAATTAAATATCCTGTTCAGACACCGGGCGCCGGTCTTCCTGTTAATTCATTTATAAACGATCAATAAACATGGAAACTATTAAAAAATCAACTCTGGATTTTCTCACAGCTATAAAATGCAATAATAACCGTGACTGGTTTCTCGCTAACAGGCCCTCATATTTAGATGCCAAAGATAACTTCGAATCCTTTGTGCAGGGGGTTATTGACAGAATAATTCTATTTGATCCAATTATAAAAGGTCTGGAAGCTAAAAGCTGCGTCTTCAGGATCAACCGTGATATCCGCTTTTCGAATGACAAATCGCCTTATAAATCGCATTTCGGCGCCTTTATTGTCAGGGGTGGAAAAAAGAATGGTGATAAATATGCAGGATACTACTTTCATATTGAGCCGGGAGCCAGCATTATGGCAGGTGGAGCCTATACACCCCCTGCTCCATGGTTATCCGCAATAAGGGAAAAGATCAGCGATAGCCCTGAGGAATTTATGAAAATCACTGGTGAAAAAGATTTTATTAAATATTTCAAATCAATAGACGGGGAAAAACTGAAAACGGCACCGAAAGGATACCCGAAAGATCATCCGCAAATTGAGTTATTAAAATATAAGAGTTACCTTGTGGTAAATGAAGCACCGGATAAACTGGTACTGAGCAAGGACTATATGGATCATGTTGTCAAAACATTTAAGGCCATGAAGCCATTGAATGACTATCTGAATGTTTATTAGCAATTAATTACTTAAAGACAAAAGACAATAGTTTAAGGACAAAAGAAAGACCGGGGTCAGAAGAAGAGTAAAAAATATAATTGAAAAATTTCTTTATCAAGGTATCTCAAATCTAAAATCAAATTGCTTTTATCTTGTGACTTTTGTCTTTTATCTTTTAAACTTTCATAAATCGCCTATCGCATATAATATATAATACATTAATCATGACAGGTCTCGAGCGAACACTTACATTTTTAAAGGGAGAATCAGTTGATCATCCCCCATTCCATCCAATAATTATGAGATGGGCCGCAAAGTATGCCGGGGTTAAATACCGCGATTTTTGTCTTGATCCCTATTCCAAATGCATGGCAATGAATCTGTGCGCAAAGGATTTTAACATCGACTGGGTAACGGTAATGTCTGATCCATGGGCTGAAGCATCCGCTTTTGGCATCCGGGTAGAATACCCCGAAAATGACCTCCCTGTTGATAAGGGCGGTCATTTCCCTGATGCAGATTCAGTTTCGCGTCTGAAACGTTATAATCCTTTGGAAAACCAGAGATGCGACAACAGGCTGCTTGAAATAAAAGAATTCAGAAAAAA
>PMIL01000091.1 GCA_003157075.1 Bacteroidales bacterium | reverse complement strand
AACCTGGAAATTTGAATTTAATTCCACGCCAATACCCGGCCTTGCACTGCCGGTTTTGGTTGTAATAATAATTGCACCGTCTTTTGCACGATAGCCATATAATGCTGCTGCTGCTGCACCTTTTAGAACTGTCATTGTTTCGATATCGTCCTGGTTTATACTCTGTAAACCATCACCCTGGTCAGAGGAACCTCCAGTCGGGTTCCCGGTACCGTTACCAGCTGAACCACCTGCAGAAATACCTGAGTTATTTATTGGAACACCGTTAACAATTATCAAAGGTGAGTTGTTGCCGCCAAAAGATGATTGACCACGAATTCGGATCTTGGATGATCCTCCGGGGCCGCCTGCAGGTGCAGAAATATTTAAACCGGCTACTTTACCGACAAGGCTGTTACCTACGTTGGTTGTACGGTTAGTAGTTATATTTGCGCTATTAACAGTTGCGGTAGAATAACCTAATCTTTTAGCTTCCTTTTTAATCCCTAAAGCTGTAACAACAACTTCATTTATCTGGTTCATTCTTTCTACCAGGGAAACGTTAACAATCGCCTGATTTCCAATAGTTACCTCCTGAGTATCATAACCAATGAAGGAAAAGAGTAATACTGCTTTACTGTCAGCAACCGGAATCGAGAACTTACCGTCGATATCTGTTGTGATACCAACTGTAGTTCCCTTTATGGTAACGTTTACACCAATCAGAGGATCACCAGTCGTGCTTGTAACCCTTCCGGAGACAATATTCTCTTTTTGTTGTGTGCCTTCTGTCAGATACCCTGGTGCAAGAATGATCTTGCGGTCAATTATGGTATGCTTAACATTTGTGCCTTCAAAGAGGTTATCCAGAATGACACTGATAGGCTGATTCTCTACATTAATACTGACTTTCCTTTCAGTATCCAGTAGTTTTTCATTATAGAGGAAGAAAAATTCACTTTCTGACTCTATTTTGTCAAGAACCTTAACAAGCTCTGTTTCAGAAAAATTTAGTGATAGTCTTGTTTTCTGGGAATATGCCTCATTGGCATTAACCTGCAGAATTCCGAGCATCATAAGAATGATTGAAATGCGCATTGTTAGTAGAATTTTTTTCAGGGAATGGTATTGCAGTTCCCTGAAAGGATTGTTTTTTTTCATAGATTTGTTTAGTTTAAGTTAAAAAATGCTGAAAGGTTGTTTTTTAAAGGGAATCGTTGGCGCGGTTTCCTTTTTTTTATATTAAGGGCCATGAATAGTTTTCATAACATTGATCTAATGATTCTATATCTTTCTCAGATGTATAATTGCTTTCTCTTTTTCATACGTCCCATCATTCAGAAGCGTGGAAGGAATAACAGTATATTTTATCGGAGATGTCATACTAAGGAAACGAAGAACATCTTCGAGAGAATCATCAATAAAAGTTGCCCGGAAAGTATACTTTTCCAACTGTTTGTCACTTAATTCAACTTTAACGTTGTACCATCTTTCTATTCGTCTGGCAACTTCAGACATCTGGTCACCCCTGAATACGAGTTTACCTTCTGTCCACGAATTATATTTTTCAACATCAGTAACTGACTTGCTGATTTGCCCCTCCTGAAAAACTAACCTTTCCTGAGGAAACATATCTACATCAATCGATGCTTCCCGGTTCAGATATTCAACCTTTCCCTCCTCAAGTACCACTTCAACATAGTTCTCTGTTGGATATGCGCTGATATTGAACTTTGTCCCCAGAACTTTCACTTTTGAGCTGCCGGAAGTAATCTCAAACGGATGCATTTCATCATGATGTACCTCCAGCCAGGCCTCGCCCGTAAGATTTACCTTCCTGTTTCCGCTGAAAGGAGTAGAGTAAGTCAGAGTAGATCCGCTGTTTAACATGCCTGTAGTACCGTCGGGAAGATTAAACGAAACACGCGAACCCAATGGTGCAAATATCGTAGTGCCGGTTTTCTGATCATCCGGAATAANNGGTATCCTGCGATAACCAAGGGCAGCAGAAGAATTGCTGCTGCTTTCATATAAATACCTATAACCCTGTTAACCAAAGTTTTGTTTTTCTGATTCTCTTCTCTCCTAATGTGATCGTGAATACGATTCTGTATCTGTTTTAATTTGATATCGTATGATGAATTATAATTATGGGTTTGGTTCCAGTCAGTTTCAATTAAATGCCGCAGCTCTTTATTCTCCTCTCCATACATAAGCATAGATTCAATCCATTCCGAATCAGTTTTGTCAGCTTTACCGTTAATGTACCGCTTAACTTTCTCTAGTTCATTTTGAGTAAACATTCTTTTATTAATTTTCCCGGTTACAGATAAATATGCTTCGATTATATATTATATCCACAACTCAGGTGTATCTCATATAAAAAAGTGATTTATTTAAAAAAAAAAAAAAATTACCTGAATATCAAAGCCGGAAGCAATCAGATGAAGTGTTCAGGGTGAATCAGAAGGTATAATCTATTAATCAAGTAATGATTTAAAAAGGAGAATGACGTTATATGGAAAACAAAGCAAATATCAATACCAAAGGAAGTATCTCATTGTGCAAGCCGGAAATAATAAATTTCATAGATTGTGATATGTAATTATCAACAGTGCCAGGCGAAAGCCCGACCTCATCAGCTATTTCCCTGGATGATTTTCCTTCCTCACGGCTTTTGCGGAAAATAACCTTTTGTCTTTCGGGAAGTTTTTCAATTATTTCCTGAATACGCTCAAGAACAGATTTGCAATGAAACCCTTTTTCAATTTCAGCGAAAGGCTGTGGATTTTCATTTAAAATATCACTGACGTATTTTTGATGATAATATTTTTTTCTGAAGACTTTGCAAATATCATTATAAGCAATAGTAAATAGGTATGATTTAAATGATGAATCTTTTTTCAGGTTTCTGCGATATTCCCAAACTTTCAGAAAGACAGTCTGAACAAGTTCCTCTGTTTCTTCCTCTGATTTCAGATATTTCATCCCAAAATAATGAAGTCTTCCTGCATATCTATCATAAAGAAGATCAAATGATTCTATATCTCCTTTCCTGAGCTTCTCTACCAAAATTGTATTGTCAAAATCAGCACTCACACCTTAAATCATTCGTTTGAGGTAAATGTAAACTAAATTAAGCTAACTTCAGTTTTATTGGCTAAAAAACTAACGGATGAATCCCGTGACAATCTGTAAAAAGATGATGAATAAATCTATATTTGCCCCACCTGTTATTTATATACAGTCATTTCTTCATTCAGGTAACTCATTATGCCATTATCCGTGCCTATCCAAACCGTACCGTTTTTATCGGATATAATACAGAGAATATTATTGCTGCATAGTCCGTCTTTTACAGTGAATGATTTCCAGTTAATGCCATCAAAAACGGATACCCCGGCTTTTGTACCAAACCAAATGTTTCCTTTTTTGTCATTGGCAATTGCCTGAATAAAATCATCGACCAGTCCATTCTCTTTATTAAATACGGTCCAGTTCTCCAGTGTCTTATATCCTTTATGTCTGGCTACTCCTTTATCAGTGCCAAACCATTGTGTTCCATCGGGCATTATGCAGATACTGTAGACATTGTCTGATGGCATCTCTATGGGACCCCACTGAGCATACTCCGAAGCGCCTGAAACCCCATCAACTTTATCCCTGTATACTCTTGCCACGCCAGCACCTACTGTTGCTGCATACAGAGAATCACCATCTATGCTTGTAGCCATAGCAGTTATCGGAAAGTCTTTGAAATTGCTCTCAGGATATTTTCGCTGATAAGTATTTTTTAACCACCTTTTACTATAAAATGCTGAAATTCCCTTCTCTGTGCCAAACCAGCGCAGAGGACCCTTGCCTACGGCTATGGCAAGAACATTGTTATTCAAAATAGGTGAGTTTTCAGTATAGTAGGTGGTTGCCCCGCTTCTTGCATCAACCGGGAGTGATGCAACAGTTGCCCCCTGAGGTGTTGCCATCCATATCTCAGGTCCATATGAAGAAAAGTCATAAACTATATCCTTGATTTTTTCCGAGGTGATTTTCCGGTTTTTATTATGCATTACCCATTTCTTTCCATCGAAACTTACGATCCCGGCATCAGTTGAAAACCACATTGTATTGTCTCCATCTGCCGCAGCAGAGAAGAAGGATTTTATCTTTATCCCTTCGTCAAATGATTTTGAGTTGACATTTTTGATCCCGGAATTATTAAGAACTATGGATTCTTTCTTTTCAGGTACAGTTTCATCAACTTTCTTTTCAGAAACAGCCGCAGTTTTAATCTGTACAGAAGGAGCTGCCTGAGTTTCTTTATTATCCTGTCCAGCTATTGTGACTGATGACCCTGCAGTACGAACCAGTGAATCAGGAATGGAGATCAGCTCGATACCGTTTGGTTTGCCGAGATTACCAGAGTATTGTTTATATTCCGCACTGTTCCAGTGTTCATGAGCGCCAAGACTGGTCAGGGGCTTCCCGCTGTTATCAGGATCATAGGCAATATTCTTCGGCCAGTTGGATGGATCTGCTGCCTGATGAAGATAATCATCAACACCATTCACATTCGGGATTGATTCATAAGCATTGTTTGCCTTATTATGTGTGTAGGTGCCATTCCATTCAGTGCGAAGAAAATCATAACAAACTGATTCAAGCGCTACCTGGTCCTGCGACATGAAGATAGAATTGGTCCAGTTATTATTGAAAGGAGCCATAAAATACTTGACCGGTACTTTTGTTTCATTGGAACCGCCACCATAAAGGCCATCGACCACAAATAGTATTGTGTTCTGACCCAGATAACGGCTTCCCATAAGATCAACAAGTACACGGTATTTATGATACCCGCTATTTGATGGCTTTCCTAAAGCGATCGGAGATATAAGAGAATAATGAAGATGGAATGCCGAGTTTCTTCCCTGCGATCCAAAATGGTTTTTGGCAGTCAGTGATATGCCAGCACGGCCATGAGGTTTCAGATTAGCCACATTGATCATGTAGTCGGCTTGCTCAATTATATCATACAATTTATCGGTCTGGGTTTTGTCTGAGTAGTAAATAAGATCCTTTGCTGAGGGATTTATCAGGGTTCTTCCAAAATTCGAAGAATATCTGTCAATATACTCAACATCTGGAAACTCTGTATGCCAGGCTTCATAATTATGTCCGAAAATGTGAGCGATCGGGTCACCAATTGAAATATATTTCTGATCTATTCCAACCACATTTACAAGCTCCCTGAGGATTTCCAGAACAATTCCCGGATTAGTTTCACAGGTGCCAATTGTACCGTTTCTGGCTCCGTCGGTATCAGTAAAGCTTTTTGAAAAATAGTAACCATTAAGTTTCCCGTCCTGTCTTAAGTTTCCATTTGCCGTACCCTGATTTATTTTTATAAAGATCTTTTCACCTTCAGTATAGCCTTTATCTGTATTATTTTTCTTCTTATTAAAATAGTGAAACAAGGCATCCCATGAATCAGACAGGTTTTTCTTACCCCCGAGTTTTTTTACAGCATCAACTACCATCCTGTTGACAATACTCTGATTTGTGTTTTCGGGTTTGTAGAAATCGAATGCATCTATACAATTGGGATTTGTTGCCTTAGGATCCCAGGCCCATATAACACGACCGGGATAGATACCGACTCCTTTTCCGATAGGTTGATTAGGTCCGTCATCCGGACCGGTCTTTGAAAGTTTATCCTGAAAAGGTGAGCTGGTATTTTGTGAAGGAGTAATTGCCATTAGAACAATCATGGCAAAGAATAAAAGAAAAGTAGCAAAATACCTTACATTGAGAATTTTCCGTTTTGCTTTTCTTGAAGCAAACGTAAGCGCCCCGACCGAAAGAATGTAAAGGACAAAACCCGACATGAAAGGAGCTGCAACTCTCATACAGGGATATGCAGCGCGGCTTGGTTTTGGAATTACCCTGAAAAGAAACCAGAGTGTGGATAAAATACCTGTAATGATAAATATCAAACGAGGCGGAATATGATGACTTTTCATCCAGTCTCTCATTTTGGCAGGTTTTCCTTTCAGGTTAAGTAGGTAATTATGCTTTCTATTGCTCATGGTTTGCGGGTGAAAGAAAGATTAAGATTTTTGATTCAAGTTGGGGCTATAAATATCTGATAAAATGCCCAGATTATTATGGTAATCCGAAATCTTTTTAATCATTATCTTCTTATATTCCTGATTAAATGGTAAATATGACGCAACTAAAGATGGATTATTTTCAATCCATAGCTGTTATGATAAAGATTATTTATATTTATAGAATGAGAATTTAATAACTGCATAATATGAGACCTAGAACCATTTTTCTGATTATTTCTGTATTCGTTTTAATCGAAACTGTGAAATCTGAAACCATTCACCCGTGGGAAGTATATACTATTTCATTGAAGTCCTCAGGTAAGTATGCCAATCCTTATAAAGATATTCCTGTAACTAAAAACGGAGATTTATTAAATGTAACTTTTTTGGGCACTGGTGGCGATGCAATGAACAAGGAGATTAAAATCATAGGGTTCTGGAGCGGAGGTTCTGAGTGGCGTGTAAATTTCACACCACCTGCAACAGGCAGCTGGAAATATATAACATCTTCCAGAGACAGAAGTATGAACGGGAAAAAAGGCAATTTTGAGGTGCTGGCCTGGAGCACTGAGGAGAAAAATGCAAATCCGGTAAGAAATGGATTAATAAAAGTAAAAAAGGATGGTAAGATGGCAGGCCATTTTTTTGAATATACTGACGGGAAACCGGTTCTCTGGATTGGAGATACCTGGTGGAACTGGAC
>PMIL01000277.1 GCA_003157075.1 Bacteroidales bacterium | reverse complement strand
GGATAATGAATTAAAGAGGATTCCTTATCTTCTGATAATCGGTGAAAAAGAAGTTGAGAATGGAACTATCGCCGTGAGAAAACAGGGAGAAGGCGATAAAGGAAGCATGAAAATTGAAGAATTTGTGAATTTTATAAATTCCGAGATCAAAAAAGAAATTGCAGTTTGATGCACTATAAGTAATTTTAGTACTAACGAAAATAAGGAGGAAAGAGCTATAGNNCCAGCCGGCTCACAAAATCAACCATAGGATCACTGCAAAAGTGGTCAGAGTAGTCGGTGAAGAAATAGAAGCTGATGTAATGAGTATCCAGGATGCTCTTCGGCTGGCAGATACCCTGGAACTTGACCTGGTTGAAATTTCTCCTAATGCCGATCCCCCAGTTTGCCGGATTGTTGATTATCAGAAATTTCTTTATCAGCAAAAGAAAAAGCAAAAAGAGATCAAGGCAAAAGCATCAAAAGTTGTTGTTNNTACGTGTTCTTTAAAGGAAGATCAATCTTATTTAAGGAACAGGGTGAAGTGTTGTTGCTGCGGTTTGCCAACGACCTTGAAGAATATGGAAAAGTTGAACAACTTCCAAGACTGGAAGGCAAAAGGATGATTGTCTCCTTTTCCCCGAAAAAGAAAAAATAGTTTTTTAATATATTTGAACGAGAGAAATGCCAAAAATGAAGACGAATCCGGGTGCAAAGAAGAGATTTTCTCTGACCGGAACAGGAAAGATCAAGCGTAAACATGCATTTAAAAGCCACATCCTGACTAAGAAATCAACCAAACGTAAGAGAAATCTTACCTATGCCGGTCAGGTTCACAAAACAGACCTTAANNGTCAGTACAATACAGCGCATTGATAAAATTAATTATAGTATTAACAGATTGTTCAGCACATAAGCGTCATTCAAATGACCGCTGACATTCAAAAAAAATGAGTTATGCCAAGATCAGTAAATTCAGTCGCTTCAAGAGCCAGAAGAAAAAGGGTTCTTAAGCTAACAAAAGGAAACTTCGGATCAAGAAGAAACGTAATAACAGTCGCAAAGAATACCCTTGACAAAGGAATGGGGTATGCATACCGCGACAGAAAGAAAAAGAAAGGGCTTTTCAGGGCTTTATGGATCCAGAGGATCAATGCAGGTGTCCGTCAGTATGATATGAGTTATTCGGAATTCATCGGTAAACTGGATAAAAAAGGGATTACACTGAACAGAAAAACACTTGCCGACCTTGCAATGAATCACCCGGAAGCTTTTAAAGCTATTGTTGAGACAGTAAAATAAATTGTAAGGACGTTGTATGCAGCGTCCCGGCAGTACACATTATAAAAAAAAAGGACTTGTGAAAACAGGTCCTTTTTTATTGTTCATGTTGTAGGGATGTTGCATGCAACGTCCCTACAGATTACCTGGCCTTCATAAACATCCTGCTCCACCTTATACTTTTAAACCCTTTGGCTTCCTTGTCAAGCGACAACCAGATGAACTTTGGTTTACCAACAATATGATCCTCGGGAACAAAGCCCCAGTATCTTGAATCAGCAGAATTGTGACGGTTATCGCCCATCATCCAATAGTAATTCATTTTGAAAGTATAACTCGTCGCAGGCTTATTATTTATATAGATAGTGCTTCCATCGACTTTCAGTGTATTATGCTCGTACACATTTATTATACGCTCATACAGGCAAAGATTTGATGTATCGATCTTCACAGTTGATCCCTTTACAGGCATCCAGATCGGTCCATAATTATCCTCATTCCAGCCATAGAAAGGACTATAAGGAAAAATATGCGGAGCATATTCACCTTTACTGGTATAAATCGGCGAAACGGAAATAACATTCGTAAACTTCGACATTGCGTCTGCATTTCCTTTGGTAAGAGGCAGCAGGTATTGTGCACCTGAAATCATTGTCTGATCTGATTTGGAGATATCAAGACGTTCAAATGCCTTGGGATTAATTGAAGTCCCGTTAGTACTTACAGCATAAGTCGTTTGCTGCGTCCCATTGTCAGCGACAATTTTACCATTAACATAAAGCACTCCCCGTTTGATGGTTACTGTATCGCCCGGTATTCCAATGCATCTTTTAACATAATTATCTCTTCTGTCGACAGGTCTGTATATCACAGTATATTTCTCCCATATTTCTTTCCTGGCCTGCTGCTGATAGTAACTATCCGGCTTTCGAGCACTCCCGCCATCCATCTCTTTAAGATCTCTCGCTCTTCTTCTTACAATTTCATAATAGCTGGTTGTTTGTTCCTCCACCACTACAGTATCACCTGCAGGAAAATTGAAAACTATCGGATCGTTATTTTTAACAGTTCCCCCACCTGCAAGACGTTTGTATGGCCATAATATGAGATTTGACCATGATTTCCCTCCTGTCAGCGGCATTGTATGCTGAGTAAAAGGGAAAGCTATAGGAGTATTTGGCATTCTGGGTCCATAAGCAAGTTTACTGACAAACAAATGATCNNAGGGAAACAGCAATAACTGCAAAAATCAATGCATCCAGCCATTCAACGATTGCGCTGTTTTTACCATTTCTTTTTTTCCAGAAGGTCCAGTTAACTTTTTCACTGATATATAAATCGTAAATAACACCCAATCCGATCAGAAACCAGTAATTGCCAATCCAGATTACCACAAGAATATAAAGAAAAGCCACAATGGCAAAACGAATATTCTTTTTTGTAAAAAGTTCATTCATAATAAAATAGTTTTATATAGCCGGTAAAAATAGAAATAATTATCAGAATCCCATTACATCGTTCATAGTGAATACTCCCCTTTTTGAAAATATAAACTCAGCGGCAACCACTGCCCCCAGCGCCAATCCTTTTCTGTTTTTAGCCACGTGCTTAAGGCTGATTGTATCAATATCTGAATCCCAGGTAATGCTATGTGTTCCGGGAACCTCTCCTTCACGAATGGAACGGATTGGAATACAGTTGTCTGTTATTTCATTTTCGAAACACCACTTTTTATAAGCTGAATGATTGGCTGCAATTCCATCAGCAAGTGTAATAGCCGTCCCACTGGGTGCATCGAGCTTTTTGATATGATGAATTTCTTCGATGGAGACGCTATAATCCTTATAGCCATCCATATACTTTGCCAGTTCGGCATTGAGCTTGAACAGCAGATTGACTCCTATACTGTAATTGGAAGAATGTATAAAAGCGCAATTATTTTTATTACAGATATCAACAACCTTGTTATAGTTTTCAAGCCAGCCTGTAGTTCCTGAAACAACAGGAATTTTCTCATTCAAACATTTACTTATATTACTAAATGCTGCTGCAGGCAGAGAAAACTCAATTGCAACATCAATTCCTTTGAGATTTATAGAATTCAGGTCCTGTTCATTATCCTGATCTACAATGAGTTTAATAAAATGACCGCGTTTTACAGCTACAGACTCTATTTCATGACCCATTCGTCCATAACCAATCAATGCAATATTCATATCTAATTGTTTTTTCTTTGCGAAATTACCTGTTTTGTAATAGCTTACCTCATTAAAAATCAACAAAATTCTTAAGAAGAAGTTAAAATTCAGGAGTGAGATGCGAGGTGTGAAGTGTGAGATGAGGTGCATTAGTAGAGAACTGACAGTTTATATACGCCCTTGCGAATTTAATTATTAAATCTTTGCGATCTTTGTGATCGATGGATTTACAAAAAAATCAAATATGCAAAATTTAATTGTCTCATTATCAATGACATTTATGATCATGACCATCACATTTGCCCAGAAGGAAAAAGCGGATCTCGTAATAATAAATGGCAAAGTGCTTACCATTGATAAAAACAACCCCAATGCTGAAGCAATAGCTGTCAGAGGTGAAAAAATAATAGCTGTGGGGTCAACATCAGAAATTTCTTCATTGATAGAAAAAGGCTCCACAAAGGTGATAGACGCCCGAGGAAGGCTGGTAATTCCGGGTTTCAATGACGCTCATGTGCATTTTGGTCCTCTTGATCCCGATTTTATCGAACTTCGATATACTACTGATCCGTCAGTCATCACACAAAAGGTTAAGGAACAAGTTGCTAAATCCAAACCCGGGGAGTTAATCAAGGGGGGACACTGGGAGCATGAGATGTTCACCGATAGAAAATGGCCGGCGAAAGAACTAATTGATAATGTGTCTCCAAATAATCCTGTTATGCTCAGCCGGGCAGACGGCCATTCTGTACTTGTAAACTCATATGTTCTTAAAGCATCCGGAATTACAAAAGATACCCCGAATCCGTTTGGAGGTGAGATCCAGAAGGATCCGGTTACCAGAGAACCAACCGGAATAATAAAAGAAAATGCTGAAAGAATGATTAAAACCGGTGAGGTAAAACCTGCACGAAGCTCTGAAGAAGATAACTCAAGAATTTGGAAAGGCTATCTCCTTGCTCTGAAAGAGGCCCGTGAATTCGGAGTTACAAGTGTTCAGATTCCGGGAGAGGCTGATTTCGGAGCATATGAAAAACTGCAGAAAGAGGGAGACCTTACTTGCCGCATCGATCTTGGAAAATCTCTCACCGGAGATACCATGTTACTAAAAACTTACCTCCAGCTTGAGAAAAAATATCCAAAAACAGGCAACTGGATAAGATTCGGATACCTTAAAGGTTTTATGGATGGAACAATAGGATCAGGAACAGCGCTGATGTTTGAACCATTTACAGATAATCCTTCAACATCAGGACTTGCTCTGATGCCATATGATGAATTAGAAAAAATGGTTTTAATAGCCGAT
>PMIL01000316.1 GCA_003157075.1 Bacteroidales bacterium | reverse complement strand
AGCCCTTTTTGGGCATACTCTAAACCCTTATCGAAAGCCTTCTGTTTGTTGTAGACCTCGGCAAAGAAATAGAACAAATCCTTGTCGGCACCGTATTTTGCAGCTTTATTAAGGGAGCCGAGCGCCTCATCAAGTTTATTTGCCTGATCTGACTTTGATCCGGATGCCCGAAAATAGCTGAGCGCCAGTGTAGATGCCTGCTTGATCTTAACATCATCAGTCCCTGGCTTCATCTTGCTGATATACAGATCGATAGTTTTTTCAAAATCATCCGAATTGGCCTGTTTCATATATATTAATGCCTTATTATATATTGTGGAAGAATAATCAGGGTTGATAGTCAACACGCTGTCAAAAGCTGCAAGCGCACTTTTGTAATCATCCTTAGAGAAATACTCTCCAGCCAGATTATTATATCCCTTAATCAGAATTAAATTTGCGTTTTGTTTAGTTGTTGGATTTTCATATTTGTCTGCAGCAGCAACAGCTTTTTTTGCGGCCTGAATTACTTCGGATGCTGGTTTTTTTCCTGTAAGCGCGTCGGAGGCAGCATTATAATACAAGCTGGGCAGTACTTTAATAGCTTTCTGCCTGAGATCAGCAGCAGAATCTCCAACCTGTTTCGAGAGGCTGACCACATTCTCAAAGGCTTTAATTGCTGCCTGGGGATCAGTTTGAACCGCACTGGCTCCTTCATTATAAGCTTTGATAACATCATTTTTACTCTGGGCGTTAATTGTTGCTGTTGAAAGAACCAATACAACAAGATAACTGGCTGTTTTAATTAAATTTCTGATTTTCATACGGATTATCATTTTATTAATAACAATTATTCTTTGTAAAAGGTTAAAAATAAAAATTTAAATTGTTTTGTTTAACAATTTATCTGAAAAGGTGATAAATATTTCCATTTAACAAATTAATAAAAGTCGCAATTGCTGTTTCGTGAGATGGAAGTTTTGGAGTCTTGCAGTCCTTATGTCTTCCTTTCTCCCTTTCTCCCTTTCTCCCTTTCTCCCTTTCTCCCCTTCTTTTCTTCCGTCGGCCCTTGTGCCGTTGCGCCGTTACGCCCTTGCGCCATTACGCCTTTTTAATTACACTGCAGAGAACCTGTGTGAATAATGCAACTCTTTTAAATAATTGTGTAACGCTGGCCAATAACTATGGACTTACCTTTCGGTTTAATGATATAATTATAAAACTCAAAAATTAATTAAGGAGGAATTTACATGGAAATTGATGAAAACATTAATCCTAAGCCTGTAAATGACAGTGCTGAGGCCAGAAAAAAAGAAGCTCTTATAAGAGAAAATGAAATCAGGCTCAGGCAGGAAGGAGCAAAAAAAGCGGTTATTACAACTTCAATCATTGGATTTATAGTCCTTTTGATTGCCGTGTTTATTGCCTTTTCGCTTTATAACCGTGATCATAAACAACTGCTCAGTCAGATGGAAACACAGAAGAACTCATTTACAGAAAAACTGACTTCCCGTGATTCATCAATAGGAGAATGGGTTACCACCTTTGGTGAGATTGAAAAAAATATCGCAATCATAAAGGAAAAAGAACATATTATTTCTACTAATTCGGCAACAGGGGAATTATCCAGGAATAATAAACAACAAATTTTGGAAGATATAAAATACATAAATACACTGCTTGAACTGAACAAAAAGAAAATTGCCTCTTTAAATAGTCAATTGAGTAAGTCAGGCGGAACTATAAAAGGTCTGCAGAATACAATCGCCGGATTGGAGGCATCTGTTAAACAGAGTGAAAGTGATATTGCGGATTTGAAAGCCACTCTTCTCACCAAAAAATTCGAGATTGAACAGCTAAATACCGATAAGACAGCTTTACAGGGAACAATTATTCAGAAGGATGATAAAATCAATGCTCAGACTTTTGAGATGAATAAGGCTTTTTTTGCAAGTGGAACGTATAAAGAGCTGAAAGCCAAGGGTCTCTTAACCAAAGAAGGGGGATTCATCGGATTAGGTAAAACTAAAACCTTAGCCGCAAGTTTTCGTGACAGCTCATTCAGGCAGATCGATATAACTGTTACAAAATCGATTCTTATAAATTCAAAAAATGCCAAGCTTATCTCTGATCATCCCGTGAATTCATACGAGTTTATACGTGACAAAGACAAGAAAATTGTATCCATGGAGATAACTGATCCTGCTCAGTTCTGGAAAATTTCAAAATATGCAGTTTTAGAGATATCCAAATAAAATAAAATTTTATTCTGCGTAAACCCCGTATGATCAATGATCTGCGGGGTTTTGTTATAACTAATCCTTAACCTCCTTCTTCTGTTCCGCCCATAAGCCTTTATGCCATTGAGCCTTTTTAGCCTATTCATCCTTCAGAATATCTACCAGTCTAACACATAAAGCTTTTATTATCTGATAACTTATGGTAGCTACAGCAACAACGAGTATCAGCAGTGTAGCGAGAACAAATTCCCAGATCTGCAGATCATACTTATTTGCGCCTGCAGGCAAAACATGGTATACATAATAAGCAGCAGGCCAGGCAAGAAGGACAGAAATGAAGATCAGCTTTATGAATTCAGATGAAAGCGTCATATACAAGCTGGCATGTGAGAAACCGAGTACTCTGCGGATGCCGACTTCCTTCATTTTTCGCTGAGTAAGAAACAGGATCAGTCCGAATAAACCTATCGATGAAATTATGATTGTCATAATTGCAGTGAGTGTCATAATTTTCGAAAATCCTTTCCATGCCCTGAGAGCATTCTCATTTTCTGTAAGGAATTGCATATTCCTGAAATCAAATGCGTCATTTGGGAAGAAATTCCGGAACTCGGTCTTAACTATCTCCATCGCTTTCTTTTCCTGTCCGCTGACAAAACTCACAGCATATACTCCATTATTCATTATAGAATCCTTTGCCAGCCGGTACAAATGAGGCTCGATCGGACTATATACAGAGAACACAACATAATCTTTAACCACTCCTATCACTTCATAATCCTTGTTGAAGACCTTTATCCGCCGTCCAACCGGATCTTTCCATCCGAAAACTTTTGTGGCTGTTTCATTAATGAGACATTTGTTCCGGTCTGCAGGAAATTCCTTCGAAAAGTTTCTTCCATCCACCATCTTAAGATCAAATGTCGGCACAAAATCATAAGTCACATTGCTGAACCTGACAAACACCTTATCATCAGGCTTGCCGCCTTCCCAGTTCAGATCATCGCCACCAGGAAGGATAAAGGGTATATAATCAGATGCGCATACATTCTTTATCTCAGAATGCTGAAGTAGCTTCTGGCGTAATGGTTCCAGTGATCCTTTCTGTTCTGTAACGATGTTGGCAAACATTACGGTTTCGGAGTTGAAACCCAGATTTTTCTTTAACATGAACTGTGTCTGCCGGTAGATGATGAAGCCTACTATCAGCATAAAGATGGATATACTGAACTGTATGGTGACCAGGGTTTTCTTCAGGCTTATGCCATTCGTTTTTTCTGATATGAATTTTTGTTTCAGCGCTGCAACCGGATTATACGAAGAAATAACATAAGCCGGGTGTAGTCCTGATAATAGTCCGGTCAGCAGAGTTACTACAAAGATCACGACGAGTAATTTCCAGTTTTCAAACGTACGGGAAAATGTTTCACTTCCCAACATATTATTCAGGGCAGGTATAGCAAGCTGCGCCATAAAGAGCCCGATAATTGCTGCAATAATTGTGAGGGCGACTGATTCTGTCATGAACTGATTCCATAAACGTTTTTTATTAAAACCGAGAGTTTTCTTGATCCCTATCTCGCGGAAACGAGTTGTGGCATTAGCTGTCTGCAGGTTAATGAAGTTGATCGAGGACAGAATAAGTATAAGTGCCGACAGAAATGTTATCAGTCCGATGATGACATACGTGCTGTTCTCAAAATACGGGTCAATATACAGCTTTGACATCGGACGCAGATACGGGTGATGTTCTTTCCTGTAATCCTTTAATGCATTATATATCTTGGTGTCAACCGATGCGGAACCGGCATTCGGTTTGAGAAGCACATAAGTGTAAAATGCGTAGGACCAGTAATTGCTCTCATAATTCTGATTCCCCGTAATTGCCTTGTAGGATAACATCGGCAATATATAAACCGGTCGCCAACTCGATTTTATGGGGAGGTCCTCATAGACTCCGGTTACATTGAAAACGACTTTATTCTCTCCGTATACCTGTTTCCCAACTGCATTGCCGCCGGGGAATAGACGATCTGCAACTTCCTTTGACAGCACAATGGAAAAAGGCTGGACAAGCGCATTCGCCTGATCTCCCTCAATAAATCTGAAGGTGAAAATATCGAATACCGACTGGTCTGCATAGTAACCAAACCGGGTCAGGAACTGATTTTTCTTGTCAACAGACAGGAAAACGCCGCTTTTATTATTATCCCCCACATCGTGGATGAGCGCAATTTTCTCTATTTCAGGAAGATCAACCAGGTTTTTCCGGCTCAGGGCAGCAGTGACACTCCAGGTATGTTTCACTGTATTCTCCTTCTGATCCATGAAAAGCTGAAGTCTGTAGATGCGGTCATACTTTGTATTTTGTTTATCATAGTTAAACTGGTCTGATATAAAGGTGCTGAGCACAACAAAAGCTGCAAAGCCTATAGAAAGATTTGTGAGGATGATAAAGTACAGAACTTTATCCCTGGCGATCCGTCTCAGAAGTATATATATGGATTGTCTGATCATGACTTTGTTGATTTAGGGTGAATAAGCTGGTTTTGTTCTATACTACTCTGTTAATCGATTCAAATACTTTTTCCGATCTTTCGATCACAAGATGGCCATCGAACAAGTTAACGATCCTGTGTGCTCTCTCGGCATGATTAATGGAGTGAGTTACCATTACTATGGTTGTTCCTGCAGTATTCATCTCCTCCATGAGTTGCATCACCTGTTCACCATTACTGGAATCAAGGTTACCCGTCGGTTCATCAGCGAGGATCAGTTTTGGAGCAGTGATCAGGGCACGGGCAATTGCAGCCCTCTGCTGCTGTCCACCTGAAAGCTGCCTTGGAAAATGACTCTTCCGGTGTCCGATCCGCATTTGATCGAGGATATCTTCAACACGTGCTTTTCGTTTTGCAGGCGGTACCTTCATAGCAAGCAGAGGCAGTTCAACGTTTTCAAAAATTGTCAGTTCATCAATGAGGTTAAAGCTCTGGAAGATGAATCCAATGTTTCCCTTACGCAAGTTCGTCCTTTGTCTCTCACCGAAGCCCGAGACATCGATACCTTCGAAATAATATTCCCCCGAATCGGAACTATCGAGAAGACCAAGAATATTAAGAAGTGTTGATTTTCCACAACCAGAAGGTCCCATTATAGCAACAAATTCGCCTTTACTGACCTTGAAATTTACTTCGTGAAGGGCTGTCGTTTCAACCATTTCGGTCCTGAAGATTTTGGATAAGTTGACTGTTCGTATCATAAGTTAATTTTTCATAATAGAAGCCAAGTCCATGCCAAAATATTACTTCATTGATAACCAGCGAAATAAAAAAATATGATTCCTCCCCAGGTAAAATTTTTTGACATGATTTCATAAAAATATTTTACATTTAATAATTATTTGAACCTGACATGAAGAAAAACAAACTGCTTATTGTCGATGATAATAAGGCGCTGCTGAATGCTTTGAGAATATTGCTTAAAGAGGAATTTGAAGTTATCAGAACGATCTCCGCACCAAATCAGCTTTATGGCGAACTTGAAAAAGGTGATCCGGATGTGGTGCTTCTTGACATGAATTTTAAAGCAGGAGTGAATTCCGGAAATGAAGGCTTATTTTGGCTGAAGGAAATAAAGAAGAAAAACCCTCTTGTTGAAGTTGTGATGATCACTGCCTATGGCGATGTGGAGCTGGCAGTAAAATCGCTTAAGGAGGGTGCGGCAGATTTTGTATTAAAGCCCTGGGACAACGATAAATTAAAAGCCACACTTGATGCGGCAGCAAGACTGAGGAATTCAAATCTTGAAATATCTGATCTGCGATCAAGAGAAAAACTGTTTAAGCAGGATTCCAACCGGACCACGGGACTTATTACCGGTAAATCAGCTGTTATGAAGGAAATAATGAACCTGGTGGATAAAATTGCCGTCACCGATGCCAGTGTTCTCATAACAGGTGAGAATGGAACAGGAAAGGAGATTATTGCCCGTGAGATCCATAACAGATCAAAGCGCTGCAATGAACTTTTCGTGCTGGTGGATCTAAACTCACTGTCTGAATCGCTGTTTGAAAGCGAGCTTTATGGACATAAAAAAGGCTCATTCACGAATGCCTATGAGGATAAGACCGGCAGATTTACAATGGCAGACAGAGGCACATTATTCCTCGATGAGATAGGAAACATACCCGTAAGTCTTCAGGCGAAGATCCTGACAGTACTGCAGACCCGTATTGTTACACCGGTAGGTTCGGTGAAGGAGATGCCTGTCGATTTCCGGCTGATCAGCGCCACCAACAAAAATCTCTCGGTGATGGTCGCTCAGAATCAGTTCAGGCAGGACCTTCTCTTTAGAATGAATACAATACAGATCCATCTTCCTCCGCTCAGGGAAAGAACCGAAGATATTGAAGATCTTGCATTGCATTATCTGAAGATATACGGACGAAAGTACGGTAAACCAGATCTCGGACTGGCTGAAGATGCAATTGAAAAATTAAAAAGAAATCCATGGTATGGAAATATCAGGGAGTTACAGCATACCATGGAGAAAGCGGTTATCCTGTCGGAGGAAGAAAGGCTGCATGCTTCAGACTTTATTCTGATTGACAGTGACGTAGCTCCGCTGAATCAGACAGAGACCCTTGAGGATATGGAGAGAAAGATGATAATCAGTACATTGAAAAAGAATAATTTTAACCAGGGGTTGTCAGCTGAACAGCTGGGCATCACCAGGCAGACACTCTACAATAAAATTAAAAAATATGGTGTCTGAAAAACTCCTTAATTACCGTGCCGGAATTTTCCTGCTGCTGCTGAATATTATTTCATTTACGGGTGCAGGAATTATGATTGCAACCGGACACTATCTTACTGCCTCCTTGTTTGTGATCGCCGGAGGGATAGTAATACTGCTGCTTGTAAGGATCTACAACGCTACAAACGAAACAATTACCTTCTTCTTTGATTCTCTGCGAAATGATGATACAACACTTCATTTCGCTACAAACATCAGGAACAGGACCCTGACCAGGCTATATGAAAGTATGAACCACCTGAACCGCCATTTTCAGGAAATCAGGATTAAAAATGAATATAACGAATCGTATTACAGGACATTAATTCAGCACGCATCAACTGGTATAATTGTACTTGACCCTAACAACAAGGTCGAGTTGATAAACAAAGCCGCATGTCAGTATGCAGGATTCTCTCCTGAATCTACAAATCTGAATTCGCTCATGATTAAGCATCCTGCCTTTTATGAAGCAGTTTGTAATCTTAAGCCGGGTGAGAATGTGACATACAGAAATCTGATTTCGAATAATCTTCAGATACTTATGTTCAGAGCATCAATGATAAGAAGGAAAGATACAGAACTCAAGCTTGTTTCCATTCAGGACATCAGGCATGAACTCGAATTCAGGGAACTTGATTCATACCGGAAACTGATCAGTGTGCTGACCCACGAGATCATGAATCTGCTCTCACCGCTGACCACCGTCTCAAAGGAGCTTTATTCAATGTTTCGCGCTAATGATAAACCTAAAATGCTGTCGCAGATCGACGACGGAACGATAAAGACTGCTGTTAACGGCCTTCAGCTTATAAATGAACAGAGTAACGGACTCCTTAATTTTGTTAACAATTACCGGAAGATCTCAAAGCTTCCTCAACCTGAATTTGCAACGTTTGAGGTTGAGGGATGGGTCGAGCAGCTGAAAATCGCATTCTCAGGGAAGATGGGGGAAAATAACATCGACTTCACGATAACTGCAGATAAGTCATTGAAAGAAATCATTGCAGATAAGAAGCTGATTAACCAGGTTATTATAAATCTTATAAACAATTCAATAGAAGCTCTTCTGGAAGAAACCAACGACAGGCAGATAAGGATGCAGCTTTTAAGAACACCTCAGAATAATGTGAACATCAGGATAATAAACAACGGACCACTTATTCCTCCGGCACTGCTTGAAAAGATCTTTGTACCTTTCTTTACCACTAAAAAGAGCGGATCGGGTATCGGACTGAGCATTTCACAGGAGATAATGAAATTGCACAATGGCTCCATCACAGCTGTTTCGTCAGAAGAGAGCAATACTTGCTTTATAGTGGAATTCTGACGGGTCTGGCGGTCTGCCGGTTTTGCGGTCTTGCGGTCTTGCAGTCATTCTAAGGGGCTTCAGCCGGTTTCCGTAATATCGTTCATGGTGCATCGTCAGTTTGCCTGTGCTTAATATTTGTCAAGACTGCAGTATTGCAGGGTTTTTTCACGCATAGCTAAACAGTTGTTTCTGAAGGCGTTGCAGATCGTTTAATATCAATTCCTTTAGTATGTTGAGTTCCATCTGTTGAGTAACCATCGGCTTTCCAGCATTCTATCCCACCAAAGAGTTCTTTCACTCTAAAACCAAGTTTTGCCATCTTCAGGGCACCCCAGGTTGAAGCATTGCAACCAATTCCTTTGCAGTAGCAGACATAAGTTATTGTTTTATCAAGTTTTTTGGTGGTATTTTCATCCATCTCTCTGTGAGGCAGGCTTATTGCACCCGGAATATGTTCCTTCAGAAAAGCGGGAGCTCTTCTTGTATCAAGCGGAACAACTGATTCACCTTTTTCCAAACCAGTGAAGAGATCCCATGGATCCATTTCATAATCAAGTTTATTCTGATAATATTCGATTTGTTTATTCATAGCAGTTTTATTTTAATCTTAAAATGAAAACAATGATCGGAATATTATTGTTCGGCAGGGACATTGTAGGTATAGTTTAGATTCGAAATACCAGAATCCTAAATTTCTTGTTGATTACCATAAAGAGCCTCATATGTCCCTGGTTATCTTAATATTACCAATATAGTATTTATCTTTTTCACTATCACTGCCGGCCATATCGAACGAGAATGCATTAAACTTCATATCAGCCGGAATTCCTTTAACATATTCCGCAATCAATTTCTTATCAATATATATCCGGAGCACTTCGTTGTTTTTCTGGATACTTACGGCTATACGGTTTACTTTTTTATTGTTTGAAAATCCTGTTGCCACATACCACTTAGTCCCGGAAGCATAGCCAGCCGGGAATTTAGTTTCCAGTGTTGCCTCTCCGTCTGCTCCTCCGGATCCTGGCCGCAGTTTCAAACTGATAAAGGCTTCTGCTACTCCTTCGGTTTTTTCATATGACAACAGGAGTACCAATCCTTTTGCACCCCAGGTAAAATTTTCAGGTACAATTACATCGTATGACATAGTGAAATTTTGAGGTAATGGTTTTTTAAGGCCGGCCGGAATTAGCGTGTTCCCTGCTATTACAACCCAGTTCTCAGTAGTACCTTCAACAGTACTTACAACAGGACTAACTCCATTATGATTGGTTTTGACATTCCAGCCTGTTGGCTTTTTACCAATAGTTGTTGCAGAGAAATCTTCAAAAAAATGGATGCTCTTATCAAGCACAGAATTTTTACCTGTTTCTGCTTTTGTTGAGACTACTACAGCTTCTTTTGATGAAGGAGAATGCCTGGGTTTATAAAGCTGTCCTTTTACTTTCTCCGGGGCAAAGAAAAAATTATACACATAATCAAAATTGAAATTGTTAATGATGGATTCGTGCATAAACTTTTGTTTGGGGTTATTTGGAGTCCAGTACCATGAGGATAATATCCATTGAGGCTTATCCTCTTTACATAATTCATACATGGCGGGATCAATAGTGTATATTGGATATTTAAATGCCATACCTCCATTGCCCTCGAAGACATCCTTGTAGTTTTCAAGCATAATATCGGGTTGTTCTGCAAATGTTTCGGCAGTTTCACTCAACCGGTTCTTATATTTTTCCTGATTATTTTTCAGGCATGTCATGCGTTTGTTATACTTTACATCCAGGTAACCCATTAAATAATCAATGCTCTTCTGTTTATCTTTATTCTGCTCATAAATTTTCTTCTTCTCATCCTCATAAGCTTTAGGTATTGCCGTTTCGAGTAATTGCAGGTATTCCCCTTTTGTTACTTTTATAAATGGAGATTTATTGTTTTTGCATAGCAAGACATACTCGGTTCCGTTACCTGCTTCTATATTCTTTACCCAGAAAGTAATGTAAGGTTTAAGATTTTCAACTTTCGAAAGATCCTCCGTCTGTTTTTCTTCATCCCTCCCTTCAAAAGAAGGCATTGTAAAATAATACCTTGTAGCTGTACTCAAGTCAGGTATAGGCCAGCCTGGGACTGCATTTGCCGATATATCCCAGGGTGTTTCCGATTCCTGTTTCCGTTCTACTTTTCCAGCACTGTTATAGCTTACATCCCAGGTATATGCTGTAGCGCCATAGCCTTGAGGCCATGCTGATTTATAGGTATCGTATTGGCCGGTTTTCGGGAATATGTTTTTCCTGATATCACCAATTCCACCTTTAGGCAAATAGCTGGCTTGCATCCAGTTTACCAGCGAGTCGCAAACAGAGAGCTGAGCAACACTGAAAACACGGTTGTCAATTTTTTTAATCTCTTTTACACCTTTTAAATGATACACCTTTAACCAGCCAAAAACACTGTCTTCAACTGATTGTGGCTGAGTGACCCGGGCATTAATTATATGACAACTTAACGTCAATGCACCGATAAATAACAGAATGATTTTTTTCATAATAATTGCGTTTAACAAACTGACAGGATTTTTGAATGTATGAAAAGTACCGTTTAGGTTGCCTTATATAAAATTCTGTATAACAACAACATCTCAGTTAATTAAATGTTTACACTCATACCAAATCAAACAGACGAAAGAAGTCGGAATTCGGAAGACGGAAGCCATGAAAATCAAGAGGCGAAGAAATTATCTAATCTGCGGGGAAAAAAACTCAGATATTCAGGGACTTAGGGACGAAGAGACTAACTTGGTTAAAGTGAATCTTGAATTATAAAAGTGATTTTTACTGGTAGAAATGCTGACTTTAAACACCTTTTCTACTGCTGTATTTCATTTATTTTTGGTATTAAGGACTATCAGATGCTGTAACGCTGGAAAACCCATAATCACCGTTATATGTTTGCTCATTGAACCCCATNNGTTGCTTTGACTATATCACCTGTTTTTGCCTGATACTGTGAGCCGGACTGGTTGAAAAGATAAGTGAAGTCTCCCAAAGGCCCGTTCCATCTGACAATGATGAGGTAGGCCCTGCCATTCGGTTTGAGTGAAAAAGCGATTTCATATCCATTGCACAAATGAGCTGATAGCGTGGAACGCAAACGAAGTTCCACCTCAGGATAGCAAGTGTCGCTATTGCATGCATTTTCGATATTTCCGACGGTAGCCAGGACCATCTGGTCAGGGCCCCATTTTCCTGTCAACAAAGCTGTCGCATCAGCATAGGGCGCAGTTCCTGGATGCGTATGGGTTTGTCCGGCAGTTGTGGAGATATAACCCCAGTCCAGACCTTCTTTGCTCCCATTGATCCAGTTATCACTTTCAGAGATGGGACTTTCAGTCAGAGGAAAATTGGTAGAATATGTTCTGCCAGGCACAGCCTTTAAATCCGATCTATCAGATTTGTTACTCGTAATCTCATAAGCCGGGATTTTAAACTGGCCACCTAATCTAAAAAGGGAGGTAATTAAAATAGTTAAGAGAAGAAAGTTTTTCATATCGTATTCATAAATAAATCAAACAGATTGTCATGATCACTACCCCTTTTCAGACCATGGGTTTACAAAAATAAGATTTCTTTTTTGTTGCTCAGGCAGGTCTCAAATCTTTTTGCCCCCCTGCCCCCCTAAAGGGGGGTTCGTTCAGTAATATGCTAAAAAGTTTTTGGGTTTCAAACGGTCTCAGAGAATTATTTGGAAAAGTAATTTATAAGTAGATAAAAGTCACAAATTAAAAATAGAATAAAGTAGATAATTTTAGAATAAAAGTAAAAATCCTATTAGTCACGGCGCGCGGGCAAATCCCAAAAAGGTGTGAAATTAATGGCTTTGGGCCCCATGTGGCGTTGGCTTGTGGGCAACAAAGCCATTAATTTGGCTTTTTGGGGGCCTTTTTCTTTGGTTACTTTCTTTTGGGCAGGCAAAAGAAAGTAACAAAACCATCCTAAGTCAAAGAGTATTAATAAAATTTTGATTAAAATTCACTTTATTTGATTAATAAAACTCATCATTAAAAATCGATCAAATGACCTGTAGATCAACTATCCTTTTTTGTTTTTTACTCCTTATCTCATTTTTATTTTCAGGACAGGCACGTTCCCAGGATAAAAACTGGACACACTTCCGTGGCAGCAGCCTCAATGGAATAGCAAAAGCAAAAGATATTCCGCTGACATGGAATGATTCTGTCATTATATGGAAAACCAAAATTCATGATGAAGGTTATTCCTCTCCTGTTGTTTATGACAATCAGGTATGGATTACAACGGCAACTCCTGATGGGAAAGAGCTATATGCTGTTTGTACAGATTTTCAGACCGGAAAAATAGTTTACGATATGAAGGTTTTTACCCCTGATGACATTGAAGGCAAGCACTCTCTGAATACCTATGCCTCGCCCACATCCTGCATCGAAAAAGGGTTTGTTTATGTTCATTACGGAAGTCTGGGTACTGCCTGTATAAATACCTCGGATGGCTCCATTGTGTGGAAACGCACAGATTTCAAATGTAAGCATGCCCAGGGTCCGGCCTCATCACCAATATTATATAAGAATCTCCTGATACTTCATCTCGAAGGTACCGATGTAAGGTTTATCGTTGCGCTCGATAAATCGAACGGGAAGATTGTCTGGAAAACCAGCAGGCCTGAGGAGCCATATGAGCCTCTTGCTCCAATCGGACGGAAGGCATACATTACCCCGTTAGTAATGAATGTTGAGGGACGCGATATGTTGATATCGAATGGTTCTGCCGTTTGTATAGCTTATGATCCAAACGACGGGAAGGAAATATGGAGAGTTGTTGACGGAGCCGAATCAACTATAGCAATGCCTGTTTCAGAAAATGGTGTTGTATTCTGGTACACAGGGTTTACCATGGGTAATAATGATAAAAAATATACGGAATTTATTGCTGTCAATCCAAATGGGAAAGGTGATATTACCAGTACGAATGTACTCTGGAAGAAACGTGAAGAACTATCACGAAACCAGAGTCTGACGCCAGTTATAAAGGACGGATTGATATATACTGTCAATACCAGAAATATCATGATGTGTATTGAAGCAGCTACGGGAAAGGAAATATGGTCGACACATGTTACCTCAAATTTTGATTCTTCTCCAATTTATATAAACGGGAATATCTTCTTTTTCTCTGTGAAAGGTGAGGTTCTTGTAATTAAAGCAGGTCGAAAATTTGAACCTGTGGCAAAAAGTCAGATGGATTCAGGTATCTGGGCTACCCCGGCTGTTTTAAGGAACTCCGTAATACTCAGGACACAAAAGTATCTGTACAGGATAGGAAGATGAGATGTGAGATATGAGTATTAGCACAGGGCACAGGGCTCAGTGCTCAGGGAAAAACACCTCTCGCCTGATTACTGTCGCCTGGAACTGGGTTGTCAAAATAGAGTGCGGTCTTTTACAACTTTACAACTTCTACAACATTATAATCATCTTCAGCAACTCCCCCCTGCTCTTCCCCAGTTTATCGCTGAGAGCTGCAAGCATTGCATTCTCTTCTCCTTCTTTAAAATCCAGATCTTTCTGGGAAAGACTCTTATACGTTTTAAGGAGTTTTGCTTTCCTGGTTTTCCAGTATCCTCCTTTATCCGTTTTCATGGCTAGTTTAAGTTAAGTCCTTTAATATCCAGACCTTTTGACTTTGAAACGAATTCTGTTTAGGGATGTTGCGGTATTTATCAAACTTTTGACGAACAGATATCAGGCAGTGGTGAATGGAAGAGAGCGTTTTTTTTTCTCCCTCTCACCCATTCACCTCTTTTTACTATCACGGAATCTCCACTTCGGTTCGATCTCCCTTTCATGAACTTATCATACCTTTACCTGGACAGAAACAATAATCGGATCTTTAACCGTGTGCCTGTCT
>PMIL01000111.1:19480-20968 GCA_003157075.1 Bacteroidales bacterium | reverse complement strand
AGACACAGACTGAAATTCGAGGAATTATTTTATATACAACTTAACCTTCTGAGATACAAAACAAGCAGGAACATCAAATTAAAGGGATTCGTATTTTCAAGTGTAGGAGAAAATTTTAATAATTTCTATTTTAACAATCTTCATTTTACTTTAACTGAGGCACAGAAACGGGTAATGAAAGAGATCAGGAAAGATCTTGGTTCCGGCAGGCAAATGAACCGTTTGCTGCAGGGAGATGTCGGAAGCGGTAAGACCCTTGTTGCTCTGATGAGTATGCTTATTGCCATTGATAATGGTTATCAGGCCTGTATAATGGCTCCTACCGAAATACTTGCAAACCAGCATTTTCAGACTATCAGTAAATTTCTGAAAGGAATTGACATTCAAATCCGGCTGCTCACAGGCTCCTCAAAAAAAACATCACGCAAGTCAATAGCTGATTCTCTGATGGACCGGTCACTGAATATACTTATTGGCACTCATGCCCTGCTGGAAGAAAATGTCCAGTTTGCAAACCTGGGTCTGGTAATCATCGATGAACAACACCGTTTTGGTGTTGAACAAAGGTCAAAGCTTTGGCAGAAAAACCTTAATCCTCCGCATATACTTGTAATGACGGCAACCCCTATTCCAAGAACGCTTGCAATGACCGTATACGGCGACCTTGATGTTTCAGTGATAGATGAATTGCCTCCGGGCAGGGTACCTATTAAAACTATGCACTTTACTGATTCTGAAAGAAATAAGGTTTTTGGATTTATCAGAAATCAGATAGCTGAACACCGTCAGATTTACGTGGTATATCCTCTTATAAAAGAGTCTGAAACAATGGACTATAAAGACCTTGAGGATGGCTGGGACACAATATCAAGAGTCTTTCCGGCTCCAAAATACTGTATAAGCGTGGTACATGGAAAAATGACTCCTGCAATTAAAGAAGAGTCTATGAAACTGTTTAAAGATGGTGTGGCTCAGATTCTGATTGCAACAACCGTTATCGAAGTTGGTGTTGATATACCGAATGCAACAGTGATGATTATTGAAAGTGCTGAACGATTCGGACTTTCACAGTTACATCAGCTGAGGGGACGAGTTGGCAGGGGAGCTGATCAGTCTTATTGCATCCTCATGAGCACGGATAAACTGTCAAAAGAAGCTGCAAAACGGATTGAGGTGATGATAAGAACAAATGACGGTTTTGAAATTGCCGAGACAGATCTGCAGCTGAGAGGACCCGGCGATATTGAAGGCACACTCCAGAGTGGCATCCCATTTGATCTGAAAATTGCTGATCTCGGCAAGGATGGTCAATTGATCGAGTATGTGCGACATATTGCTGAGGAGATACTGAATGGCGATCCTTTACTCGAAAACACAAAGAATATGATTTTCAGATCAGAACTAAAAAGGCTGTTCAGTCAAAGGCAAACATGGAGCAATATCAGCTAAAAAATGACTATTACAGACTATTATGAAATACTAGGGATC
>PMIL01000111.1:14603-19470 GCA_003157075.1 Bacteroidales bacterium | reverse complement strand
AGGCAATGGAAGACTGGAGAAAATACCGGCAGAATCGCTCACGAAAAAGGGCAACCGCTTACGCACGAACCTCTTATGGAACTTTTAAAAATACAAAGTTTTATAAAACCACAAGAATCTTTGACGGAACCACGATAATATTCAGTTTTATAGTTTCCATAATGGTATTGATTTATACAATCTACGGATATACTTACAGGTTAAAGCATCCTATCGCCGGACTGGACAAACCTTCTGTTTTTGCTTTTGTTATGCTTCTCTTTCTGGGTATGATCTTTTTTGTAGTATCTTTTATTTATTTGAGGGCATATCAGGAGACATCTAAAAAAAGGAAAAAGAATTCTTAGCTCAATGGCATGATTTTTGAACATTTTCATCTGATAACCCGGACTAAATGTGATAGAATTATTGTAATTCTTTCCCAATTATCCATAAAATAAATGGAGTATGAAAAAAAGTAGTTTCAGAGTCCTGTTTTTAGGTTTATTGTCATTCCCATTGACATTTATTGCCTGTCACAAAGCTTCTTCGCCAATTTATCCGACTGAACCCGTTCCAATTAATCTTACTTCCGATCAGGTTTCTTTAATAGCTTCAGAAAATTCTTTTGCTCTTGATATCTTTAAAAAAGTTATTGATAATTCCACTGAGCCGGAGAATATCATTATTTCACCTCTCAGCATCTCTTCTGCCCTGTCGATGACATTGAACGGGGCCAATGGTGACACCCGCAATGCAATGCTGACTGCTTTAAGACAGACTGGGTTGACTCCTGAGGTTATTAACAATGCCTATAAAGATCTTACAGAAGCACTTTTAAAGGTTGATCAACGTGTTTTGATCACAATTGCCAATTCAGTCTGGACAGAGAATAATTTTGTGGTAAAAAAACCATTTACCGATATTCTTACACAGTACTATAATGCTGAAGCGAAAGCATTCAACATAACTGACCCGCTTGTACCCAGCCAGGTAAACAGCTGGATAGAGAGTAAAACAAACGGTCTTATTAAAAATATGATCGACCAACTCGATCAAAATACAGTAATGCTTCTGATAAACGCAATTTACTTTAAAGGGAAGTGGCAATCCCAATTTGACAAAGGTAGCACAGTGCAAAGTTCATTTTACAAGCCGGATGGAACTGTCAGCCAGGTTCCAATGATGAAACAGACTTCTGAGTTTAATATTTATAAAGCAACGGGATTTACTCTTGCAGAATTCCCTTATGGCCAGGCCAATTTCGTTATGGACGTAATTCTACCAACTGATAATAATGGATTGAAGAATGTATTGCCGTTAATTAACGACACCAGTTTTAAAAGCTGGATAAGCCAGATGAGCAAAATAAAAACGGAACTTTCATTTCCGCGGTTTAAATACGTTTACAAGAAGGAGCTAAAGGAGATCTTATCTGATATGGGAATGGGAATTGCATTTTCTGATAATGCCGATTTTTCAAATATATCAGATATTAGTCTCCAGCTCAGTTTTGTAAAACACCAGGCAATGATAGAAACAAATGAAGAAGGCACTGAAGCCGCCGCTGCCACAATCGTTGGAGTCGGAACCACTTCGATGCCAGCAGGTCCATTTATTCTGAATATTGACCATTCATTCCTCTATGTAATCAGGGAAACAACTACCAATTCCATACTGTTTATGGGAAGAGTTGCAGATCCGCTTTCCAATTAAATGAGTATCACTTAAGTTTGATGAAATTGATTCTGACATCGAGTACAGAGGCAAAGTACTCTCCTCTTTCCAGGATATCATCGTCACCCTCCTCATAGTACCAGTTGAAAACAAATTTTTTATGTTTCAGAGTAACATAGGTGACCTTTTGTAAAATATGTATGAAGACTTTTGCGCTTGCACTGTTAAAGTATTCAAGATTCATATCAACACTGGTAATATCAGCTGGGACAGTTATATATTCGCTGATCCAATCCTCAACCGGCTCAAAAAATTCAGTTACATTCTCGTGAATTGACCTGCCTTTAATACGAATTATCCCCTCTGGATTTAAAATTATCTCAGGCGTATTTTTTGTAGGTGAAATCCTCAACTCCTCCATCTCATANNATTAATATCTTGCAAGGGGGATAATATCGTGTGATGAAAACTCTCCCCTGAGATATTTATAATAGCCTGTTATTCCTATCATTGCAGCATTATCCGTAGTAAACCTGAATTCAGGAATAAACAGATTCCAGTTTCGTTTATCAGCTTCTTTTTTCATTTCATTCCTTAGGCCAGAGTTTGCAGACACTCCGCCGGCTATGCCAATCTCGGTAATTCCTGTCTGATGAGAAGCAGTGATGACCTTCGCTAAAAGAATACTTACGATAGTATGCTGAAGAGAAGCACACAGATCTGCCTTATTATTTTCTATGAATTCAGGATCTTCTTTCAGCTTGTCGCGGAGAAAATACAGAAAGCTTGTTTTTAAACCGCTAAAACTGAAGTCCAATCCATTAATGCGTGGTTTTGCAAACCTGAAAGCAAGTATATTACCCTCTTTTGCCAGCTTATCAATCAGGGGACCGGCAGGATATGTAAAACCCATTACTTTGCCGCACTTATCAAAAGCCTCTCCGGCAGCATCATCAATTGTGTTTCCGATTACCTCCATCTCCAGTTGACTTTTCATTATTATTATCCTTGTATGTCCTCCGGAGACAAGCAGACACAAGAATGGAAATGCCGGGAGACGGTTAATTTTGTCTTTTTCGAGTATAAAATGGGCCAGCACATGAGCCTGAAGATGGTTTACTTCAATCAACGGGATATTTTGTGCAAGTGCAAATCCTTTTGCAAATGAGGTTCCTACAAGAAGTGAACCAAGAAGCCCGGGTCCGCGGGTAAAAGCAACGGCATTGATCTCTTCAGCCTTAATTCCTGCCTTTAATAACGCCTGATGTGTTACAGGTACTATATTAGCCTGGTGAGCCCTTGATGCAAGTTCTGGTACAACACCTCCATACGACATATGGACTTCCTGGTTAGCAATCAGATTGGAAAGAACATATCCATCCCTGATGACTGCTACAGAAGTATCATCACATGACGACTCTATTGCTAATATTGTTACTGCCATTAAAAATAATTTTGAATTTTTTCTTTATATGTTTCAATCCGCAAATTTCCAAAAAATATTCCTGCAATTAGCACATCTGCCAAAAAAGATGTTTCTAATTCAATTTTGCAGGGGATATCCTAATATTAGGAATGTTAAATCCGACAATATCTCTGAGTTTCGCTATCTTTGAGCCAATGAATTTTCTGTAGAAGGAATTGATATTTTAAGAACTTTTATATTGGTATGCTAAAACATATTAAAAGATCATTTAAGTATCTGATTATATTTTTTGGAGTAATAATATTGCTTCCAACTGTTCTTTATCTTTTATTGCAGACCTCCAGGGTACAGACATTTCTGGTTAAAAGGATAACAAACCATTTTTCAAGTCAGATTAAGTCTACTATTTCTGTTGGTTCCATCGACTACAAATTCTTTAATAAATTGTCAATAAAAGATATACTGATAAAGGACCAGAATAATGATACTCTGATATATTCCAAAAAAATTGTTGTAAGCATCAGGAGCCTGGATTTTAAAAACAAATCATACAGGCTTGGAAAAGTAAGTTTGTTTAGTCCGGTTATATCACTGATTACAGATTCCAGTGGAATGATGAATCTTACGTGGTATCTAAACTTGCTTAAAACTCCTTCTGACTCAACAATAAAAGGAGGAAGCCGGTTTGCAGTTGATCAGATTGATATCAATAGCGCCAGATTCTCTCTTATCAACCGCATCGGAACAAAAGGCAAAACAAAAATTGACTTCAACAACCTTAAACTGGCTGAAATTAACGGCATCATTGAAGATTTTAAAACATTAAATGACACCACCACTTTCAGCATCTATAGTCTGGGACTCAAAGAATCAAACGGGTTCACAATAAAAAAGATGAACAGCTCCGTAATAATTGCAAAACAGAACTTTCTTCTTAGTTCTGCTTTCATTAATTGCGACAGCAGCATTTTTAATATTCCAAAATTTTCCTTGAATGCCGACTCCTCCGGATCATTTAAAAATTTTACCGAAAATGTAAAACTTAATATTCTCCTGAATAAATCACTTATAAGCACAAAAGATCTTGGATATTTTATCCCATTTGCGGACAGTATAAATGAATCAGTATGGCTCTCTGGCAAAATCATGGGTACAATTTCGGAACTCAGAGGCCGTGATATAAAGCTTTATTACAGGAATTCCACGTCACTGGATTGCGATTTTGATTTTTCCGGACTTCCGAAAATTGAAAATACATTTCTCTATATCGGAGTTAACAGTCTCAGATCAAACACGAGAGATCTGGAGAAGATCAATCTGCCCGGAAAGAGTCCAATAGTTTTCCCCGAATCAATCAGAAAGCTGGGTAACTTTTCATTTAATGGCAGCTTCACTGGCTTTACAACTGATTTTGTCACATATGGAGAAATCAGAACAAGTGAAGGAAATATCAGAACTGATATATCTCTCAGACCTGAAGCAGCCGGAAAGTACAGGATTAAAGGTCTTTTGACCGGCAGTGACATTAACCTGGGAGAACTAACAGGAAAAACAGATATTCTGGGTCATGTAAGCATTCAGGCAAATGTTGATGGTTTCGCCTATTCACTGAAAAAATTTGCCGGCAACCTCACTGGCAAAATTGACAGTATAGAAGTTAACAAATATATTTACCGGAACATAACACTGAATGGCTCTTTCACAGAGAAAACATGGGACGGCAGCATCAATATTTATGACAAAAATATCAAGCTGGATCTTCTCGGGCTACTGAATTTTAATAAC
>PMIL01000111.1:0-14555 GCA_003157075.1 Bacteroidales bacterium | reverse complement strand
TTTAAAGAAAATAATGTACCGGTTTTAAGTCTTCGGACAGATTTTGCTGATGCAGATATTAAGGGCTATTATAATTTTGCAACACTTGGGAGTCTCTTTAAATCAACTCTTATAACACTTATGCCTTCTCAGTTCCATTTCACCGGAATAAAGAGTGATTTTATAAAAAACAAGTTTTCGTTTGATGTTCATCTGAAGAATACTGATAAAATCAATAACTTTTTCAGAACCGGAACATTAATATCTGAGAACAGTTTTATAAAAGGTTCGGTATTTGCAGATAGTTTGATTCACATAACCGGAAAAGCAGACCAACTTTCAATAAAGAATAATGTATTTAAAAACTTTTCATTTAATACAGATGTTGCCGGTTCGGAATTATCATTTGGAATTAATAGTGAATCATTCTCACTGCTCGGACAATCAGAACTAAAGGCTTTTTCGGTAGGTCTTAAGACAAAACCCGATAACTTCATATTCAAAATTAACTGGGATAATAAAGATAAGATTCTTAACACCGGGAACTTTATAGCCAGAGGTTCCGTTGCAAAAAATACAAACGGAAAAGGAAAAACCATTCTCAAGGTTGATATTGATTCCTCCCGTATTTATACCGATAATAATCTGTGGAAATTAAATAATTCATCAGCTCTGATAGATTCAAATGCAATAACTATCAATAAATTAAGTATTACAAGCAATGACAGGTCATATCTCGTGGATGGTTCAGTTTCAGAAAATCCTGCCGATACATTGCATCTTGAGTTCAGGGGAATTGATATTGACCCGTTAAATTATCTTTTAAACCGGAAAAAGGATAATGATCAAAATACTGTTCCTCTTAATTTTAAGGGTCAGCTGAACGGTAAAATACTTCTGACAAATGTTTATAAAAGCCTGTTGCTTGCCGGGAATATTGTTATATCCAATTTTTCTTTACTCGGCAGCGAGTTTGGAAATATAGTTATCAATTCAGATCTCGACAATGCTAAAAAAATTGTCAATATAAGAGCCAGTAATAATCTCAAGTCTGTAAAAATGTTTGATATTACAGGATACTATAACCCTGCAATAAGAAAAATAGATCTCAGCACTACAGCAACGAAATTGCCTATTGGTTTTTTAAATCCTTTACTAAAAACATTTGCATCTGAAATAAGCGGTACTGCATCAGGCAGATTACACTTTACCGGTGAAAGCGGTAATCTTATTCTTACCGGAGCAGTACTTGCGGAGAATGCTTCAATGAAGATCAATTATCTTCAGACAAAATACTCCATGAATGATACTGTAAGATTCGATAATAACGGGTTCAAGTTCAATAATATCAAGCTTAATGACATAAAAGGCAACTCTGCCACTCTATCTGGTTCTGTTAACCATAAGAACTTCCGTGACTATTCAGCTGATCTTAGAATTAATATAAATTCAAGCAGTTTCCAGGTATTGAATACTATGCCAAAGGACAATCCACTGTTTTATGGCACGGCTTATGCATCAGGAGTTGCAAAAATCAAAAGTGATCAGAATTCATTATCATTTGATATCATAGCCAAAACCGGTAAAAATTCCAAGCTTTCCATACCTATGAGCAAAGGTCTTTCAATATCGGAATATTCTTATATTTCCTTTAAAGATACAAGCACCACAAAAAAGTTAAACCAGTCGAATGGAAATGTTCCTGCTTTTGCCAAACAGCTTGGAATGGACCTGAATATGAATCTTGAAATCACTCCCGATGCAGAGATTCAGATAATTTTCGATGCTAAAGTCGGCGATGTCATGAAAGGTCACGGATCAAGCGAGAATCTTAATGTCAGTCTTAATAAAAAGGGGGAGTTCAAAATATTTGGTGACTATATTATTGAAGACGGGGAATACACCTTTACCCTGGGACCAATTATAAACAAACCATTTAGTGTTGAGAATGGAGGCAGGATAATGTTCAGCGGAGATATGAAAGATGCAGAAATTGAGCTGAAGGCATCCTATTTAAACATGAGAGTTTCACTTGCCTCGATACTGGAGGATGATAAATATAGTGAACGCATACGTGTTGAACCTCAGCTTAATTTATCGGGTAAGCTTTTTAATCCAGTTGTTGGATTTGATATCTATCTGCCTGATGCTGATGAGGAAGTAAGAACACGCCTGAGAAATGCCATATCAACACAGGAAGAAATGACCAGACAGGTAACAGCACTGCTATTAATAAATAATTTTATATCCAGTGCAGGTCCTTCTCTTGCGAGTTCAACGACCACAGGTTCAGCAATTTCTGGTACATCTATGGAGATGATTTCAAATCAGATGAGCAATATGTTATCCCAGGTTGCAAAGAACGTTGATATAGGATTAAATATAAGACCAGGATCCAATACAATAACACCGCAGGAGGCACAACTTGCATTATCCACCCAGCTTCTTCATAATAAAATAGTTCTTAATGGCAATTTTGATGTAAGAGGAACAGGGTATACCAACAACACTACAAATAATACCAATCAGATGACCGGTGATTTTGACGCTGAATTAAAGCTAACGGAAAAACTGCGTTTTAAGGTCTTTAACCGCTATAATGATACATATGCTACCGGTCTGAGTCCCTATACCCAGGGTGTCGGGATCTTCTATAAACAGGATTTTAACAGATTTTCTGATCTGTTCAGAAAAAAGAATAAAACTGATATGAAAAAAGAGGATGAAACAAAAATAAAGAAAAAATAGTTTATAAGTCTTACACGGTTCAAGTGTAAATAGTTAATAATTTTTCGTCAATGTTATTAACCAAACATAATAGAAGATGATATCCAATCGTTTATTTATAACTTCGCAGAGGTTTTTTTACCCATTCGAAAAGACTGAACTGCTAAATAGTTTTTCGATAACCATACTTTCAAATTATTAAAAGTAAATAATTGCAACAAAAATTAAATATTGAACTGCGGAATTCTGCTGCCGGGAAAAGAAAAGGATTACTGGGGACTTTCCTGGTGCATTTATTGTTGTTTGGCATGCTTATCCTTGTCGGTTTTTCCACTCCCCCTCCTCCCGATACGGAAGAAGGGATCCTAGTCAATTTCGGAACCGGGGAGACAGGTATCGGGGATATTGAACCATCTCCACCTGCATTTAAGGAAGAGAGTACTGCTCCGCCCATAAAGGAAATAGTTACACCTAAACATACTGCTTCAAAGCCAGAAGCGAAAACGAAAGAAGACCCTCTTCTTTCTCAAAATACCGAAGAGGCTCCTGTCGTGAAGAAAGTAGTACCCACTCTTAAAAAACCTGACCCGGAGGCTGCTAAGAAAAGACTTGAAAAGATTGAAGCTGACAAAAAAATAAAAGAAGAGCTCGAAGCCGAAAGAGAAGTAAAAAGAAAAGAAGAGGCTGAACAGAAGAGAATCGCAGCAGAACAACAGCGCGAGTCGGATATAAAGAATCGTACAAAAAATGCGCTGGCCAACTCACAGAACAGAGGAACCAGTTCCACAGGAGAAGGTGTTGCAGGCGGTCCTGGCAACCAGGGAGATCCTAACGGATCGATAAATTCAAAGGTTCGGGGTGCCGGAAGCGGACTTGGTACCCAGGGTAATGGTACAGGAGGCGCAGGAGGCAAGGGAGCTATTTCATATAGTCTTGAGGGTCGTGGATATAGGGATCTTCCACTGCCTAAGTATGATCTTCAGGAAGGAGGAAAAGTGGTAGTCGAAGTCAGTGTCGACAGGTCAGGGAAAGTGGTTCAGGCAACACCCGGCGCTAAAGGATCAACAACCCTTGATGCTTCTCTTCTTAAAGTAGCTAAAGAAGCTGCCCTTCGCGCCAGTTTTGAGGTCAAGAATGATGCACCTGCAATCCAGAAGGGAACGATCACATATAATTTTATTCTGAAATAATTGGTATTCTGATTGCAAGACAGAATCGCTACACTGCCCTGCTATGGCATAAAATAAATAATATTATTTTCTGCCAAATAATTCGCTGATTGCAACATTAAGGTTATCAATGAGATTATTATCCTTAATAATATAGTCATCTATACCTTTCCTTGCAAGTTCGAGAACAATTTCACCCTTTTCCTGACCTGATAACATAATGACCGGAATTTCTGGTTTTAACTCTTTTATTTTGTCAAAGACCTCCATTCCGTTCATGACTTTATGATCATTATTCACAAAATAGTAATCAAGTATAATAAGATCCGGATTTTTGTTTAATGAACTTAAACATTCTTCACCATACGCGAAAGCCTCAAGCCGGTAACCCTCGGATGTAAATCTTTTAACGACCAACATGTTAATAAACGGATCGTCGTCAACGATAAAAATAAGTTTCTGGTCATTCATCTATAAAAACTGGATAACGGGTATTTACAAAGTTAAAATAAAAATCTATATCAGACAGAACTAAATGATTTAAGGAGGCTTTACAATTACATAGGGAATAACGGATATGCTTTCATCATTTTAACTACTTTCTCCCCCACCCCGGCTATAACAGCTTCATTATCAATGTTTGAAATAACCTCATCGATCAGATCGACAATAATACCCATATGTTCTTCATTAAGCCCTCTGGTAGTGACAGCAGGAGTTCCAACTCTTAAGCCGGAAGTCAGGAACGGTGAGCGGCTGTCGAAAGGCACCATGTTTTTATTTACTGTAATATGAGCATGAACAAGTGTATTTTCAACTTTTTTACCTGAAATATCAGGAAATTTTGTCCTGAGATCAATTAACATCAGATGATTATCAGTTCCGTCTGAGATTACTTTATAACCCTTTTCCATAAAAGCTTTAGCCATAACAGCGGCATTGTTTTTAACCCTTTTCTGGTATTCATTGAATTCAGGAGAAAGAGCTTCAGCAAAAGAGACTGCTTTTGAAGCAATTACATGTTCAAGCGGGCCTCCCTGGATTCCAGGAAATACTGCAGAATTTAGTAATGAAGACATCATTCTTACTTCACCTTTTGTAGTAGTTATCCCCCAGGGATTGACAAAGTCCTTACCCATAAGGATTATTCCGCCTCTGGGACCACGAAGTGTCTTATGTGTTGTTGAGGTAACTATATGAGCATATTTTAATGGATTACTTAGCAGCCCTGCTGCAATCAGCCCTGCAGGATGTGCCATATCCACCATTAATATGGCGCCTATCATGTCAGCAATTTTTCTCATTCTTGCATAATCCCATTCACGTGAATATGCAGACGCCCCTCCTACTATTACCTTAGGCTTTTCCTTAAGGGCAATTGCCTCCATCATTTCATAATCTACCAGTCCGTCTTCCTCCTTAACGCTATATGCAACCGGTCTGTAGAAAAGTCCGGAAGAATTTACAGGTGATCCATGAGAGAGATGCCCGCCATGAGCAAGATTTAATCCCATGAAGGTATCTCCTGGTTTAAGAGTAGTTAAAAAGACTGCCATGTTTGCCTGAGCACCGGAATGTGGCTGGACATTTGCATACTCTGCATCAAAAAGCTGTTTTAGCCTGTCAATGGCAATAAGTTCACTCTGGTCCACAATCTCGCATCCGCCATAATAACGATTGCCAGGATATCCTTCAGCATACTTGTTTGTCATAACAGAACCCATTGCCTCAAGTACCTGAGGACTTACAAAATTCTCAGACGCAATTAACTCAATACCATTTATCTGTCGCTGACGCTCTTTCTCAATCAGGTCAAAAATTATCGAATCTCTTTTCATTTTATATAATTTTAAAACAGTTATTCATCGGAAAATTCTTTAAGTAATTCTCGGTATGTTGAATAAATTCTTGATTTTGAAATAAATCCGACATAGTATCCGTCATCCAGAACGGGCAGGTTCCAGGCTCCCGTATGCCTGAATGCCTCCATAACAGAATCAATATTTTCTTTTTTATCTATATAGGAAGGAGGTATTGTCATCAGATCCTTTACAAAAGTGATCTCGTATAGATCCTGACGGAACATTATCTCTCTCACATCGTCCAACTGCACAACTCCTTCCAGAATATTATATTCATCAACCACGGGGAAAATATTTCTTTTTGATCTTGCAATTATTTTAACCAGGTCCGCCAGGGTGTCAGATGGTTTAACTTTCAGTAAATCAGTATCTATTTCCCGTTTCCAGTTCATACGTGTAAGTACAGCTTTATCTTTATCATGCGTAATAAGATCGCCGCTCTTGGCCAGCTGAACATGATAAATTGAATGTTTTTCAAAACTCCTGGTCGTGATAAAGGCTGCTGTAGATGTTATTATAAGCGGGATAAGAAGATTGTAGCCTCCGGTTATCTCTGCTATAAGGAATATTGCTGTCAGTGGTGAATGCATTACTCCTGCCATCATACCTGCCATTCCGACAAGGACAAACCTCGAATCAGGCAGATCTACATTTACAAACTTCTTTAACAAACTTGCAACAAGATATCCGTTGATTCCTCCGATGAATAATGTAGGAGCAAATATTCCTCCAATTCCTCCTGCTCCGTTAGTTGAACTGCTGGCGACAACTTTCAGAAAAACCAAACCGGCCATAAACAGAACAATCATTACAAAACTATTGGAAAACTGACTAAATATGCTGGTTTTAAAAACCAGATCAGAATTTCCCTGCAGTAATAACATGATTGTATCATACCCTTCCCCAAAGAAAGGAGGAAATAGATAAATCATTCCCCCAAGTATAACACCCCCGAGAATAAGCCTCAGATATGAATTCTTTATCGCCGCATATCTCTCTTCAAGAAACAATGTCATTTTGGAGAAATACAAAGCTATTAAACCTGAAACAACACCAAGAAGCAGATACCATGGAATATTTGAAATATTAAAAGCCCCCGCAACATTAAAGGAAAACAGAACTTTTTCACCCATTAAAAAATATGCAACTGTGGCAGCGGTCACCGAGGATATAAGAAGAGGAACAATTGAAGATATAGTAAGATCGAGCATAAGAACCTCGAGAGTAAAAACTATTCCTGTGATTGGAGCTTTGAAAATACCCGAGATTGCTCCGGCAGCTCCGCAACCTATAAGCAGTGTAATATTTTTATAATTAAGGTTAAAAAACCTTCCCAGGGCTGAGCCTATGGAAGATCCTGTAAGAACAATTGGGGCTTCAGATCCGACTGAACCACCAAAACCTATAGTCAGAGTGGTTGCAACAATTGAAGTCCATGTATTATGCGTCTTCAGATGACTCCTCCTTCTTGAAATAGAATACAGTATCCGGCTGATGCCATGCCGTATATTGTCCTTTACAACATATCTGATAAACAGATAAGTAAACAACATCCCGGTAAGAGGATAGGCAAGATAAAGATAACTTGCGGAATGTAAGGTTATTCCTTCTGTAAGCAGTGTATGTAAATAATGTATCGAATATTTAAGTATGGCCGCAGCAATAGCACTTAACAAGCCGACAACAAGACTGAGAAAGTACATTAGTCTTACCTGATCTATCCCAAGAAGCTTTTGTTGAAATATTTTTCTGAAATGTCTATTCCTGAACATAATTATGCAAATATAAAAACAATACTAAACCTTCACTGTTTTTTAATTAAGTTTGTCGCGGGATTAGCCCCGTTCAAAATCTTTCTCCAATTTGAAGGATAAATGACAAGGACTTTCAGAGTTGCGTTAATAATCCCTGATGTGTCCAGTACAAACGCTGACCCTGAATATGGCAAATAAATGCCATCACATACTATATTTGTACTTAGGTATGATAAACTACAAAAGGTTTTTACTTGAAAATGGATTAAAGGTCCTGGTGCACGAGGATAAATCCACTCCCCTCATCGCCATGAACATCCTGTATGATGTAGGATCGAGAGATGAGGATCCATCGATGACCGGACTTGCTCATCTTTTTGAGCATCTGATGTTTGGAGGCTCGGTCAATATTCCTGATTTTGACACTCCCCTTCAACTGGTTGGCGGTGAAAATAATGCGTTCACTAATAATGACATCACCAATTATTATCTCACCATACCTTCAGAAAATATTGAAACTGGTTTTTGGCTGGAATCCGACAGAATGCTTGAGCTGGATTTCTCCCAAAAAAATCTTGATACCCAAAAAAGTGTCGTCACTGAAGAATTTAACCAGCGGTATCTCAATCAGCCATATGGTGATGCCTTATTAAAACTAAGGCCTTTAGCATATAAAGTACATCCGTACAGGTGGCCAACAATAGGCATGGATATGGCTCATATCAGGAATACCAACATTGACCAGATCAAAAAGTTTTTCTTTTCACATTATGCTCCGAATAATGCAATACTTGCACTTACCGGTAACATTGATTATGACCTGGCATATAAACTAACCCAGAAATGGTTTGGCCCGATCGATAACAGACCAATGAAAGTAAGAAACCTGCCGGCGGAGCCGGATCAGACAGAAGAGAGAATCCTGACAATCGAAAACGAGGTGCCTTCAACTGCTCTATATAAAGTGTGGCATATAGGAGCCAGAAAGAGTCACGATTTTTATACCCTCGACCTGATCACTGATCTTTTGGCAGGAGGAGAATCGGGCAGACTGCATACAAAGCTTGTCAGGGAAAAGAAATTATTCAGTGAAATTAATGCATACATAACTGCTGATATTGATCCTGGACTAATCTTTATCCAGGGGAAACTAATGAAAGGTGTCGACATTCAAAATGCCAATAATTCTGTAAATGACGTAATTAATAGCCTTTTGAATTATAATGGCATTCATGAGGAAATTGAAAAAGTGAAGAATAAATTTGAATCATCAACTGTATTTTCAAATACAAGTATTCTCAATAAAGCCGCAAACCTTTCATTTTTTGAGCTATTGGGAGATCCAGGATTAATAAATGACGAAGTTCAGTCATACAGAAGCGTCACTTATGAAATGATTACCGAAGCTGTTAAAAGATATTTTACTTCCTCGAATTGCAGTACTTTGAATTATATATCTACCCGAAAAGAGTAAAGATGAATAACCTGCAAAGAATACAACCACCGGTTTATCCGGCAGAAAAGGTCATTATTCCGAAAGCTAAGTCAATCAGGCTTAACAATGGGATACCTTTGTACCTTATTGAAGCAGGAACAGAAGATATAATGAGGCTTGAATTTACGTTCAGGGCAGGACAGGTTAAGGAAAACATACCGCTTCTTTCATCAACATGCAATATGATGCTTTCTGAGGGTTCACAGAACTTCTCTTCAGAAGAACTGAACAGGTCTCTCGATTTTTATGGAGTATTCCTCAATCAGTCCGCAGAAAAGGACAGTGCAGGAATAGTTTTATATTTCCTTAATAAGCATATTGAAAAAGTTCTGGAGTTCAGCCATGAAATTTTATTCCGCCCGGTTTTTCCTGAAGCAGAATTAAATGCGCTGATGAAAAAAAGACTTCGGTGGTACATGGTAAACAGGGAAAAAGTTCAGAATCTGGCAATGGATAGCTTTTTCGAATCAATTTTTGGAAGACACCATCCTTATGGATATCAGATTCATGAGCATGATTTTGAAAAGATTACCCCCGGTGTTCTGTCTGATTTTCATAGCAAATTTTATACACCCGAAAACATGGCAATCATAATATCGGGTAAAATACATAGCCAGACTGCAGATCTTCTCAATTCACATTATGGTCATATAGTTTTAAAATCTTTAAATAACGAAGCTTTTGTTAATCTACCGGCAAGTGAAAAGCTGAAAAAGATCCATGTTGAAAAATCCGGTACAGTTCAGACAGCTATCAGAATTGGATCAATGACAATTAATAAACGTCATAACGATTATCCCGGTTTGAAAGTCCTTGATTCAATTCTTGGCGGGTATTTCGGATCACGTCTCATGAAAAATATCCGTGAAGAAAAAGGCTACACATACGGAATAAGTTCGTCATTGTCCTCCCTTGATCTTACAGGTTATAAGGTGATCTCAACGGAAGTCGGTCAAAAGTACTGTCAGAAAACAATTGAGGAAATTTACAGGGAAATAAGACTTCTTCAAAGTGTTCCGGTTAAGAAAGAAGAAATGGACGTAGTGCGCAATTATATGTCAGGTGAAATGGTAAGAATGTTTGACGGGCCTTTTGCACTTGCAGAAAGCTTCAAGTCAGCATGGGAATTCGGCCTTGATAACAATTATTACTACTCGCTGGCAGAAAAAATAAAAACAGTAACTCCTGATGAAATAATTGAGCTGGCTAAAACGTATTATAAGATAGATGACCTTTATGAAATAACGGTTGGTTCTGAATGAAAACCTGTCATTTTTATACCATTATTGCTCTGTTAATCATGTGGCCGGCAGAAGCCTACTCACAAATTAATTGCATTACCGATCCTCCGTTACCACCTGTTTTTACATCGGTATCCGTACAACCAGAGACAGGCAACACTCTCTTTACATGGACTCTCAGTCCATCTCCCGGTATTGCTGCATACATTATCTATACATATAAAAACGGCGATGGGATCGCTCTGGACACCATTAGAGATCCCCTGGCAACGAGTTACACTCTTTCAAGTACAGCTACAAAATATTTTAGTGTCTCTTACGTGGTTGCGGCGATGAGACTTCCCCGGTGCACCAGTATTTTTTCAAATGTCCTCAATTCAGTTTTTGAGGAGGTTTCAATTGATACTTGTCTGAGAAAAATAAATGTGTCGTGGAATAGCTACCCTTCATTTCCCATGAAAGTAACAGGTTATTCAGTCCTGATGTCAGTCAATGGCGGAAGTTATACTGAAGCTGAAAATGTAAGTCCCGGAGATACTGCCTTTACTCTTAATGACTTCACTATTAATGCACAGTATTGTTTTATCATTCGTGCTAATCTGGAAGGAGGGAAATTTTCGAGTTCAAATAAAAGCTGTATTTCAACGAAGATGCAGCGACCTCCGCAATGGATAAATGCTGATCAGGCAACGATAAATTCTTCCGGAAATGTAGCTCTCTCATTTACCATTGATCCCTCATCCGAAATAACCCATTTCAGTCTTGAAAGAAAAAGCGGATCATCTGCTTCTTTTCAGGAAATATCCAAACCTGTATCTGTTAATAGTTCGGTTCATTATACTGATATTCAGGCAGATAATAAAATCATAAACTTCTACAGGCTCTCAGCATTAAACAGCTGCAATCTTCCTGTTGTTGTATCGAATCCGGCTTCCAACATCGTACTTTCACTTGAAAGAACTGGTGACAATATTAATCTTTCATGGAATCAGTACAGGAAATGGCTGGGAACAATTTCATCATATAAATTATTTGCCAATACGGGAAAAGGATATGAAGAAAAGGCTGAGATCGCTGAGACAGACACTGTATACCAAATTGGTTATCAACAGATCATGTTCGAAGTTACATCAGACAGGGTTTGTTTCTTTATCGTTGCTTCAGAAAATTCCAATCCTTATGAAATATCAGGGGAAAGCAAATCGTCAGAAAGTTGCACAAATCCAACCGAGGTTATAACAGTTCCAAATGTATTCACCCCGAATAATGACCTGAAAAATGACCTTTTCAGACCTGTACTCTCATTTACGCCGCTTGATTACCATCTTATTATCACAGATACACATAGCAAGGTATTATTCGAGACCAGGGATTTCATGGCCGAATGGGATGGCACGATCAACGGGTACCATGAACCACAGGGTGTTTGCTTGTGGTATTTGAAACTGACGACCCCTTCGGGCAGGAAAATATCCAGGACCGGAACCTTAACTGTCCTCAGGAATCATTAGTTCATGCCAGCTTTCCCGACCCATTTATATTTTTGTCGATAGTTATTGCCATTTGCTTTCACACAAATTCCGGTTTTGGAGAAAAGTCAGTAACCATCAATTGTGTGTCAGGCCCACACCACTTGGGTAGGAGGCAAAAAAAGATTATATTTGTATCTTACACAAGAATCGGCTGCTTAGATATTTTATGGGGAACAAGGATATTTTTGATGAAGAAGACAGAGAACGTATTCAGACTGAATATGATACTTTAATAAATAATCTTCACAGGTGCAATAATCCCGGGGATAAGGATCTTATTGACAAAGCTTTCAAAATTGCTAATGAAGCTCACTGGAATATGCGCAGAAAATCAGGTGAGCCTTATATAATTCATCCTATTTCTGTAGCAAAAATTGTTAACCGTGAGATAGGACTCGGTGCCAAGTCTATTGCCGTTGCTCTCCTTCATGATGTCGTTGAAGATACTGATTATTCGCTGGAGGATGTCGAAAGGGACTTTGGTCCTAAAATAGCTTCTCTTATTGATGGGCTTACCAAGATATCAGGCACATATAATAAAGAAAATTCCTCTTCGCTGCAGGCTGAGAACTTCAGGAAGATGTTGCTTACCCTATCTGATGATCTCAGGGTTATTCTGATAAAAATTGCTGACCGGCTTCACAACATGAGAACTCTCGATTCGATGCCGGAACACAAAAAGATGAAAGTTGCTGGTGAGACTATTTTTCTTTATGCACCTCTGGCTCACAGACTTGGTTTATATGCAATTAAAAGTGAGCTTGAAGATTTAAGCTTCAAGTTCCGTCAGCCTCAGATCTATGAAGAGATTGCCTCCAAGATTAAACACAGCGAAAAAAAGAACCTTTCTCTGATAAATAAGTTTTCTCTTCCTATTATTGCGAAACTAACAGATGCAGGCTTGCAATTTGATATCAGCGGAAGACCAAAGTCCATCTTTTCTATCTGGAAAAAAATGCAGGCTAAGAATGTTCCGTTTGAAGAAATTTATGATGTTCTCGCTATAAGGATAGTCTTTGAACCTATAGCAGGGGTTCCTGAAAAAACGCAATGCTGGAATATTTATTCTATTATCACCGATTCCTATATGCCAAAACCTGACAGGCTTCGCGATTGGGTTAGCCGTCCCAAGCCTAATGGTTATGAAGCCCTTCATGTAACAGTTATGGGACCTGAAGGCCAATGGGTCGAGGTACAGATCAGGAGCAAACGCATGGATGAAATAGCTGAAAGAGGATATGCTGCTCACTGGAAGTACAAAGGTGATGATTCCCAGGAAAGCGAACTCGATAAATGGATCAAAAAGATCCGTATCATGCTCGAGAATCCGCATGAAGATCCGGTTGAGTTTCTTGATGAATTTAAAATGAACTTATTCTCATCGGAAATAATGGTATTTACACCAAAAGGATTTCTGGTCAGCCTGCCAAAAGGCGCTTCTGCACTCGATTTTGCATATGAAATACATACCGAGATCGGAAATAAAGCTATTGGTGCCAAAATAAATTATAAACTCAACCCGATAAACTCAATTCTGATGAGTGGCGATCAGGTGGAAATAATTACATCCGACATAGCAAAACCCGATATGGAATGGCTCTCATTTGTGAGGACATCCAAGGCAAAGGATGCAATAAAAAATGCTCTTAAAATTGATACAAAAGACAGTATTCAGAGGGGGATGGAAATTCTTGATTCAAAACTTAAAGAGATTGGTACTACATCAAATAACGATATCATAAAATCGCTGATTCTCTCCTATGAAGTCCTGAATAAGGAAGAACTGTATTCAGGAATCGGACTTGGCAGTATCAATCTCGACAATCTTAAGAAAATAATTAAAAAAAATCCTACCAAGAATGTTATAAAATACTGGGAATTAAAACTTATAGGTTCCAAGAGAGAAAAGAAAGATAATGACGCTGCACAGGGAAACATTGACAAAAGTGTTCCTTTTCTTCTTAGGGAAAATGTCGAAAATGCAGAACAATCATACGAAATTGCAAAATGCTGTAATCCTATTCCCGGAGATGAAGTTACAGGGTACCATTCCCCTGAAGGGACAATCATTATACATAAACCCAAGTGTCCGGTTGCCATACGGATAATGTCAAATGAAGGAAACAGAATAATAGCAGTAAAATGGGCTATTCATAAACTTGTTTCATTCCTGGCCAGAATAAGCATGACAGGTATTGACAGGATCGGACTAGTAAATGATATTACCCATATTATATCTGCAGAACTCAAAGTCAATATGACTAAGATTAATATATCTGTCAATAACGGCATATTTGAAGGTACTATTGATCTTTATGTTCACCATACGAAGGACCTGAACAACCTGATACTTAAGATATCCAACATCAATGGAATTGAAAATGTGAAAAGAGTAGAAGATTTCACCAATTAATTTTTAACCTCTTTCTGCCCTCATTATCCGGGGGAAATGCCTATTTTTGTTATTATTTTAAATTAGTCCAGATATGATTAGTGATGATACCAAGATTACAGTAAAGAAGATATTTACTGAATATCTCGAAAAGAAAGGACACCGTAAAACACCTGAGAGGTATGCTATTCTAGATGAGATTTATTCTCGGTCAGGGCATTTTGACATTGAATCGCTTTATATTTTTATGAAGAATAAAAACTATCGTGTCAGCAGAGCCACTCTTTATAATACCATTGAACTGCTGCTCGATTGTAATCTTGTAATCAAACATCAGTTCGGGAAAAACATAGCCCAGTTTGAAAGAGCCTACCAGTGCGGTCAGCACGATCATCTTATTGATA
>PMIL01000257.1 GCA_003157075.1 Bacteroidales bacterium | reverse complement strand
AAGAGAATCAGAAATATTTTCTATTCCCCAGGCTTTGATCTGCTCCAATGCAGCAATAACTCCTGGTAAAATCGTCGGGGTACCTTTTTGTCCTACATCGAAACGCCGTGCACCGGTCATATAATTGTCAGATGAATTAACAAGTGATCCGAAATCTTCTGCATTCTCTCTAGCCTGCCACGATTCTTCAAGCGGCCTCGCGTTTCGCCACTTCTCCGATACATACATGAGACTGAAACCATAAGGACAGAGAAGCCATTTGTACCCAGCCGATACAAGAAAATCAGGTTTTACTTCATCAATTGAAAAAGCCATTGCTCCCAGGCTCTGCGTTGCATCTATCGCCATTATAACATCATCTCCGATTGCCTTCCTTATTTTTGCCAGATCAATAAACACTCCGTTTGTCCAGAGACAAGGAAAAAGTGCAAGCACCTTTACACCTTTATCGATTTTTTCGATTATTGCATTTGTCCAGTTTCCGTCTCCCGGGACAGACACCCTTATCAGCTTCGTTCCTCTCTCCTTTGCAATACGTATCCAAGGCAGTACATTACTCGGAAATCCTTCCTCAAGTATTAATATTGAGTCGTCTTTTCCTAACTGAGGCTCCATTGCCCTTGCTGCAGTGCTTATTCCATAACTTACCGATGGAATGATCGCATAACCATCGGGTTCCCCTCCGAAAAGTGAGGCAGCGGATTTCCTGATCGTCTCAGCATCGGTAAAAAAATCCCTTGCAGTCCTCTCCCATGGATGACTCTTTGAATTCAGTCCTTCCATCAATTTTTTTCGGGATTCAATAAGTAGCGGGGAATAATAAGCACAGTTGAAGTATGCGATATCATCGGGGATGTCGAATAGGAGGCGTTGTGGATTCATAAGCGTAAAGTTAAAAGTTGAGGAACAAAGTTACAAAATCCCGCCTTGGCGGGGATAAAAGTTGAGGAACGAAGTGACAAATTTCAGTCTCAAGATAAAAGTGACGAAGAGACGAAGGGCCTTAGTGCCTTAGCGATGTACCCGGCTATTGAGCCATTGAGCCATTGTGCCTTTGCGCCATTGAGCCTTCTTTTATCCTTGCATTTATCTCTTCAATAACCGGAGTTACGTCTACATGTCTGTGACCGCCCTTTAAATGATGTACTGTTATGTTATGCTTCGTAAATTGTTTCTTCTCAAACTTTTTTTCATCTTTTCCCCAGAACACCATTATCTTTTTATCATCAATCTTCATTATTTCATGCAACACATCATATGGCCATCGCCTGCTTGTAAAACCCAGCTGATCCAATAAATGAATCTTGAAATCTGAGTTATAGGAGGGGGAAAGCAATACTATAAATTCCACTTTGTCTTTCCACTCATCGCTCATTAAATTGTAAAGAAAAGGGACTACTTCAGATCCGAATGAATAACCGGCAAAAATAAACCTCTGACGATTATACTTTTTTAAATTCAAATCGATGTAAGGCAAAATATTGTCCAGGGTTTGCTGGGGTGTTTTACGCTTGCTGAAATATTTGTACGAATTAATGCACATTAAAGGTATATTCCTGGCACATAAACTGTCGGTTAGTCTTTCATCAAAAGAGCTTCTGCCTGAATCACCTGTAAAAAAAACCACCAATGGCTTATCACTGGAAGTAACACAGTCCGGATGTATAATATAATTTGTCTGTGCCTGAGCGGTGAAATAAAATGGGACGATTAAGAATATCAGATACTTTCTGAACATAGCGTGTGGAAGAAAAGATAAAAGATAAAAGACAAAAGTAAAAAGATAAAAGACACAATGTCTCACGGTTAAAAAAACAAATGATTAAACTTGAGTGGCTCGAACGAATCCCTCTCTAGAGCTTGCCCTGAACGAAGTGAAATGGTGGCAAAACAAACTGATCAGTTCAATGGAGATCAGTGGACTTTTGACAGTGGCGAATTCATCAGGGACACTAATATACTCTTACAGGATGCAAGGTTTCAATAGGCAGAATCAGGAATCTTAAGTTTGAGAAGAAGATATGAGGTTTTTCGGCTTACGCCATCCAAAAATGACATTTTCCGGGATTTATATGCATATTTATTTCAAAGATAAATAACATTTCCCCCGGACTAATTTTCTAACGGATCAACAAGGAGGGACTTTGGGAAGAAACATTTTATACACTTTAGGCACTCTAGACACTCTAAAATTTATAGTTGTATCCCTTTGAACCAAAGGGTGTGCAGTTTTGTCATCTGACGGTAGATCTTGCCATCTACCAGTTGTCTATCTTCATTCTTACGAAGGATATTTATCTCCGCGATTACGATCATTCGTCTGCACTTGGACGAACTTGCTTTTAATAATGTATTGTTTCTCATGCAACAAAGATAGACTCAACCATCACCAGATCAGTTACATTATTACCCGAAAAAGTTACATCATTCTCACATTGTGAGGTTTGCGGCAGAATATGTTAGCTTTTAAATGATTTCTATATGGAATTCCTCTGTATTGAAGGTTAGTGATAAACTTTTTCTCCCGGTGTACCGTTTATTAAAAACAGTAATGTCATATATAGTGGATATATCTTCTGTAAATGCATTTAAACAAATTGCCGCACCAGTTAAGCATGCCCGCATGCTTGTATCATTATTATTCGTTTTTCTGCTCCTGTTCTTTAACAACTCATCCCTGGTAGCGCAGGACAATACTCTTTACCTTATGCCCGATATTCCCCAGACAAATCAGCTCAATCCTGCTATATTTAAACTCTGCAGAGTATATGTCGAGCTCCCGGTCATCTCCTCCGTTAAAGTGAATATACGGAATACCGGATTTGGATACCATGACGTAATTCAAAGAGGAACCGGGATTCAATCAAATACTTACCTGGTAGATGTGACAAGTCTGGCCAGAAAATTAAAGAGGATTAATTATTCCCAGATAGAAACAGATATTGATCTTCTGGGATTCGGTTTCGGATATAAGGAATGGTATTTTACCTTCGGAATATCAAATCATTCAGATCTGCTTCTATCCTACCCCCATGATGCTGTCTTATTAAGCGATGAATACTTTCAGACAGCAGCCAAAAGGGGAACTCCTGTTAATCTGAGTCATTCAGGAGGAGAAATTACAGTCTGGAATTCTATCGGAGTAAGTGCTGCCAGAGAAATAAAGGAAGGTTTTAAAGTCGGGGTGCGGCTGAAATATCTTCAGGGAATGGCAAATGCTGTCTCACGCGGTTCTGAGATGATAGTTAACACTGCCGGAAGTCCACTCAGCCTTCAGGCGATAATGAAATACCGGATAAACTCTTCTTTTCCTATTAATATCGGATACTCGGCCAATGGTCAGGTAAAAAGTGTAAATTTCGACAACTCATTCAATAACATAGTCGGTGATTATATATTTAATGGAAACAGAGGTACCTCAATTGATGCCGGATTTGTTTATGATAAGGATGAAATAACCGAAATATCCGGCAGTATCACTGACCTGGGATTTATCCGCTGGAAGAAGAATACAAACAATTTCTCTGCAACAGGGAATTATTTTTTCAATGCAACCGATCTTGCAATTTTCCAGATCAGACCAGGAGCGATTGATTTGGTTAAAGCATTAAGAGATTCAATATCTTCATCTTTAGGACAATCCACTAAACCGTATTACACACTTACTCCTATTAAAATCTTTGGGGGAATTACCCGTCTGGTTTTACCGGGACTGAGAGCCGGAGCGATGACCAGGATTGAAATTTATGATCTTCATGTCATGCCTTCATTATCACTTTCATTAAATTATACCCCTGTACCTATCGTTGCAGCTTCATTGAGCTACACATTAATGAACAATAAATTCAACCAGGTAGGAGCAGGTATCGCTTTCGGGAACCATGTGGCTCAGCTGTATGTAATAACGGATAATATTCCTCTCAGATTTACAAAAGACACAAATTCGCCCCTGTTCTGGCCTTACAATGCACGGATGCTGAGTCTTAGGTTTGGTCTCAACCTGCTATTTGGCTGTAATCAGAAAGAGAATAATTTTCATGCAAAGAACAGAAAGGATAGTTGTCCCGCGTATTGGTAATGGCACAGGGCACAGGATTATTTTTTTATCTTTTGTGCATTGATCAAGGCTTCACTCCCCGGAGGAGGAAATTTAACTGAATCATTATCAATAATTAGCACCCAGTCACCAGATGATGGCGGTTTAAAACTGTGATCACTTGAAGTCGCATATATACCGATTTCTGTTGCTTTTCCATCAGAAGGATTATACCACCAGCATTTTGCCTTATCTCCGTGAATTCCAGCCATATTGACTGTGACATCACGGTTCATGGGCAGATACGCAATTATTGTATTCCCGTCAGATGTACCTGCACTGGCAACATGATCTCTCTTCCCCCATGTGCCATAACCTGATGTAATAAGATGGTTATCGAAATCAGGAATTAAAAGTTGCCATGAACGCGATCTGAATAACAGCTGAAGATAATCCATACTTACAGAACCACTATTATTCATTTCTTTCTTCCAGTCAGCATCTGCACAGAACTTCTTAGCGGAACCGTAACCCCATACAGGACAGTTTCCGAAAATATGACCCATTGCTCCGGATAAAATTGCCCAGTATGCCTGTGACCTAAGCTGCTGAGGAGTTGAATTATGTTCGTTCTCATAAGCTGATTCAATCTGGTAATATGGCTTAACCGGAAAATGATCATAAGCTTTCTTGTAATGTTCGTAAATAACTGAATCATAACTATATACATTATTAACCGACAACCAGGTTTCATCAGGCCAGGGGGTAATCGCCATTGTTTCCGGCTGATTATGTGCAGAAAAAAGATGAACCTTATCATTTTCACGGATTCCCTTTACCATCTCAAGAACTTTATCTTTTACTACGGAAGGATCAGTATCTCCGCCGATAAGCCAGATAATATTTCTGAAATTTTTATAGCGGTTTCCCAAAAACTGACCCCATGTACTTAAATCGGTTAATGAAGCATTCTTTACTTCCGCACACCATCCTTCATCCTGACAATCATATCCAAGATAAAGCGGTGCAAGCAATACAACAATATTGTATCTGGCAGCGGATTCAATAACGGAATCGGCATGTGCAAAATATTTTTCATTTGGAGAAACAAATATTCTGCCGCTGAATGGTAACTCACCGTGAATATTTGCTGGAGGATTAGTACAGAATTTATGCTCGATAAGGCTTACCATTATAACTGTAAATCCTTTCTGATTCCGGTTTTCCAGATAAAGCCCGGCATCCTTAAGATTCAGCTGTGCAATAAGTGACCAGGCAGCATCTCCTGACCAGAAGAATGGCTGGTTGCTCTGATCAACAAGATAACGATTAGATGGAGCTGTCTTAATCGGGAAGGCATAAGGATATATTCTCATGTCTTCAGTCTTTATCTGACACTGACAAATGCTTCCAAAAAGAAGAAATACTACTGGTAAAACGGAAAATATCTTTGTCATAATGCAAAGTTCATAGAATACCAAATTTAAAGAAAATACGATGATATTCAAAGACTAAACAATAATCCTCGTGTGGTGAAATCTCCGCTTCGATATGCTGTGGGTGCATGGTATCTGCCTCAGCAAACCGTAAACTTTACAGGTGATTTATCGCTGACCCTTTTTATTTCTTTTCTTGCTTCAAGATCGAGTTTAACCCATTCAAGATACCAATCAAGGGATCCCTCAAATTTGATTTTGTTATTTCTGAAGGCTTCAGCTATAGCCTGCTGAATTTCAGCGTGCGTTAATTCTCCTTTCTCCTTCATACAATTGAGAATAACCTTCTTTAATACCTCATATTTAGCTTTCTGAATGCTAACTGCCTTTTTGCCTGTGGGATGCATAAGCTGAATTTTTTGATCCATGGCACCTGTAATTTATAAGTCCACAGTGTAACATATATCCGGGAAAATTGTTTTTACATACTGCTCATAATAAACTCACCCTCATGGGGAGAGTAGGTAAATGATAAAACAAATTACCGATCGAAAAGATGTGTATAAAGATTAGTTTAGATGGAAGGTGGCAAATCTGACTTTAATTTACCGAAAAACGCTATGATGTCTTCTGCCAGTAAATCAGGTTTTTCCATAGCAGGGAAATGGCCCCCGACAGGAAAATCCGTCCATTGCTGAATATTATAACCCCGTTCTATAAATTTTCTCGGGGGAAAGGGTTCTTCATAGTTGAAATGTGCAATTGCCGTCGGGATATTTATAAATGTATTCTTATTGATAATGAGAGGATTTTTACTGTTCTCACCATATAATCTCATTGATGAATGTATAGTTTCCGTTATCCAATAAAGCGTTACATTGGATAGAAGCTCATCCATTGTAAAGACATTGCCGATATATCCTTTGCAGTCAGCCCAGCCATACATCTTTTCCACTATCCAGGCACATAAACCTGCAGGTGAATCATTCAGCCCGTAAGATAATGTCAGGGGTTTGGTATTTTGTTCAAGAGAATAACCTCCTTCTCTTGAAAACCATTCCTCTTCAGCATCGAGATAATCGTTTTCTTCTTTTGTAAATTCCTCATTTTCTTCAAGGACAGGGGCATAGTTGCCCGGTATATAATTCAGGTGAATACCGGTCACATGTTCCGGATATTTCATGGCCAGTGCGGTAGATACCCCGGCTCCGAAGTCGCCCCCCTGTACTCCGTACTTGTCATACCCGAGTTCAGTCATCAATTTATGCCATAGCTCAGCCATAAAGGTGACATTGCAACCGGTCCGGGTTATCTTTTGGGAAAATCCATAACCCGGCATTGAAGGGATGACCATGTCGAATGAGGCATCCTTACTCTCAGTCAATAATGGAATAAGTTTCAGCATTTCTAGAAAAGAAGTCGGCCATCCGTGAGTCAGGATAAGAGGAATTGATTTTTCCCCTTTCCCTTTAATATGCAAAAAGTGAATTTTATACCCGTCTATTTCAGCTATGTAGTTGCCGTATTTGTTAATTTCATCTTCGGTTTTTCTCCAGTCAAAGTAATTGGTCCAGTAATCAGTTAACTCTTTCATATAACTGAGACTCGCTCCGTAAGTCCAGCCGGACCAGTCAATCTCATCAGGCCATCTGGTGAGCCTTAATTTTGATTTTAAACTATCAAGAAAAGATTGTGCAATCTCAATTTTAATTTTTTTTATCATTCTGCTACCCGTTTTCCTGTTATATACTCATTTCGACAGCAAATGTAGGAAAAAACTTAACTGCCTCGAATGAATATGATTGCGCTTTGATAACAGTTTTATATTCCTATTTCAGCCCTTTCAGGATTCGCAGTGCTTCATCAACATGCTTTGTGGCCTGTGTTTGAGAATCAAAAACAAAGATAACCTTACCGGATTTATCAACTATATAGGTAACCCTGCCGGGTAACAGACCAAGAAAATTAACCGGAACTCCGAATAACTTCCTAACCTTGTCACCATCATCGCTCAACAGTGTGAAGCTTAACCGGTATTTTTCAGCAAACTTTTTATGACTGGCGACAGATTGACCGCTAATTCCTATGATCATTGCATCGGCTTCGTTGAAGATCTCAAACTCGTCGCGGAAAGCACAGGCTTCTGCAGTGCAGCCGGGACTGTCATCTTTTGGATAGAAATAGATAACGAGATTTTTTTTTCCAATAACTGAACTGACTGAAAATGAATTACCATTCTGATCAGCCAGAGTAAATTGCGGGACAAAACTCCCGACTTCAGTTTTATTCATAAAGGTTATACAGGTAAATAATATAAGATAAACCAAATGGTTCATTGGATTTAGTAACTCATTGCTGTAGTAACATACGACATAGAATAAAGTTGTAAAATGATTGTTACCTTCGCTTCACTTGAATATCAATGCCATTCTTGTTATCTCCAAATTTATTCAATCTGTATTTGAATGATAACATAACATACCTTCCGATAATGTCCGACCTTCGTTCAACAAGAAAGTTGAGTTGGCTTTCTCTTTCTATCCCGGTATTGCGATTAAGAAGATCAACACTTTTCAGAGTAAGAACCCCTCTCTGGTCTTTCAGAAAGTAATAACTGATCTCCGTTCCAAGCAAGGGAATTAACCTGGCATTATTAAATGTCCTTGCAGAATAACTGGTTATATCGGCTGAAACTTCAAAGCTGAACCGCACACCAGGAGTATACCTAATATCACTGAACCAGGAAATGTCCTGGTAGACATTATTATATGATTTCTGTATTGAATAATTTGATTGGGTCAGTGTTAATGCACTCCCGGTCTCTGCATCCCAATGCGTCTTTTTCCTGTTTTCAAGAGTAAGTGATATTTTATGATTCAGGTTGGTATTGATATTCTCAGTTCCGTTGATAATGGTCCTTCCCCTGCTGAATCCTTCACTTAAAGCAATGTCTATCTTAATCCCAAGGGGACGCAATGGAGTGCTGAAATCAAGATCGGCTCCGGTATTCCAGTCATCCCTGACATTAACCGGGCTAAGGATCTGGCGCAGGTTTTCATCCACTGAACTGGAATAATTGATCTTATGCATGGTATACTTAGTGTTAAGAGTAGCAAGCAGAGTGGTGAATGAGAACTGATCAAAAAGCCACAAGGAAATCCTCATATCGTGAAAGTATTCAGGTCTTAGCTCCCTGTTTCCATAAAATAAAGAGAGAGGGTTCAGATTATTAATTGTTGGAATCATCTGTTCTGCAGCGGGAGTATTCATTCCTGACAAATAATCAATCATCAGCCTCCTCCCCGATTTATAATTGAACTCCCACGAAGCGCGTGGCGAGAGGAAGAAATAGTGGGTCATTTTATTGTCGCTGTTCCGGAGAACAGTACTGAAGCTGCCAATATATCCGGAAAGAGCAACAGAGACAAGCGATTTCTCAGTGGCATACTTCCACGTCAGTCCGGGTTGAAAATATCTGTCAGTTTTTTTAAATACCGGACTAAGTGAGTCAGCGGGGATCATTTCCGCTGAAATATCTCCATGTTCCCGGTTTATATCCTCTGATGAATATTTTGTGGCCAGGGAAAGATCAATAAAGGATTGCCTGGTGATCTTTTGCGTAAAAGATACTGCGGCCGACCAGTTGGCGTCAGCTGACCTGAGTTTATAGAACTGATTTTCTGCATTTAACTTATATGGATTCAGATACTCGGTTATGTCGAGGAATCTTGTATCGGAATTGCTGCCTGAAAATCCGCCCCGTGCCAAAAGCTTAAGAATCGTTTTACCCTCATTTATTTTGAGAAGATAAGACGCATCAGCATCTCCCGACAGTCCTGATTTTATTTCATTTGTTTTCTGATCAAGGGTGTTTATGGGGAGATCATTGAGGGAGCTTGCGGATAATGAGCTTAAGGGATTTGAAGCATTGTTGTATGATATCCTTCCATTTAATATTATGTTTTGCTTATCATTGATCAGCTTTCGCCATCCGAAATTCAGCCTGTGCGTGCTGTCTCTTTTAGTTTGATTCTTTTGCTCATTCACAATATAAGATCCGCCGGGTTGAAAATACCGGGATGTGGAATTTTCAGAGAGTTTCCGGTTTGAACCACTTCCAAGGTAACTGGCAAAGAACCTGTTATTATCTGACTTTGAGATTGAAAAGTTCAATCCTGTGGCCCCATTCCATCCTGACCCATAAACCGGCTGGCCAAAGTTGACCGGAAAGCTGCTGTCGTCAGAATGTATCGCCAGACCGGAGCCCGAAGCCAGGGCTGCCATACCTCCGCTGAAATTAATGAAGTCACCGACTGAAAAGCCGAACTTGTTAATATTATTGAACATTCCCAGCCCGGCAAACTGGATCTTTTTCGTGAACCGGTAGATCCTGGCGCCGGTCTCTTCATGGCTGCCTGTGCCTGCTCCTGCTGTCACATCTCCAAAAACTCCTGTCTTTTTATTCTCATTAAGCACCAGGTTAAGGGTCTGGTTTCTCTCACCGTCATCAATACCAGTAAACTTCGATTCATCGGTCTTTTTATCAAACAACTGTACTTTATTAATAGCATCAGCCGGCAAATTTCGTGTAGCAACCTTAGGATCATTGCCGAAAAACTCCTTTCCGTCAACAAGTACATTCTTTACATCTTCTCCCATAGCCTTTATATTGCCGGCCCTGTCAATTTCCATCCCCGGCAGTTTCTTTATAAGATCTTCAGCAACTGCATCAGGTTTAACCTTGAAGGACCCGGCATCATATTCGATTGTGTCTTTTCTGATCCTTACTGGAATACGTTCTCCTGTTATCTGAACTTCAGAGAGACCTGCTGGTCTTGGTATCATAATAACAGTTCCGATATCCTCACCAAGAGCTGAGGGAAAAGAAAACTTACGGTAGATTGTTTTATAAGTAATGAGAGAAATCTGCAGGAGGTAATCGCCTTTCTTAATGTTTGTTATCTCGAATTGACCATTGCTGCCGGTAATGGCAAAATAGAGCATTGTTGAGTCTGCAGGGCTGAGCAGCACTACACTTGCGGAAGAAAGCGGCTCCGCTTTTTCGTCAAGTATATCACCCCTCATCTGAAAGGTTTGTCCATTGATAACTGTACATAGAGCCAGAAAAGCGAAAACAAAAATATTCCTCATTCCGGATGACTAATTTTTAATAATAATTTTTACATGGGCCCCTTCACCTCCAGTACCCTCATCCATTCCCATCTCTTTCATTTTTTCCGAAACAATTTTTTGGTATTCACCCTCAGTTACTTTTTTCCCGTCACCTGGTTTTTTTATCTTAAGTGCTCCTGCCTCAACAGCTTCTACTGATTTTGCCAGGTATGTATGGGTGCCATCTTTGACATCCACTGACAGAACCATTCCGGGAAGATTGCTAAATCCGGCCGGACCTCCCTTAATTTCAAATGAAGGTGCAAACCACACGATTGTCTTTACACCTGCGGTGTCCTGCTTTGTTGCCTCGATACAGGGATAACCCAGGATAACTTTCTGATTACCTGTAAGCTTCCAGTCAGAAACCGCTATTTCCTTTTCAACAAGGAACATCCTGTTCATGAACTCACGCTGATCGATAATCTTTTGATTTTTGAGGTCAGTGTAGACCTTATTGTCACCGGAGATTACCATTTTTATATTTACTCCGTCCTGGTGGACCTGTGTCATATCTTCAACTATATCCTTGCTGGTTTCAAATAGTGTGGCATCATTTGAAAATGACAGGATCTTTTCCGATTTCCTTTCTTTCGGAAACATTTCAGAATACTGAGCAGCATCTCCTTCAAGTTTGACATCCAGTTTTATCTTTTCTTCATAATATATCCTGCCTGATTTTAGATTTTCTGAAGGCTTCTCCTGTCCCGATGAAATGACAGATAACATAGCTAATGACAATCCGAATAATTTTGCTTTCATATGGTCTAATTTTTTTCTCAAAAATAGCTCACTATATCAGAATGGCAGGTTAAGGATTAGGTAAACAAGGTTAATTAAGGTTAATGATGCCTGCATTATCGATGATGGTCAGTATCTTTGTGATCAGTTATTTATATGAAAAAGAAAACCCGACATAAGAGGATCTTGATATTGATGATATCAAGCCAGCTGCTTCTGACAGGATTTGTCATTCAATGGCTCTTTTCCCAGTACCATGAAGAAAAAGGTCTCCTTGCTAAAGAACTGACCGGATTTTATTTAAAATCTCATGATGAGATTCTCGATACTTTATTGTTTAAAACTTATATAGATCCGGTCCTTTCCGAAAAAAGGATCATATTGATGGATCACCGGATTATCCGTTCAGATTCTGCAGAGGAAAAAGTAATCAGTTTGTCAAAAACACCTGCCAATAAATCCGGATTGGGAATGAATGACTCTGCAGTTGTCACTGTGAATATAAAGCAGGGAAAAAATGCTGAAGGTAAAAGCACCACACTGGTAAAGCATAAAGGGTTGCCCGAGGAAATGTTGTTAAAAAGTATAAAACTTATCATTGCTCATTCCGGGGATACCTTAAATATAGATAATCCTGAAACGGAATTTTCATCCGCAATGGATACATCAAAGTTTAAGAAAGCCTTTTATCAGAGAATCAATAAGAACGGGATGAATTTCCATATTGACTGGATTGCAGCCAGGACTGAGATCGCTAAGGCAAAAGCACGACAGGCAATGGTCATAGAACCTCTTCCCGTATTCCCTCTTCCGGCGGCAGCCATGAATGGTTATAGTGGTTACCTGCTGCGAAGAATGACGACTCAGATTATTTTTGGGATTGTACTGGTGTTAATTACAGCACTCTCTTTTATTGTGGCTTACAGAAGTCTTCGTAATCACATGATACTGAATAGTCTCCGTGACGAATTTGTGAGTAACATAACACATGAACTGAAAACGCCTGTTTCAACCATCATGGTGGCGCTTGAGGCTCTGGGCAATTTCAACATGAAAAAAGAACCTCAGGTAATGGAGGAATACCTGAGGCTGGCTTCAGAGGAAACTCACAGGCTGGGAGAACTGATCAACAGGGTCCTTGATCATACACTTCTGGAACAGAAACAACATCCTCTTGACCTTAAGGAGATTGACCTCAACAGACTTATCAGTGAGGTTGCGGACACAATGAGCATCAAGCTTGGAAAAAAAGGCAGAATTGAATTCAATCCCGGAGAAGAGAACATAAGAATATCAGCTGATCCGCTTTATCTTAAGGGTCTATTTATTAACCTTATTGATAATAGTATCAAATACTGTGATAAAGAACCAGTTATAAAAGTATTCACAAGCAGGAATGATAATAAAATAGTGATTGAGATTAACGATAACGGCCCCGGAATACCTGAAGAATATCGGAAAAAGATTTTTGAAAAATTCTTCAGGCTACCTTCAGAAGATGTACACAACGTGAAAGGATACGGCCTCGGTCTGAGCTTTGCTTCGCTTGTAATGGAATTGCATAATGGGAGCATTGAAACCAGAAATTTGAATCCCGGCTCTTCATTTATCCTAAAATTTCCGACGAATTAATGTATAAAATAAAGGTCTATTATATTGAAGATGAACTGTCCCTGGGGAAAATAGTGAGTGATACTCTTGAGAAACAAGGATATGAAGTAAAATGGGAGAGTAATGGGGCAAGAGTTATTTCCGGCCTTGAAAATTATAATCCAGAGATCTGTGTGCTTGATATTATGCTTCCAAATGTTGACGGCTATACTATCTGCAGAACACTGAGAAGCAGGTTTCCGCTTCTGCCGGTGATTTTCCTGACTGCAAAAACCGATACACCCAGCCTTGTTAAAGGATTTGAATCGGGCGGCACTGATTATATAAAAAAGCCTTTTAGCATTGAGGAGCTTATCATCAGGATTGAAAACCAGCTCAAACTTGTAAAAACCAGGATGGATAATCAAACTGAAACTGACTTACTGATGATCGGATCGTTCAGGTTTGATACCTTACGGTATGAGCTTCAATCACCTTCCGGTAATATAAAACTATCGAACAGGGATATGCAGCTGTTGAAAATGCTTTATGCCAACAGGAACAGGATAACAGTCAGGAAAGATCTTTTAATGACTATCTGGGGAGATGACTCATACTTCAATTCCAGAAACCTCGATGTTTATATCAGGAAGCTCAGGCACACTTTCAGCACTGACAAATCAATAGAGATAATTACGCTCAAAGGAAACGGGTACCTGTTTATTGTACCTTAACCGGTACTCAAGACCTGAAAAACGTAGTCTGATTATTTTTTCTTAAGTGAATAGTTCCTTCCTGAGAGATTTTTTTCAACCTTATAGGCATGATTTAGTTCAAGGGTCCAGCCTTCACCACTGATTTTCTCAGAATTCATAACAGCTGGTTCGCATACTGTTACTTTATCCCAGTTCTTGCTGAGCAAAGCTCCTCCAGTTACCGTCAGTATACCCCAGTTGTCGGTAATCCGCATGACAGGATAAACATTTCCGTAATCTTCGAGTGGTATAATATTTCTGGGATCAAATGAGATATTCATTTTTTCCAGAATTATATCGAGATGGGGTTTTTCAATGAATGTTTTTTTAAACTCAGAAATCTGCTTCGCCTTTATCTCTTCCCTGGTGGTTTCTTCATCAAGAATATCTTTATAGCTGTATCTGGCTAAACAGTACTGGCAAAGAATTGGAGGAACAGATACTCCGAAGGCATTGATAAAGTAATCAGTAAGATTTGTAGTATCGGAAATCTGTTTGTTCCACTCCTTTTCTGATCTGCTTAAAATGAAGCCATAGATCGGTGTGGTGATATAGGCAAACGATCTGACAAATGTGGGATATTTTTGAAATTGAATTAGTGTATTTTCAAAATAATCTTGTTTTTCCCTATCAGTTCTTCCGCTCATCATGATACCTGTATAGGCAGCCAGACCTTCATTAAGCTCAAGCTTGTTTTCATTTGTAGCTGCTCCCGGAAAAAGAGAATACCTTGTTTTTCTGAAAAACATGGCATTGGTTAGATGTTCCCTGATCAGAGCTGGTTCAGATGTTTTGAGGGCAAGGTCAAGAGCTGCGAGTTCAAGACGAAGGTAAATTCTGCCCTCGCGCTTATCGAGGTGATCATTGTCGGAATTTGCCGTCCGGAAGCCAAGTGCACGCTGAGACCGGTGAAACAGTTCGTGAGAAAGCAGATCAAGCCGTTCCTGCTTATTTTGCGGCAAAGGAAGCATTATCATTGCCCACGATTTCCCGGACCAATTTAGAGATGTATTTGCTATATTGATCCTGGCGGGTAAAAGCCCTGTAAAAATATCACCGTCAGGTTTTAATATTCCTGACGAATCGGCAAAATTGGAATAAATCTTCCTTGTTTGAGGATCAACAAGAAGAACTGGTCCAAACAGATCAAGGTTCCAAAGATCCTTGTTCAGTTTCGTATTTTGCCGGATCTCACCGAGGTAGCCCGAGATGGTATCATTAAAATCTGAAGTCTGTGCTGCAATAAAAGCTTCTGGAAGAATCAAGAAAATGAGAAGTAAAAGTTTTCTTTTCATTTTGTTTCTGAAATTGTATTAATAATTGATTATGCCCTCCAAGTTGTAACAATGATTTGTGATAAGCAAAAAATAAACAATAATTATCCTAATTTTGGATGAGAATATTTTATTCAAAACCCCAATACGATATGAAACGAACCCTTGCTTTGTTGATCCTGTTTTTTGGTTTTGGTGCAATTGTCGGTTCACAACCGGTTTCAAATGTGCAGCTCCAATTCAGACCTCCTTCAGTCCCTCTGATTACACATGATCCTTATTTCAGCATATGGTCACCGTCCGACAGGCTAACCGACATGGAAACAGTACACTGGACAGGTGCAAAGAATCCCCTGAACAGCATGATAAGGATCGACGGGAAAACCTACCGCCTTATGGGAAGCAGTCCTTCCTATGTTGAACCTATGAAACAGTTATCCCTGAAAGTGTTTCCGACAAATACCGTTTATCAATTTGGCGGCGCCGGCGTAAGAGTATCAATGACTTTCACTTCACCCCTGCTTGTTAAAGATATTGAAGTCCTTTCACGTCCTGTTACATATGTATCCTGGAAAGTGGAATCGACTGATAGTAAAGCTCATGACATTCAAATATATTTTGCCTGCGGATCTGAACTTTCCGTAAATAAGACAGATCAGGAGATAGGCTGGGAACAGCCTGACATTAAGGGTCTTAAAACAGAAAGAATTGGCACACTGGAACAAAAATATCTGAATAAGCACGGAGATAATGTCAGAATTGACTGGGGTTATATTTATCTGTCTGTGCCTGAGTCCCAGAAATCTTCAATATCTGTTGCACAGCGAAGTTCATTGGCAGATAGCTTTGTTAAAACCGGAGTACTTCCTGAATCAGAAAAATCTTCAGAACAAAAAAAAGCAGATGCAGGATCAATATCAATGGCTTCAGCCTGGGACCTCGGAAAGAAAGGAACAGCTCCTTATACTGTCTGGGCTATGGTAGCATACGATGACATCTATTCCATCAGGTATTTTGAAAGTGACCTACGCGCATGGTGGCGCCGCAGCGGAATGACATTTGACAATTTACTGATGACTGCTTCCACTGATCATGACAGATTGATTATGACCTGTAATTCATTTGACAGGGAGCTGATGGCTGACCTCAATACAGCCGGCGGGGAAAAATATGCCCAGATGTGTGCACTTGTTTACCGCCAGTGCTTATCAGCTCATAAGCTGGTTGCCGACAATAAGGGTAACCCTTTGTTTTTCCCTAAAGAGAATTTCAGTAACGGCTGTATTGGTACCGTTGATGTCATTTATCCCTTTTCACCATTTGCATTGTTCTTCAGTCCGGTTCTTGCAAAAGCAATGTTAAGACCGGTGCTTGATTATTCCTCTTCGCCCCGCTGGAAATTTCCATTTGCACCCCACGATCTCGGTCAGTACCCCTACGCAACCGGTCAGGTATACGGCGGTGGTGAGAATGATGAATCAGACCAGATGCCGGTAGAGGAAACGGGAAATATGCTCATTATGCTTGCTGCCCTGGCAAAAGTCGAAGGAAATGCAGATTTCTCAAAACAGTATTGGCCGGTTATTGAAAAATGGGCTGACTATATTATTTCAAAAGGATTTGACCCTGAGAATCAGTTATGCACAGATGATTTCGCCGGTCACCTTGCACATAATGTCAACCTGTCTGCAAAGGCAATTATTGCTCTGCGTTCTTATTCAATGCTTTGCGACATGAATGGTTATAAGGAGAAAGCTGCATCATCACTCGAGAAAGCAGCAACACTGGCAAAAGAGTGGATAAACCTGGCTACAGAAGGGAACCATACTCTTCTGGCATATGATCAGAAATCAACCTGGAGTCAGAAATATAACCTTGTCTGGGATAAGATTCTCGGATTTAATCTTTTCCCAAAGGAGGTATTAGACAGGGAAATAAATTTCTATAAGACCAAAATAGCCGAATTCGGGCTTCCTCTGGATAACCGCGAACGTTATTCAAAGAATGACTGGATAACATGGAGTGCAACCCTCGCTGATAATAAAAACGACTTCCGTTTAATTTTTGATCCGGTTTACCATTACGCCGACAAGACTGCTAACCGTGTTCCTGTATCAGACTGGTATATCGTGGATAATGCGCAGATGGTCGGATTCCAGGCAAGAAGCGTGGTCGGAGGGTATTATATCAAGATGCTCGATAATAAGGAATTGTGGAAAAAGTGGGCTGGGAACAAATAAAATTATCATTTTCCCGATTCATCTTCCATCTCAGGGTATCTTTTTATCCACTCCTGATATTCTGAAGGCGACATCTTGTTCATCTTGTTCAGCATAAAAGCCGTGATTGCCCAGATATTATTATCGGTATGTGTAGGAGCAAATGCCGGCATGCTGGTCAGCTTTATGCCATATTTAATTATCCAGAATGCCTCATCAGTCTCAGGCATATCATCAGATTTATAGAACCTTGGAGGTTCGGGATACAGCCCTTTTGTCATTTCTGAAGGCTCGATACCAGGGGCACCATGACAAATGACACACATTTCGTTATAATGTCCAAAACCTTCTGCAATCATCGCCGTATCATTCAGTGAAGGAACTTTAATGTCTTTGAGTCTTTTATTGATTGAATGATGGACAGTGATATCGATAATCCGCCGGGTAATTGAATTATGGGGTGACAGCTGGCTGATATTATAGGATCCTGACCATATGTATGCAATAAAGGCTATTATCAAAACAACCAGGGTCAGGAAGATGCTGAGAATTACTTTTTTCATGGCTGATTTCTTTTAGAATATACTTTTATCTGTCTGTATTTCAAAGTTACCAAATCTGATCAAAAGATGCAATTCTGCCTGGCTGCTCAATGCAATTACCTATTGCCAGTTATTCATGACTTTTATAGCTTCCCACTCCGATCTTAGAATACTGTAATATATTGTATCTCTGCGCCTGCCATGTGTCATCAGTGAATGGCTTCGAAGCACCCCTTCTTCCTTGGCACCTATACGGAGGAGCGCTTTTCTTGCCGGAAGATTTAAAACATCTGTTTTAATTTCAACTCTCTCAATATCAATCGTTTCAAATGCATATTTTAACATTAAATACTTTATCTGACCATTAATTCCTTTTCCCTGGAATTCCTTCGAGATCCATGTCCAGCCTATTTCAATTCTTTTGTCACGCTCAGAAATATTTCCGAAACTTGTTGATCCTATCGGATTACCTGAAGATTTATCAATAATTGTAAAAGCCAGCCGGCTTTTATTCCTGATTTCATCTAATGCAGTATCAATCCAGATATGCAGTTCATTCTTAACCGACAAATCAGATGTAAAATAGATCCACATCGATCCATCTTCCGTCAACCTCTCAAAGGAATTATAATCCTCAGAGATCATGGGGCGCAGTATTACTTTTTCAGTTTGTAATATCAAATTAAAATCAAGCATGAGTGATCAGCTGAGGGTTATAGTATTGCAGGTATTAACAATTACCGGATCAATAAAGTTTAATCCGCCTCAGAATTATAAATATACATTGTATGCTTTTATAAAATCTGTCAAAAAATATTTATATGACTTATATGAACTATTAAATGAATTCAAATAATTAGATTTGAAAACTCATCCCCGGGAAAATTAAAATGTTTGCATCTGTATCAATTCTATTCTATAAAACTTATAATCTTATATTATGAACAAATTCATTAAACTGACCGTACTCCTTCTGCTTGTCAGTACTTTAGCTTACAGCCAGGAAACAGGCTACACTTTTACAATGAAGAAAGAACTGGCCTGCACACCGGTCAAAAATCAGAGCGCAACTTCGACCTGCTGGTGCTTCTCCGGTATTTCCATGTTTGAATCCGAGCTGTTACGTATGGGAAAGAAACCTTACGATCTTTCAGAAATGTATATTGTAAGACATACTTACGAGAAAAAAGCCGGGATGTATGTCAGAATGCATGGCAATTCAAGTTTTGCCGGAGGTGGTGAATACGGAGATCTTCTGAACGGATGTCGTGAGGTTGGTCTGGTGCCGGATGCAGCCTATCCCGGACTGAACTATGGTGAGCCAAAACATAACCACAGTGAGATGGATGGTGCAATGCGGGGATATATGGATGCGGTTATTAAAAGTCCGAAACTAACCACTGCATGGTTTGCCGGATTGAATGGGATCCTTGATGCATACCTCGGGAAAGTGCCTGAAACATTTAGCTATGAAGGAAAAACCTTTACTCCAGCCAGCTTCACAAAGGAGCTTGGTATAAATCCTGATGATTATGTACTACTAACTTCATTTACTCATCATCCCTTCTATAAACAATGCGTGCTGGAGATACCTGACAACTGGGCGGCTGGTTCATTCTATAACGTACCTCTTGATGATCTGATTCAGATCATCGATAATTCAGTTTCTACTGGATATACCGTTGCGTGGGCAAGCGACATGAGTGATAAAGGATTTTCAATGAAACAGGGAGTGGCTATTATCCCTGAGAAAAGCTGGATCGAGATGACAGAAGAAGAAGCCACGAAGGTTTTTAACGGACCACACCCCGAAAAAGTCATCACTCAGGAAATAAGACAAAAAGAATTTGATAATTATTTAACCACAGATGATCACGGAATGCATATTGTTGGTTTGGCTACCGACCAGGCAGGCAATGCTTTCTATAAAGTGAAAAACTCATGGGGAATAGTAGGTAAATATGACGGATTCATTTTTGTATCGAAACCGTTTGTGATGCTCAGAACAACCAACATCATGGTAAATAAAAATGCGATACCTGCTGCAATTGCAAAGAAACTCGGCATCAACTAGCAAGCTCCCTGGCTCTCTGTGTCTTCTCTGTGGCTCTCTGTGTAACTAAAGTAATAAGAACTGTCACAAAGGACCACAGAGATAGTCACCCTACATCTTATTCTTGAGCGAAAGTTTGCGTAATGGCTTATTTATTCTGATAGTTGTAAAAACAACAGCAAGCGTCATAATACCACCGAAAACAACCGATGGAACAAGCCCCATTAATTTAGCAGTAACACCCGATTCAAATGCGCCCAACTCATTTGAGGAACCAATAAATATGCTGTTAACAGATGCCACTCTTCCCCGCATATCATCCGGGGTAAACAGCTGAAGGATCGTACCCCGTATTACGACACTCACATTATCAAACGCTCCGCTGAGAATCAGCAATATACCGGATAATATGAGACTCCTTGAAAGACCGAAACCAATCATTGTAAGTCCGAAACCAATAACACAAATGAATAATATTTTTCCTGTTTCCTTCATCGGCGGACGGAACATAAGCACAAAAGCCATAAAGGTAGCGCCAATAGCAGGACAAGCCCGAAGAAGACCCAGACCCTGAGGTCCGATCTTTAAAATATCAGAGGCAAATACCGGCAGCATTGCAACTGCACCTCCAAACAATACGGCAAACATATCGAGGGTAAAAGCTCCCAGCAATTCAGGTGTCTTAAAGACAAAGTCTATACCGCTTCTGATCCTGGTGAATACTCCTTCGGTTGTTTCGCCCACTTCATGCTTGCCAACCTTAATGAAAAGGATCATAAAGAAAGATAAAGTATATAAGCCTAGAACAAGCGAATACGCCGGTATTATTCCCCAAAAACCATAGACCATTCCGCCGATTGCCGGTCCCAGTACAGCAGCAACCTGCCAGTTAGCGCTGTTCCATGTTGCCGCATTAGCATATAAATTTCTGGGAACCAGCTGTCCGAGCAAGGCTACCTGGGCAGGGCCCAGAATACCCCTGGCGAGTCCGGTCAGAAATATTGTAAAGAAAACCGGGAGGATACCGAATTTTGCAGTAAAATATGCTGTGTTTGAACTGTAGATTAAAAGGATCAGTGACCCAAGGATAAGTATTAGAGTAGTATATCTGACAATCTTACGACGGTTCCACAAATCGATATAGTGCCCTGCAAAAAGAGATATGCTGACCTGCGGAATTACTTCAACCAGACCAATAAACCCAAGCCAGAGTACGTTGTGTGATATGTCGTAAATCTGCCATCCCACAATGACTGATTGCATAAGCGAGGCCATTGTCATGAAAATACGATAGAAAAGATAAAATCGGAAATTCTTAACATGTATTACCGCAAAGGCCTCATCGGAAAACCAGGACTTCATAATTATAGATTTTCGAGGCAAATGTGCGAAGAAATTACGAATTAGATCTAATGCATTACAACTTTTCACTGTTGAAGATAACCTCGATCCTTCTGTCAGGAACCAGCCAGATAAACGCCACAAGAATATAGATAGCTCCTGCTATCCATCCGCTTATCCAGCTGGAAACAATCGCAATAACATAGAGGATTGGAGAAATTTTCCCTTTAAGATCCTTGCCTACAGCACGTGCAAGAATTGAGTCAGATCCATGACCCTTAATTATAACAGTTTGAAGTACATAATAAGCTATAGCTGCCATCAAAAGAATAATGCCATACAGTGCAACAGGAGCAGATTTAAAATGATTTTCGCCCATCCATCCGGTAACAAATGGAACGAGTGACAACCAGAAAAGCAGGTGCAGATTAGCCCAGAGAATCTTGCCAGTCACATGCTTTACAGTATGCATCATATGATGATGATTGTTCCAGTAAATTCCAAGATAGATAAAGCTTAAAACGTAACTTGAAAAAACCGGCAAGAGCGGTTTCAGGTTAGATATCTTATCTCCAAGTGGCACCTTTATTTCAAGCACCATAATTGTTATTATTATGGCAAGCACACCATCACTGAACGCTTCTAATCTTTCTTTCCTCATATTTGTGAATTATTCTTCCTGATCTGTAAGTCCACGAATCCGGAGGGATTCAAGATCAGAATTTATATCAAAGTATCTGTCTATCCTTACATTAGACAATTAGTAATATGATTTGTTTGCGCAGGATATAGATAGAGCATAAAAAAACCGGCTGGTGCCGGTTCTTTCCTATGCATTTTCAGGTGTTGATGTATCCTCGGAATAACCGCAACCGGGTCTGAACTTACCGTGGTATCTTCTACGCCAGTCTCTCCTGCTGCGGTTGTGTCCTCCCGGACCTACCCCGGAAAGAAGAATTTTTGACAGGATAAACAGACCGGCAGTCTGCCAGAAAGTAAGTACCGGACCATGGAACAACAAAGGAATCAAAGCATTCCAGAGGCTCATCGTGATAAACACAGCCAATGTTACAAATGCAAGACCAATGATTCCAAAACCAATAAACTTTAAAACTCTAAGTGCTTTCATATTAATTATTTTTTAAAAGATTATATAATTCGTTTAAATTTTCCCTGAGGGCAAGGACAGCATATCGTTTCCTCGAGATAAGAGTATTGATACCGATACCGGTTTTTTCGGAAATCTCTTTGAAACTCATATCTTCAAACTCATTAGCAGTGAAGACATAACTCTGTTCCTCAGGAAGTTCAGAGAGAGTGTCCTCAATAGCTTCCCATATTAGTTCTTTCAGCTCTTCATCTTCAGGTGTTGAGCCTAAGGAAGGTAGTATCTCCTCCAGTG
>PMIL01000033.1 GCA_003157075.1 Bacteroidales bacterium | reverse complement strand
GATGAAGCTACTTTTTCCGGTTTCAATTGGTCAGATAATCAACTGACTTTTAAACTTTCATCCAGTCTAAAGAATTCTAACGGACTCACATTTTTGCTTCCTCTAACTTATAATAATAAAAAAATTATTCTAATTGCCGTTAACGGAGAGGAAGGGAAATTTGAACAAAAGAAAATAAAAGGATTTGACTATGCCCTGGTAACTGTAGTTCCGGGTAACAATTATAATATTTCTGTAAAATACCAGTAGCGATGCAAAAGAAAGAATTTCAAAACGACACCGAATTATTCGGATTCATTAAACAAAATCTTTATGTGGCCGCGGTTTGTGATATTCTCGATGAGTTGGGTTTCCGTAATCAGGCTATGCATCAGCGGTTGCGTCCGCTTCTTGCGAATCCTGAAAACTGTGGATTTATAGGTCGTGCCCGTACATTCCGTTGGATGGAAACAGATAGCATCGCTGAAGATAATCCGTATGGATTGGAGATTGAGGCCATGGATTCTCTAAAGAATCATGATGTAGCAGTGCATTCTACTGATTATGCCGGTACTAACGCACCCTGGGGAGAACTCATGAGCACTATTGCAAAAAGGAATGGCGCTGCAGGTTGTGTTTGTGACAGCCAGATACGTGATTGTGTTAAAATCATGAAGATGGGGTTTCCAGTTTATTATTCAGGAATAAGGCCACTTGATTCGAAAGGCCGTGCTATCGTTCAGGCTTATGATGTTCCCATTCGCTGCGGTGAGGTTCTGGTCAATCCAGGCGATATTGTATATGCCGACTTCGATGGAATTGTGGTTGTTCCAAAATCAGTGGAACTGGATGTCTTTAAAAAAGCAAATGAAAAAGTTAATAAGGAAAACTTGTCACGTAAGGAGCTGNNCTGGTTCAGGAATTGGCAGGGCTTGTGCAATTGAATCTGCCGCAGCAGGTGCAAAGGTTGTTGTTGCTGATATTAATCTTCAGGGTGCTGAAGACACTGTAAACCTGATAAATTCAAATAATGGTATTGCAACTGCGTTCAAGACAGACGTTGCTGATCCGGAATCGGTTAAACAGCTGGTAGCGTATACAATTAAAACCTATTTAAAAATCGATGCATTGATAAATAATGCTGCAATACAGGTTAATAAAACAATTGAAGATATCACATTTGAAGAATGGAACCTCCAGATGGGCATTAATGTAGGAGGTATTTTTTTGTGTTCAAAATACTTTCTCCCATACCTGCGCAAGACTAAAGGTAATATTGTAAGTATGTCCTCGGTAAATGGCTACTTTGTTGAACCCATGTGCGCAGGTTATTGCACTACTAAAGCCGCCATAATTGGTTTGACAAAGGCAATGGCAATTGACCATGGACACGAAGGAGTGAGGGTAAACTGTATATGTCCGGGGTACATTGACGCCGGACTTGCAGAAGGATACTTTCAGGCACAGCCTGATCCTGCGCAGGCAAGAATAGATGCCGGTAAATTGCATGCCTTGTGGCGTATCGGCAAACCTGAGGAAGTTGCACGAGTAGCTGTTTTTCTGGCCAGTGATGACGCTTCATTTATTACAGGGGCTTCAATAGTGGTCGATGGCGGGTTTGGTTCAGGCTTGCCCCCTAAATAGTTGATATTGAATAGTATTATTATATTATTTATTAAACATGAGCATACTAAAATCTCAAAAAGCAATAGATTGGGGACTAATTATAATTATCAACTTTTTATGGGCGACACAGGTACCTGTTATAAGGTTTATTGGTGATCGTTTGGGTCCGATTACTGTTGCATTCATTCCAATGGTTGCCAGTACCTTAATCTTTCTTCCTGTACTATGGATTGAAAATAAAAGACGTAATGTAAAATTTCGTTGGAGATGGAATGAAATAAAATACTTTGTACTTTCAGGATTGATTGGTATTTTTATAATGCAATATGCCTATACTCTTGGTTCTAAGTTAACTATTGCTGCCAATGCCGGAATAATAACTTTAACAATCCCGGTATTTGTTGCAATTTTAGCTTCTTTTCTGCTTAAAGAGAAACTAAATATAATCCGCATTATCAGTTTTGTATTGGCGATAGCAGGAGTACTTATGACTTCAATATCAGATATATCAGGCGCCAAGTTTTTTCATGGACAATACTTCGTCGGGAACATGATTTTTCTGTTTGCCTGTTTTTGTTGTGCATTTTATAACACTTATTGCAAAATGCTGGTGGATAAAAAGTTTACAGAATTGGAAATACTGGTGTACAGCTCCATAATTGGCAGTATAGCCAGTATCCCTTTACTTATATGGGTCGAACCATTTCATTTTNNTTTGTTTATGGAATCCCTGCATTATTATTCTTTTATGTTTTAAAAAGACTGGATGTGACACAGGCTATACTTGGCACCTATTTATTACCATTCTTCATTTCATTAATGGGGATAGTCCTGTTAAATGAAAAGATTTCCTTTTTGATGATCGTCGGAGGAAGCATTATCTTTATCAGCACCCTGATGGTAACTAT
>PMIL01000221.1 GCA_003157075.1 Bacteroidales bacterium | reverse complement strand
AAAGCAAGTTAGGTCTTTTATTCGAAATAATGATTTCAATTTGATGAAATATTGAAAAATGATCTCATTCCTGGCAAATAAGATTTAAGTTCTTTTTATATCAGTTTTCTAACCTCGGGCTATAATGAAAAGAAAGATATCGTTCTCTGATCTTTTATTTGATTAACATGTAAGCCTAACACCTACAGATGTATCATCTTTTTACCTACACAGATATCACTTCAATACTTGTACCTTGCATAGTTACGGTTCCGACTAAGAAAAATTGCCAATCCGGCAATACCTAAAAAAGAGTAAAATGAAAAAAGAGGTGAACAAGGAAGAGTCAATAAATGGCCGGAAAGACAATCAGGCTCTTAAAGAAAAGGAGGAGCTGTTCAGGCTGATATTTGAGAAGTCCCCTGTAGGCAAGTCAATAACTGGAATTGATGGGACTCTGAGAGTTAACAAAGCTTTTTGCGAAATACTCGGATATTCTGAAAAAGAGATTAAAGGGAAAAACTGGAAAGATCTGACCCATCCCGATGATATAAAAGCCAGCCAGGACATTATTGACCTGTTAATATCCGGCGGGAAAAAGAGCATGAGGTATGAAAAAAGGTACTTTCATAAGAAGGGAAATATAATATGGACGGATGTTTCAACTACTCTGGAAAGAGATGGTATTGGCAACCCTTTGTACTTTATAACTGTGATTATCGATATTACAAAGATTAAAAAAACCTCCGAAAAATTAAGAATTAGTGAAGATCGCTATAGATCCTATATAGAGTTGACCGGTCAGATAGCCTGGGTAACAAATCCGAATGGAGAAGTTGTAGAAGATATTCCCTATTTCAGACAATTTACAGGGCTGAGTTATGATCAGGTAAAAGGTTCCGGATGGGCTTCAGCCCTGCACCCTGACGATATTGCTAAAACAATTGAGATCTGGAATAATGCTGTATCAGCCAGATCTTCCTACGAAACTGAATACAGGGTAAAAAGGCATGACGGGGTTTATCGCAACTTACTCGCAAAAGGATCGCCTGTCTTTGATAAAAACGATGAGATACTGGAATGGGTCGGAGTATGCATAGATATAACTGAACGCAAGCAAATTGAGGAAACAATAAAAAATAATGAAAAAAGATTCAGAGAACTTATTGAATCCTTGCCACAACTTTTCTGGACTTGCAGAGTTGACGGTCCCTGTGATTATTTAAGCAAGCAATGGGTGGATTATACAGGATTTCCAGAGGAAGAACAATTGGGTTATCGCTGGCTGGAGCAGCTTCATCCGGAGGACAGAGATAAAACAGTTTCAGACTGGATGGAAAAAGTGAAAACCGGAAGCAGTTTCGATATTGAATTCCGGATCCGAAAATCTGACGGAATCTATCATTGGTTTAAAACAAGAGCTGTTCCGATGCACGATGCTGATGGAAACATTATCAAATGGTTCGGTTCCAATACTGATTTAGATGAGATAATAAAAGCTCGGGACCAACTTAAAGCTTTTAGTAAAGAGTTGGAACAAAAAGTTGATGAACGTACAAAAGAATTACAAAGAAGCAAGATCTTACTCAATGAGACGGGAAGACTGGCAAAGGTTGGTGGCTGGGAGATAGATCTGGTAGAGAACACACTTTATTGGTCAGAAACAACACATGAGATTCACGAGGTTGAACCAGGTTTTGTTCCAAATGTAGAACTTGGAATTAACTTCTATGCTCCGGAAGCAATTCCAGTCATCTCCAAATGTATTGAGAGTGCTATAAAACATGGGATGCCTTTCGATGAAGAACTTGAATTAATCACAGCAAAGAAGAACAGGATATGGGTAAGGACTGTCGGAAAGGCATATCGGGAAAACGGTGAGATTGTAAAGATCGGCGGAATGATCCAGGACATTAACGAACGCAAATTGGCGGAAATGGAATCCCTCAGGAAATCTGAACAGCTCCAGTTGTTATCAAACGAGCTGGAAACGATCATCGACAGTATTCCCGGGCTAGTTTTTTACAAGGATACAAAAAACCGATATATTCGGGTTAATAAATATATATGCGATGCACACAAAATGTCGAAAAAGCAGTTGGAAGGTATTAATCTCAATGACTTGTACCCAAGAGAACAGGCACAAGCCTATTACCAGGACGACCTGCAAGTTATACGGAGTGGACAGTCAAAGATAAACATTGACGAACCATGGGGCAACCGATGGGTAAGTACATCTAAGATCCCATATTTGAACGATACGGGCGAGGTCATTGGTGTTATAGGGGTTTCGATGGATGTCACTGAGCGAAAGCTGGCTGAAGAAGAATTAAAAAAGCATCGTGACCATCTTGAGGAATTGGTCAATGAACGCACTATGGAACTTGATAATGCCATAATTGGTCTCAAGCGCTCAAACCAGGAACTTGAACAATTTGCCTATGTTGCATCACACGATTTACAGGAACCACTTCGTATGGTATCGAGCTATACACAGTTACTTGAAAGAAGATACAAGGACCAGCTTGATCAGGATGCAAAGGATTTCATTTTCTATGCCGTCGACGGCGCTAACAGGATGCAACGTCTGATCAATGATTTGCTCGATTATTCAAGAGTTACAACAAGGGGCAAACCATTTGTAAAACTTGATCTCTCAACTGTACTGGGACATGCTATAGCCAATCTTCAAAAAAAGATCCAGGAAACCGGCGCCATGATTGTAAACGATGATCTTCCTTTTGTTTATGGTGACGAAGTACAACTTGTCAGAGTTTTTCAGAACCTGCTCGATAATGCTATGAAATTCAGGGGAGCCGACCCGCCCAGGATAAATGTCTCGGCTAAAACACTTGATGAGAAA
>PMIL01000324.1 GCA_003157075.1 Bacteroidales bacterium | reverse complement strand
CCTTACAATAAGATCCCTGTACCTCTCAGGATGAAGTTGCGCTTCCTTCAGTGTTTCGGCATTGACAACATTAAATTGTATATGATGGCCATCAAGACTAAAATAGCTTCGGATCAAAGCAGTCAGCTTTTCATAACTATCCTCATCCTCANNAAGGGAGAAATCCCTTCTGAAAGAGGCAGATGAGCGTTCCGGCCATCAGCTGTTGCCCCTGTAACGCTGCCGAAGTAGACATGAGATGTTGTGGGAAGCATATTAATACGGTGTACCCCACCTCTGGTATTTGGCCTGCCATTTACAGCATCATAATAAATTNNTAGACTAATTCGTACTGAAGTTCTTCAAATCCTTTGAAATCAGCTTCCATTGCTTTAATTAATTCTTCCCAGCCAAGTGTCTTATGGTCATAAATATTATAACGCACTGAGGTCAGCATATCTGTTATACTGCCAAGCCCGACACCCTGAATATAGGAAGTGTTATACCTTGCCCCTCCGCTGTTGTAATCTTTGCCATTTAAAATACAGTCTTCAAGGAGTAATGATAAAAACGGAACCGGTAACCAGTCAGCAAATGTTTTTTCTATCACATTATTACCTCTGATTTTAATATCGGCAAAGTAGTTCACCTGTGCTTTAAATGCACCAATAAGATCTTCAAACATCTTATAATCAACTGCATAACCCGTTTCAAGTCCAATTAGCTTCCCGGTATGTCTGTCAAATCCATTATTCAAAGTCAGCTCCAGAATTTTAGGTAGGTTAAAATAACCTGTAAGCCAGTATGCCTCAGTACCGAAGGCTCCAGTTTCCACACATCCTGAAGCTCCCCCGTTTCTTGCATCAATTAAACTCTTTCCCTGTCTCAGCAACTCCTGTATAATAGCTTCAGTATTGAAACATGAAGGTTGGCCAAATCCGGTTCTTATTATATCCAGCGCTTTATGAACAAACCTGTCAGGGCTCATTTTTGAGATCTGTACCATAGAGCTCGGCTGCAGGATTCTCATCTCCTTAATTACGTCGAGCAATATATATGACATCTCATTAACCGCGTCTGTGCCGTCAGCTTTTACTCCTCCAAGATTAATAAGACAAAAGTCAGTATAAGTACTGCTTTCACTGGCTGTAACACCCATTTTTGGAGGAGACGGATGATTATTGAATTTAACCCAGAAACAACCCAGAAGATCATAAAGATGCTGTTCTGATAAGGAGCCGGACTCCTTATCTTTTCTGTAAACCGGATAAAGATGCTGGTCCAGCCTGCCCGGATTAAAGGAGTCCCAGGGATTCAGTTCTGTAATAACACCCAGATGAATAAACCAGTAATGCTGAAGCATTTCGTGAACCGTCTCAGGAGCATAGGCAGGGACCTTCCGGCAAATTGCCGCAATGTTTAGCAACTCCAATTTCCTTACTGGGTCGGGTTCAGATAGTGATAGTTTTTCCAGCTCATCGGCATGCCTGTTCGCATACATAATAATTGCATCGCACGAGATCTCCATTGCCCTGAGCTCTTCAAGCTTTTCTGAAGCCATATTGTCTGTGAAAAAGTCAAGAGCCTCAATGGCATCTTTTATTTCTTTCTTCACAGCGATAAAACCTGTACTGAACATCCTGTAACCCAGCACAGTATGACCAGGAGCTCTTTGTTCCTGGAATTCTGTAAACATGCCGTCGGCGTAAGCATTGATCCACTCCGGCGTCATTAATGACATTATCCTGTCGCGATTACTCTTTCCCTTCCAGAATGGAATTATCTCTTTTTCATAAATTGACTTAACCTCTTCATCAACCCTGAAAGAGACCTTATCACGGGAGTTGAGAATCTCCAGATCGTTTAATGAATGCAAACTTATTTCCGGATAAGTTGGAGTCTCCTTAGGAGCCGGACCCCTCTCACCTACTATCAGTTCATCATCATTGATACAGATCTTCTTATTTTTAAGGAGATATTCAAAAGCCTTTGCCCTTTTTACGGGTGCTGACAATTCACGTGCTTCATCACTTTTATAAAACTGAGTAATAAGCAAAGCTCTTTCCGCACTGATTTTTTCAACAGAATTCAGACTCTGTTCCCGTAATTTTTTAACTCTTGGTGAAATTTTCATATGCAACTCATCCTCCAATTTTTACTTTAATTCCTGTTTCCAAAAATAACTCCTTTATTTTCTGCATTTCTTCTTCTGAAGGTGGTTCTGTATTTTCCATTCTGTAAGATAAATTGAACCTTTTATATTTTGAAGATCCTATCTTATGAAACGGTAAGAGACTGATCATTTTAAGCGATGCGGTTTTTGTGGAGATTATAAAGTCCTTCAGTCTTTCCAGATGATCATGATCGTCATTAAATCCCGGAATTACCGGAATACGCACTATAATATCTTTCCCGCTTTTCAATAAAAGCCTGTAATTCTCAAGAATTCCCGTGTTTGATACCCCAGTTGATTCATAATGCTTTGCTTCATCAAGATGTTTGATATCGAAAAGGAAAAGGTCAGTATAGTGAATAATTGAACTATAGCTTTCGGAAGCCGCGTATCCTGACGTATCAATTGCCGTATGATATCCACTACTTACACAGGCTTTTAATGCATCAAGCAAAAAGTCTGGCTGAAGCATAGGTTCTCCTCCTGAAAATGTTATTCCCCCTTTTGACTGATTTATAAAAACACGCTCCTTCTCAAGAATTTCAAGAATGTTTTCAATTGTATAAAACTTTCCTGCCATCTCTAACCTGCTGAATTCTCTGTCACCTATTCTGCTGATCCTTAGAACAGATTCAGGGCAAGGGGATATCCCCTCAGGATTGTGACACCATTTACAGCTCAGAGGACATCCTTTCATGAAAAAAGTTACCCTGATCCCTGGACCATCATGGATCGAATATCTTTTAACACTGAAAATAAGGCCTTCCATTTGGGAGAAATAAATAGGAATAAATTGAAATGAATTGAAATAAAAAGAGACTGACAGGCTGGAATATTCTGTTCAGAATAATCGAACAGGAAAACTGATCAGGAATTGTAGAACATAAGACAGCAGTAAAGCCTTCTGCCAAGACGCTGCATCATAAAACGGTATTTCAGTTTTGCGATCATAAGAGTTCTTCGATAGCGCAAGTTAAAAAAAATATCAACAGCTTAAAGAGTTACAATAAAATAAAGCGTTTAACGTTTTATTCAACAAACCGATCGATGTGACCTCTAAGTTTTTCTGTTTTTTATTCTTCTTTTCTTTTGTATCTATATCACTCCGAGGCCAGGTACCAGAACATTATACAATAAGTGGTTTTGTAAGGGAGGCGAGAAGCGGAGAATCACTGTTTAGAAAGGAGCCGAAGGAAGCAGCTGTCTTATGTAAGAGGCGGAGGACCGGATCAGAATCTCATAATCCTCGATGTACCGGCGGACTAGGTATTTTTGCAGCTTATACTTTAGACTCTATGATTTTCAGGCTAAAATAGAAAGTTCAGCTCATTTCGAACTTACTATTTTGATATTATAATCATCTGAATATATGATATATATAAAATTTTAACAAATGATTAACAATACATTAACAAAAGACTATGCAACAATTCTGCCTCTCAGGCGTCTATACATTGAATGATGACAAAGAATAATGACAAAAAAAGCGAACAAAATTTTAATTGGTTTGTTATATGTTTAATCATTGCAAAAGATTTGAAAATTTTAAATTAACGATATTTAATTTCTCTACAATCGCCATTCGGCGTATTCAACGATCAGGTTTAGGTTAATCGAGTAAAGGCACCGCCCGGTGCCTTTACTTTTTTTGTATATTGCAGTCTGAAAACCTGACCAAACCAATTTACCAGATATGAATAAGGCTTTGTTTGTTATTATTCTTGTGTCAATTGTAAACTCACTGGCAATTTTAAGAGCACAGTTGTTCTAAGAAATATATTTGTATTACAAATACCTTAATGAGATTCAAGCCGGTCCATTTTTTCATAGTGTTTTCTCTCTTTACATTCACCTTGAATGCAGAAGGGACTTATCCCACGGCGTCAAAAGGGATTCTTGATCTTCGCCAGATTAAGAATCCTGATCATTTCATTATTAAGCTCAACGGAGAATGGGCTTTTTACTGGAAGAAGTTGCTGCACCCTTTTGATTTCAGTACAAGGACCCAAAAACCTGACTATTTTGGGAAAGTGCCATCATACTGGACAGATTATCCGGCGGAATCAGTAAAGACTGAAAAATTCGGATATGCCACTTACTGTCTGACCGTACTGTTTCCAAAAGGATTCAATAACGCACTGGCTATTGATCTTCCTGTTTTTGATTCCTCATACGATATTTATATTGACGGAAAATATATTGGCGGAAATGGTACCCCAGGAAAGTCAATAATCGAAACCAAACCAGAATATAAAACAAATTTTTTTAAAATTACTCCTGAATCGGATTCATTGAAGATAATAATAAATGTTTCAAATTACCATCATCGTCGAGGCGGTTTCTGGTTGCCTGTAAAGCTTGGAACATTCTTGGATCTCCAGAAACAGGTTGCGGCAGGCTGGGCTGCAGACTGGTCCGTGATAAGCCTCTTGTTAGGATTCTCAATATTTTTCCTCCTGTTTTTCATACTCAATCCAGCAGAAAAACTTCTGGGTTCTTTCAGTATTACTACAATCGGTTTAGCATTAAGACCTCTCTTTACTTCACATTACCTGATCTTTAACATTTTCGATATGGATTGGATCTGGGTAGTCAGGTTTGAATACCTAATTTTATTTATGGTTATTATAGGCTGGTCATGGTTTGTACATAATCTTTATCCTTCAGTTATTGCCAGGGTATTTGCCTGGATCAATACTGTTTGCTTTTTAATTGCGTCCTGTCTGACATTATTTCTTCCTGTAAGGATCTTCAGCTATACCACATCAGGTTACTATCCCATAATGATTCTTTTGATATCCTATCTCTTATATAAAAGTTTTCTGGGTGCAATAAAGAAACAGGGACTCGATTTAATGTATTTTTTAGCCTTTATTCTTCTGTTATACGGTGGCGTTCATGACCTAAAAGTATCTTTAGGTAATTCGGACAGTAATTTTGGATATCTGCTCACTTACATTATTGTACTGTTTGTATTCATTCAGACAGCTCTTATAATGTATAAGTGGATCAGAGCTTTCAAAGAGAAGGAGAAACTGCAGAATGAACTTGCTTTTGTAAATCGTAACCTGGAACTTCTTGTAAATGAAAGAACTCAACAGTTAAAAAACAGAAATGCAGAAATTGAGAAGCAGAACACAATGATAGCTTTGCAGAACAAACAGCTTTCTGATACCATTCAACTGAAAAACAGGATCTTCTCTGTAATTGCGCACGATTTAAGGAGCCCTGTGGTAAATATTTTGTACATGCTTAACCTTCTTAAAGAAAAAGAGTACAAAGAGAAATACGATACTTTCGCCAATTCAAGTATACAGTATGCACAGCTTGTAATCAGTCTGCTTGAGAACATGCTGGTATGGGGAAGAGATCAGGAGGAGAAAATAAAGTATTCTCCCGAGAGGCGTGATCTGGCAGATATAATATTAACCAATCTGAGCATATTCAAAGAGACATCGGATAAAAAAGAGATCTCTGTAAATTTTACCCAGGTTGGGAATTCAATTGCATATTTTGATAAGGATCTCCTTGACATAATAATAAGAAATCTCTTGTCAAATGCAGTAAAGTACACTCCCAGAGGTGGAAGAATAAGCATTCTGCTTAAGGATAAAACTATGTATGGGGAAGTTATAATGCTTAAAATTTGTGATAATGGGACAGGTATTCCCGAAATAAAACAAAAGTATCTCTTTACGTCAACAGAAGTCGAGAGCACACCTGGAACAGAAAATGAAAAGGGAACTGGACTTGGACTAAAACTTTGTTATGAGTTGGTGAAGATCAATCATGGCTCCATATCAATTGAAAGCAAACAGGGAGAAGGGACCTGCTTTATTATTACCCTGCCTATGGCAAAAGACTCAGTAGTTGAGCCACAGACATGACAATCAGTCAAATGTCATGTCTGCCAGTCCTACTCTGTCAATTATCCGTATGTTTTTACCTTTTGCTTCAATAAAACCTTCTTTTTCCAGATCTCCTATTGTCCTTGCCAGGGATGGTCTTGCCACACCAAAGAAATCTGATAGTTCATTTTGTGTCATTCCTAAAGAAATTGAATCGTTTTGCTTTTCTGATTTCTGAAGGATAAAATGAGCGAGCTTCCCCCTAATTGTTTTAAAATTCAGGAATTTAATCTTCTCAGATAAAAATTGAGACCGGTTTGAGATCATATCAAGAAAATTAACCAGAAGGAGATCATTTCGCATTAACAATCCAAGAAAATCTTTTTTCTCGATTAAAAGTAATTCCACATCCGAAACAGCTAAAACGTTAACAGGAAATCTATTCCTGTTTCCAAACATAAATGCAGAGGCTATAGCTCCCGGGGCAGGTACATCTTCAATTTTAATGACCCTTCCTGAATAGTCTACCATTTCGCCCTTGGCTATTCCATTAATCACAATGATAAGAGAACTGACCTGATCACCGTTTTGAAATATCATTGATCCTGATTGAAACCTTCTGATGCTGAAAGGAACCGATGCGAGAATTGTTTCGATGCCATCGGGAGTTAGTCCTTTGAAAAGAGCAGCTTTTAATAAAAGAGAAAAATCCATGTTTTTTCTGTAAAAGTAGGTATTTATATCAAAAAAAGCGGTGAATGAAACATCCAGGGTTATTAATGGGATTGAAGAATGCTGCCACTTCTTTCATCTATATTCATTTTCGCTATATTTTTTCTGATTGTACAACTTTCTATTACATTTGGCCTTGACTTAATTTTTAACCTAATGAAAAAACTGTCACTTATTTTAATCATTTGTGTATTTGCAGTTAGAGTTGCGATTTCTCAGGATGATTTTGAATCAAAATTGCTTAAACAATTTCATACTATTCACAGTGAAGAGATGATGACCTGGCTGGAGAAACTTTGCTCTCCTGAATTTAACGGCAGGCTGGCCGGCACACCGGAATATATTGCCAGTGCTGAATGGGTGGCTGGTAAATTAAAAGATTGGGGTCTTAAACCCGCAGGCGACAATGGAAATTATTTTCAATGGTTCGATTTCCCATACACTGTAGTAAATGATCCTGGCAGTCTTTCTCTGAATTTACCTCAGGCTGATGGGTCCATAATAAAGAAAAATTATGACTATCCAAATGAGTATTTCCCCGGGATGAATTCAGGTAGCGGAGAAATCACTGCAGAAGTAATCTTTGTCGGATTTGGTGTTACGGCTCCGGAACTGAATTATGACGATTATAAAGGAATCGATGTAAAAGGCAAGATCGTTCTGATGAACAGGGATGTTCCCTACTCCGATCCAAGGAATCCTGAATACAAAAAGTGGGTTGGATATTGTTATCACCAGTACAAGCTTGAAAATGCAGTGAAACATGGTGCCGCAGGAATGTTATATATTGATGGCGCCCTGGCAAATCCAAATATTTCATATGATCCTTCAATTATTGTATGCGGAATAGGCACTCAGCCTCTTGCCGATATTTTTGCCGGATTAAAAACAACAAACAAGGATATCATTGACAAAATTAAAAGCACATTTAAACCGGCTTCTTTTAACACACATAAGAGCTTTACAATTAAAGCCAATACTACAAGACATCCGGAAGGGAAAGCTTGTAATGTTATCGGGATGATAGAGGGATCCGACCCTATCCTCAAAAACGAGGTAATTATCATTGGTGGACACCTTGATGCTGTTGGAAATGCAGGAAAAGTTGTTAACGGAGCGCTCGATAACGGCAGTGGCGTCATTGATATAATGGGTGCTGCCAAAGCGATGGCACTATCAGGCATCAAATTGAAAAGATCAGTAATATTTCTTTTTATAGGAGGAGAGGAAGGTGGATTGGTAGGGAGCAAAAAATATACTGAAAAACCACTTTTTTCAAAAGAAAAAACTATTACATATATCAATCTTGACATGGTGGGAAACGGTACAGGATTGGCAGTAAGTGCAGGGAGTCCCTATAAAGAATTACTCGATTATTTTATACAGGCAAATACAAAATATATACATCGGACGATGCAAACATCAGCTCCTGTCCCTGGTACTTACTATGGCAGACCAAGAAGCGATGGTGTGGTTTTCAGTATGGCCGGTTTCAGAACTATGGATATGGGAACTACAGGTGTTTATAAAAAAGTATATTACCATTCACCTGGTGATGATCCTGATGCAGTTACAATAGACATAATGGAAGATGTCGCCAAGATGGTTTATATCGGTCTTACCAATATGGCTAATGATAGTACGCTGAAATACTAAACCCATCAGGCGTTCTTCTATTCTTACAAACTCACCCCCAGCCCCAAGGCTGTCAACTTAAGCTTTGGAGATGACTGAGAAACTGCATAAAAAAGTTTCCCCTCCTTTTGAACTAATCTTTATACACATCTTTTTAATCGTAGAGATCCCTCACTCATCCACTTTAAACCCATAGCTTACGAAAAGTATGGAGGGTGGATTCGTTCGGGAT
>PMIL01000101.1 GCA_003157075.1 Bacteroidales bacterium | reverse complement strand
TGTTCCCATAGGGTAAATCGGGATCCAAGCCTTAATGAAACGCCGCCGGCGTTTTTAACTATAATATGCATTCTCTGAAATACCTCTGGCGTTTATAAATGTTAAAAAAATCATAAAATATCTAAAAATTCTTCAACTTCAGTTTTAACCCAGAATCTGATATTTACTTTGTATTGAAATCACAAGAGTTTAAATTAAAAACCTACTTAAAATGAAAAAATTAGCATTAATGTTAGCCATCGTTTTTATTGCTGTGGCTACATTCGGACAAACCACCACAACTGTTAAAAAAGATCCAAAAAAAGTAACTACAAAAACAGAACAGTCAAAAGTAGTTACAACAGCTAAAACCAATGCAACTGATAAAAATTTAACTGTCAGCAAAACTGCAGTTGATACAACCAAGACCAAACTTAAAAAAGATGGTACCCTTGATAAAAGATTTAAAGACAACAAAACAACAGTTAAAACAAGTGGTCCACTGAAGAAAGACGGAACCCCGGATTTGAGATACAAAGACAACAAAGCAGCAACAACTACTACTACAACTAAAAAGTAACTTTAACTTTTTAAAATAAATGAAGGTTTTCCAATTTTGGAAAACCTTTTTTATTTTATCCTTTGAAAATCGATCAACAATGACCATTATTGCATGATTTAAAATAAAGAATGTTTTGGAGACAAGGTCAGANNGATACATTGGGAACGCTCACAGCCGAAGAACGTGAGGTAGTTAAGATTATTAACGAATATAAAGACAGGATTCTTTTCAAGCTGTTTTCCAAAGACAAATCAGTTAAGGAGTTCCTGGAAAAGATTTCATCTGAAAAGCTTGAAACATTTATACGTCCATATATAGAACGAAGACTCTTCAAATGCTTCACCATTGCCCGTGATGAAAATATCCCCTTATTTTTTCAAAAGACCAAAGCTGTAACACTTCATATGGAGGATAAGCTTTCACTGNNAAAAGAAAATATTCTTATTCCCAAAAAATCGGAATTAAAATATTTCAGCGGTTTTGTACTGAATACAATTAACAATTATAAAGTTGAAAACTCCGGTTTCGAAATCTATGAATTGAATCCGGAAAAAAAGGCTCTGCTTGAACTGGAAACAGGACTGAAGGGTATTCCAGTTCTTATATTAAAATATGATTATCAGGGGAATAAGATTTTTTCAACTGATACTTCCACTTCTTTCACAAAATTTGAAAAAAACGGCGAAAATTTTATATTCAGAAAATATCACCGTGATTTCATATGGGAGAAACAATGCCGGAAAATGCTGGGAGAACTTGGTTTCTTTTCCGAGGACGATGTCAATTTTTTTCCTGTAACTTCAAATAGTAAGAAGAAAAATGAATTGTACTCAATATTAGAGATTGTAAACGGTAATTATACGGAAATCATTGATTCTGGTTTTTCTCTGACATCCAGACTCGATATTAATTATAATTTAAAACCGGTTGATATCGAGATAAGCAGTCAGATTATAAATGACTGGTTTGATCTTAAGGCTGTAGTAAAAATTGGAGAATTCAGCATCCCTTTCAGTCGTTTCAGAAAAAATATACTCGATGGGATAAGAGAATTTGAACTCCCTGATGGCTCTATAGCAATTCTGCCTGAAACATGGTTCACGAAATACAAAAACATATTTGAATTCGGAAAGAGTTCAGATGATTCATTAAGAATTCATAAGCAACATTTTTCTCTGCTGGGGGATACTTTCAGTGATAAAGGCAAAACCGGATTCGAGAGGCTTGAGAAGCTTCTTGTTCCAGATCAGGTTCCTGTTGTTCAGCCTCCTAAAGGACTGAACTGTACAATGAGGGAATACCAGGCAGACGGTCTTAACTGGCTGAATTTTCTTCAGACAGCAGGGCTTGGCGGTTGTCTGGCCGACGATATGGGGCTTGGTAAAACCATTCAGACACTGGCTATGCTGCAGTTCAATAAGGAGAATCTGATTCCAGAAAATCGAACTTCAAATGATTCAGATTTAAGCTTATTTGTCAATAATGAATCAAAGCTTACTTCAATTATTATAGTGCCTGCGTCACTTATTTATAACTGGGAAAATGAGATAAAGAGATTTGTTCCTGAGATGAAAATCTATAGCTACAAGGGGAACCAGCGGAAAAAATCAACGTCCTATTTTCAAAATTATGATATAATACTTTCAAGCTACCATACTATACGTCAAGACATCGATTTAATAAGCTCATTTACTTTTCATTACATTATTCTTGATGAGAGCCAGGTTATAAAGAATCCGGCATCTATGCTTTACAAAACAGTAACCAAATTAAAATCGGAATTTAAGCTTGTGCTTACAGGAACACCTGTTGAAAACTCGATTACAGATTTGTGGACACAACTGAATTTTGTTAACCCCGGGCTTCTGGGCGATCTTGCTTTTTTCAGAAAGGAATTTGCAAAACCAATTGAAAAAATGGGAGATGACGAGAAAGAGCTTAAATTAAGAAAGATAATACAACCTTTTATCCTGAGACGTACGAAGGAAATGGTGGCCCATGATCTGCCACCGGTTACCGAACAGACAGTCTTCTGCGATATGACTGATGAACAGTATAAAGCATATGATGAAGAGAAATCATCGGTGAGAAACAGCATATTAAAGAGCATTGCATCAACCGGACTTGAGAAGTCAGCCATTGTGGTTCTGCAGGGCCTGATGAAACTCAGACAGTTATCCAATCATCCCGTTATGGCAAACGATGAATATAATTTCGGATCAGGAAAATTCGAAACTGTTCTTCAGGATATGGAAAGTGTCATTGCCGAGGGACATAAAATACTGGTATTCTCGTCATTTGTCAAGCACCTGTCACTCTATGCAGAAGAATTAAGAAAAAAGAGAATCCGTTTTGCAATGCTTACGGGAGCGAGTACAAAAAGAGAAAAGATTGTCAACAGCTTCCAGCTTGACCCTGAAAACAAAATATTTCTGATCTCTCTTAAAGCAGGTGGTGTGGGGCTTAATCTTACTGCAGCAGATTATGTTTTTATCCTTGACCCCTGGTGGAATCCGGCTTCCGAAATGCAGGCATTAAATCGTGCCCATAGAATCGGTCAATATAAGAGTGTATTTGTATATAGATATATTACAAGTAACAGTATTGAAGAAAAAATAGTCAGATTGCAGGAGAAGAAATCCAGGCTTGCTGATATCTTTATTTCAAGCAATAACCCTCTGAAGGATATAGATATAGATCAAATATTGAATATTATCGGATAAAAATTATCAAATATTACTTTGTTACGCAATACCGAATTCCTTAAATCATAAACCTTATTTACCCCCCATCCCTCCCAACTAATCTTTCATCACATTTTTTTTCTCAATCACTAATTGGTAGAAAACGGCAGTGCCTCAAAATATTATTAGAAATAGAGACCCTCACACTATTCGATTAGGTATCAGGGACAAGAATATGTTAATTAAATTCCGGTATAATGATTGGGAGATCCCTCAACTCATCCACCTCATAACCATTGCTTTGGAGTTATGCTTAAGGGTGGATGATTTTCGGGATGACAATGTTTATTGTGTGTATTGGGGGAAGGAAGCAGCGGCGATTCACCGGAATCTTTTTCTGAT
>PMIL01000288.1 GCA_003157075.1 Bacteroidales bacterium | reverse complement strand
GAGTTTCGGGAAAAAAGTAAATTATTTAACGAAACACTATCTGTGGAAAAATGAGGGACCTCCCAGGTCTGAACAAATTCTCGAAAGTATTATTCTCATTTAAGAGGGGTATAAAGAGTAGATGCAAATCAGAGAGGCTGACGACCGTTAAAAAATTACCTCGCAGACAATTTTAGGGAGGAGCGAGCCTGCAGGGCCAAAAAGGAAGTGAGTTCATGTACGAATAAGTTGAAGAATGATGTTTTCTAACCAAGAAACAATTTCCCTATCTGAAACACTGCAAACGACAACAGCCAGGCAATTCCCGTTGTATAAAAAACCGTAAAAACTGCCCATTTCCAGCTTCCGGATTCTCTTCTTATTGCTGCAACNNGAATCATTATCAGCCTGAAAAATTACACCTAATGTACTTACAACAACTTCTTTGGCAGCCAGTCCCGAAAGTATACTGACACTCAGATGCCAATCAAACCCCAGCGGTTTCATAATGGGTTCAATAGAGCGCCCAATCATACCCATCATAGATTTACTATGCTTTTCGCTTTTCTGTTCAGTCAGCAAATGATTAACAGCTTCATTTGTCTTATCTGCAGGCAAACCCGATTTTTCTACAATATAAATTTCACTCTTATAATCCCTGGAATAGTTAACTGACCGGGGAAAATTGCTTAGTATCCAAACAATTATGGATGCAAGAAGTATTACCCCGCCTATTTTCTTAAAATACAGTCCTGTCCGGAACCATACATGCTTTATAATACTTCTGACAGTAGGAACCCGGTAGGGTGGCAATTCCATAACAAAAGGAATCTCAGCCGATTTGAAAAATACCCGCTTCAGGAACAATGCTGATAAAATAGCAAACAGAGCACCCAGCAGATACAGAAAAAACAGAACAGAGCCCTGATTATTAGGAAAGAATGCACTGATAAAGAGTATATAAACGGGCAATCTTGCACTACACGACATAAAGGGGGTTATCAGCATTGTGATCAAACGGTCCCTCCGGCTCTCAATGATTCTGGTCGCCATTATAGCCGGTACATTGCATCCAAACCCCATAAAAAGAGGAATAAAAGATTTTCCATGCAATCCAATCTTATGCATAAGTTTATCCATAATAAATACAGCTCTTGCCATATAGCCTGTATCCTCCATAAATGATATGAACAGAAAAAGGATAATAATATTAGGAAGAAAAACGATTACCCCCCCGACTCCTCCAATTATAGCTTCTACAAGGAAATCCCGGAGAATTCCCGGATCAAGATAATTCGATATAAGTCCGGCGAGATAGCTGAAGCCTGATTCCATCCATGCCTTGGGATATGCACCCATTTTGAATGTGGTGAAAAACGTAAGCCACATAAAAAAAACAAAAATTGGTATTCCCAGATATTTATTTGTCAGGTAGTTATCGATGATTTTTGTTCTCCTTAATCTTTCGACTTTGCTCAGTTTAAGTGTCTCTTTCAAAGCGCCTGAAATGAAACCATAACGAAGATCTGTGATGACGGTTTCTATGGGATCAATGAAAAGCCTCTCAAGCCTTTTATACTCTTTTTTACCTATTGCAATGATTTCAGCCGAATTAACACACCTGGTTATGCTCTTTGAAAATTCTTTATCATTCTCAAGCAACTCAATCGCCAGATATCTTGCTGAAATAATGTTTGTGAATGACCTGTTCTCTTCGATTTTTATTCTCGATTGTATGGCACAAATAGAATTTTCTATTTCTGTTCCATAATTAATATGGACATGCCGCACGACAGGTTCTCTGACTTCATAAACTTCGATTATCTTATCAAAAAGTTCCCTGATTCCTTTACCGCGGGAACTTACTGTCGGAACTATCGGCACTCCCAATAATTTACCGAGTGAAGCATGATCCAGAATATCGCCCTTTTTCTCAAGCTCATCATACATATTCAGTGCTATAACGATCTGGACACCCATATCTATCAGCTGTGAGGTCAGATACAGATTCCTTTCAAGGTTCGAAGCATCAACGATATTGACAACAACATCAGGTTTATTGTCAAAAATAAAATTCCTGAGGTATATCTCTTCAGGAGAATAACTTTTAATTGAATAGGTACCCGGAAGGTCAACAATCGAAAAGGAATAACCCGATTGTTTATAAGAAGCTTCCTTAGAATCTACTGTCACACCGGCATAATTTCCTACCTTTTCCTTTGATCCTGAAGCGAAGTTAAAAAGCGTTGTTTTTCCTGAATTTGGATTACCCACCAGTGCAACCTGAATTTGCCTGGTCTTGTCGAGCCAGGAACCATTTTCGCTTTCACTAATAAGTACTCCGTTTGAAGTCTGGAATTCATCTGATCTTGTGTCATAATCAACCTCAATAAGCTGAGCTTCACTATTCCTCAGGGATATATGATATCCCATTATTTTATATTCAATAGGATCCCGCAGCGGAGCTTTTTTAATTACCTCTACTTTTTTCCCGACAACAAAACCCATTTCTGAAAGCCGTTGCCTGAATTGACCTCTTCCCTTGATTTTAAGAATTATCCCCTCTTCTCCCTCATTGAGATCATATAGTGTCGTCATCGAATGTATTCAGTACTGAAATATAACCGTGAAATGTTCTGAATGTTCAGAGATGCTCGTGCAAGATACAACGCAGAATGTGCACTTTTTTGTTTGACCCCCGCCCCTAAAGGGGAGTATGTTCGGTATTTCTCCCGTCTATACACCGTTGTGGCTTTGTGCCGTTGTGCCTTTAGTCAACCTTTACCTTAATTACAATTTTTCGTACAGGTGCATTAACACCGTCTTTAATTCCCGGACGATGAGCATCGGTCGGAAAGAAGATAAAGAAAATTGCAGGAGTTGCGGTATGATTTACCATTTTTTCAACATTCATAAATTCAATATCCTTTGCACTGTCATAAGGAGTTACCACATCTTTAACCAATGCCCTTGGAGTGAGATTCATTATCTCTTTCCCCTTTATAATATATTGTATATCAATATATTTACGATGTGCTTCAAACTTTGTTGTTTCTTCATTTTTGGTGTTGTATTCACTAATAGTCGCATAAAGATTGTCTCCATCAATATCATAGCGTTTAGGTTCAAGCTTCATAAGATCACTGTTTTTTAAGAATTTAAACGCTTTTTCCCAACGTTCTTTGTTTTTAAAATAAGCAACAGCAAACTCCCGCTTATTTATTGAGGCATCAGGAGCTACGGTCCATCCTTCTGACCATTTTTTTTCTGTAAACCACTTATCAATTTTTTTATTGTTCCAGGTTGTTGGATCTGTTGCTGTTTTGCTTCCTGTTAAGCCAATGAAACTTATAAGAACCAGTATTGCTGCAATTACTTTTTTCATAGAGATCACTCAGTTAATATTTATATTCAAATTTAATCAGGGACAAATATCGCAAAGATTTCGCACAATGAGTACATGGAAATAAAAAGTAATAGACTGAATCTGTACTGCTGATTGATGAAAAATATTATCGAATGATGAGGAAATGTTTCGAATAATCTAAATATGATGATAATTATATAAACTCCGACAGAACTTTAAACAGACTTTTTTTATCAAAGGGCTTTGAAATAAATCCAGAACACCCGCATTCTATAGCTTTATCCCTGTCATCGGCATATGCAGTCTGTGCTATTATAGGTATTTCAGTATTTTTTTCCCGGATAAGCTTTACTGCAGTGTAGCCGTCCATAACCGGCATTTTAATGTCCATAAGTATCAGATCGATATTTAATATTGAAAAACACTTCTCAACAGCTTCTTTACCATTGGAAGCATATACTACTTCGGCATTCGAACCGGCCAGAAAATATCTTATCAATTTAAAGTTGCTCTCAATATCTTCAGCAACAAGTATTAATTTCTTTGTCGGAAAGACATATTTGTCGGGAACTTTTCTTTCAGGTAACGGCAAGGTTTCAAGAACCAGTTTTTCGTACGGGATTGTAAATGAGAAAGTGGTTCCTTTTCCGGATTCAGAAGTAAGCCATATCTTTCCTCCCAGATGTTCTACATAAGCTTTTGAAATCGCCAGGCCAAGTCCTGTTCCTTCGTAAAGCCTTTCCATTGTGCTCTGCACCTGGTAAAACCTGCCAAAGACTCTTTCGTGGTATTGCTGGTCTATTCCGATACCTGTATCTGCTACTGAAAATTCCAGGAAATTATCTTGTAATCTGCACAAGACCTTAACAGATCCTTTATCCGTAAATTTTAACGCATTGCTTATCAGGTTAGAGAGAATCTGTGTCAGCTTGGTTCTGTCAGCCAGTACTAATGCATCCGAGTCGGATAATGAAGTTTCACAATCAAGGACGATTTTTTTCTCAGAAGCTTTTGGAAAAAACTGTTGACACAAAGATTCTATTAGAGAATTAAGATTTATTTCATTTTTAACGGTTTTTATAAGATTTGCCTCAATATTTGAAATATCTACAATATCAGTAATTATTGATAATAAGTGATTACTGCTTTGCATAATCACATCGATATAGGATTTCCGTATAAGATCATCCACATCAGGTTCACCAAGAAGGGCCGAAAACCCAACAATCGCATTCATCGGAGTTCTGATCTCGTGGGAGATATTATGAAGGAATGCTGTTTTAAGCCTGTCACTCTCCTCAGCTTCTTCTTTTGCTGTGATCAGTTCTTCTATAATCTGTTTCCTTTCAGTAATATCGTGGCCAATGCCTACAAGTCCTGTTACATTATCGTCTTTATCCCGGAGAGGGATCTTAGTTGTTAATAACCATCGTCTTACTCCCTTTTTACTGATAAATTCTTCTTCAAGATCAAAAACAGGCTTTCCTGTAGTTATAATTTTCTTATCATCTGCATAACCCCTCTCGCCAATCTTACCCGGGAATAATTCAAGATCAGTCTTGCCAAGAACTTCAGCTTCAGTGAAACAACCAATATTCTCAACATCTGCTTTGTTTGCAATGACTTTTCTGCATTCGACATCCTGGACATAAATCGGGTCAGGAAGGTTATCAATCAGAGTCCTGAGCATACGTCGTTCCTGGTCGACAGCTTCTTCAGCCTTGATCCGCGTGGTAATGTCTGTATCTACACCCCGGTAACCTGTTAAATTTCCTTTATCATCAACCATCGGAATACCGCTTGTAGAAAGGATAACTTCACTCCCGTCTTTATGCAGGTTGCTATTTGTAAAGTTTTCAAAAGCTTCTTTTCTGCTGAAGACATTCAGTGCAGCCTTTTTTAATTCTTCCCTGATGTCAGGTTTGAAAAAGTCGTAAAAATATTTTTTATTTACTATTTCTTCAGGTTCATATCCCAATGTTTCTTTAACCACAGGGCTTGAGAATGTATATAATCCGCTTGGATCAACTTCCCATATCCATTCACCTGAATGTTCCGAAATTTGTTTAAACCTTAATTCACTCTGCTTCAGTGACTCTTCAGACTTTTTACGTTCAGTGATATCCTGAATAACCCCAATCACTTTCACCTGTTCACCATCGGGTTCAATAACCAACTCGGCTTTTGAATAGACCGACCTTATTGCTCCGTCGTTTTCACGCCTGATTTCAAATTCTATATCATAGGGCTCACTATATTTTAATAAGCGATCCAAAACCTCATCCAGCATTGCCCTGTATTCCGGAAGGGGACCGTTTTTTGCAAATCTATATGGAATTTCATGAGTTTCCTTACTTAAACCATAAATCCTTAATGCTTCATCAGAGCCCCACATTATTTTTCTGGAAAGATCAAGTTCCCAGTTACCTACGTGGGCAATGGTCTGAGCCTTTTGTAACCTCATTTCGCTCTTTTGCAGTTCTTCTACTGCAGTTTTTTTCTCTTTTGCAAGTTTTGATTTTTTGATAGAATTGACAATTGCAAGTCCAAGACGGGAGAGATTATCTTTCAAAATATAATCGTCTGCTCCGGCTTTCATGCATTCTACGGCAACCTCCTCATTAATGGAACCAGTTACGAGGATGAAAGGTACCATCGGAGCCTTTTCATTGCGAAGGAGAAGAGCGGTCATCCCATCAAACTGTGGAAGTTTATAATCGGAGATAATCAGATCCGGTTCATAGTCTTTCAGGTATTCAAGATAAGTGTCTCTCGTATCTACAAGGACTTTTGAAAAAAAGATTTTGTTGTTTTCAATTTCCCGCCAGATCAATTCTGCATCGGACTTAACATCTTCCACAAATAGTATTTTCAATTTGCCTTCCATTTCCTGTGTAGATTATTTAAGTTTAATAGGATTCATATACAATTTGTTACACTATATTTAATCCTATTTCAGCTTTTGCCAGCCTTTTTGAACCTGGTTCATTTTATTTCAATTCATATCCATTTATTTCTGTCTATTCCCATGTATTTCTATTTATTTCAAAGGTTCATTCACCAAAAGCCAGTATAGTCCCAGACTGCTCATTGCATTTATAAACTGGTCAAAATCAACAGGTTTAACAACATAACTATTGACTCCAAGCGCATAAGCTTCTTTCATATCGGGTTCCTGCTTTGAAGAAGTTACGACAACAATTGGGATATGAGAAGTACGCTTATCTCTTTTAACAATTTTAAGAACTTCAAGTCCATTTACTTTAGGAAGTTTAAGATCGAGAAGTACAACTTTTGGCGGATTAGTAAAGCTCCTTTTTTCAAACTTGCCCCTGCAAAAGAAAAAATCCAGAGCTTCAGCACCGTCCTGGGCAACTAAAATATTATTTGCCAGGTTGTTTTTCCTCAAAGCCCGAAGTGTAAGTTCAGCATCACGCGGATTGTCTTCAACAATCAGAATTTCAATTGCATTAAAATCTTCCATGATTTGTTTCTATAAGTTAAATAATTTTCTTTTTNNTTATTTAAATCCTGTACAGGTAATGAGAAATAGAACGTCGCTCCTTTCCCGACTTCCCCTTCAGCCCAAACCTTGCCTCCATGCTTAAGGACAATTCGCTGCACAATTGCCAGTCCGACTCCGTTTCCTTCAAATTCTGACTCACTATGAAGACGCTGGAAAACACCGAATAATTTATGAGCATACTGCATATCAAAACCTACGCCATTATCTTTGATAAAATATGTGACCATTTTCCCGTCTGATTCCGAACCTATATTAATTTCAGAAATATCATTTTTAGATGTGTACTTAACAGCATTGGATATCAGATTGGTCCAAACCTGTCCGAATAGGGTGACATCTCCAAAAGCTTTGGTCATTTTACCGACATTCAGTTTTATTCTCTTTCGTTCAGCTGGTGATGTAATCCCTTCAAAAATCACCCTGACCATTTTTTTCATGTCTATCTCCGAAGGATTCAGGGTGCTCCTTCCAATCCTGGAAAAGCTCAGTAGGTCGTCAATCAGTTCGCCCATCTGTGTGGCACTCGAGGAAATTATCCCGCATATTCTTTTACCTTCATCGTCGAGTTTTGATTTGTAATCCTCAAGAAGGATTTTTGTAAAACCATGGATTGAACGCAATGGAGCTCTGAGATCGTGTGAAACAGAATAACTGAATGCCTCAAGTTCTTTGTTGGCTGCTTCCAGCTGTGTAGTGCGTTGCATAACTCGTTGCTCCAAAGTTTCATTTAGTTTTCTTATTTCTTCCTCTGCCTGTTTTCGAACCTCAATTTCCTCTTTAAGATCCTCGATAAGGTTTAACGAGGCAAGTTTAGCAATTTCAAGCTCTTCAACGTATTGATTAATTTCGATTAATCTTTGTTGAGCAATAGTATTAAAATCCTGAGCTTTAGTCTCCAAATCCCCTTCAATTCTGATCCTGTCAAGGATTACAGCAAGCATTTGAATGGCATTTTGCAAAATGCCTTTTATCTCTTTTTTTGGACTGGTAGATGACAAAATATAGCCGTACTGAAATTTATCTATTGCTATTGATTCAGCATAATTAACTCCATTCACTTTTTCTTCGGAAAACGAGAATATCATTGGGTAAAATAACTCGTTGATACTCTCCTGAAAAAGTTGAATAATTTTAACCCTGTCATGCATCTGCGATAAAGCAAACATTAGCAAAAACAGTTCATTAAAAAGCTTCATTTTTATTTGCTTTTGATATACGATGGTGCATTTTCTTTAAGCCAGATATCAGGATCTTTATAGAATGGATTTTGAGTTATTGTTTGTTTTAGAATGGTATAAGGATGCGTTTGAAGCACTTTCATTATTGTTGAACCGGGGAATTTTGTTGTGTTATACATACAGATGCTAATCCATGGTTTACCAGGAATAAAGTAATTCAACCGCGATTCATAAACCATTAAATCTTCTACCCCGGGAATTGCCTGTAACGCCCAAATCATTTCAGCAGTTGCACGAATATTGCGTTTCCCTCTCTTCTGGGATTCGGTGTAGAATGAGTTTAAGCCAATATCCATGGCATGGGGTGAAAATGTTCCATTGGGATAGTACATTTCTTTAGCGCCAAGGATGTTAAACTTGGTATCATCATCAACATGCCCGCAGCAAGAGGGGTAACGCTTATTGTACTCATCGATAAAGTTTTCTTTAGTCCGTTCCACCGGGCAGTATAGCTGCAGATCACCTTCAATATCGCCAGTATATAGAAATCCAAGAATAATTTCGTCTCGTTCTGCTTCGGTTTCATAAAGTCCACAAATGTGAAGCCCCCAATTACAGGTATAGTTGTTAAACCCTAAATTGAGCTGTTCCTGGTTTGATGTTTGAATATGCATATCGTTTCCCTCCGTTTTAGTCTTTTACTTTTGGTATGGAATATTTTTCCGGAAGATTCAGCTGATTACAAAAAGCATTTATTTCCATCTTAAGCTGAATCATCCTTATTTCCCGGTCGACCATCGAACCATTGAACCTTTTCAATTCTGCCAGCTGATTTTTGATTCTTTCTTCAGTCCTTTTAGCGTCTGTTACGTCCAGGACGGCTGATTGATAACCTATTCCATTACCTTTCTCGTCTTTTACCAGGGTCGCCAGTCCATGAGCAATAAAAGTTGAGCCATCCTTGCGGAGAGCCCAATAATCGCCTTCCCACTCACCCTCTTTCTCCAAAGCAATTAAAATTTTGTTTGCATCAGCATCTGATTTTATAAAGCCTGCTAATGATTTACCAATGACCTCGTCCTTTGACTGATAACCCCAGATTCTTAAAAATGCTGCATTGACCTCCGTTAATATACCGTTAATGTCCGAAATACTGTTGGCAGCAATCGAGTCATCAAAAACAAAGTTTTTAAGACGGAGGGATTCTTCTGTATGTTTGCGCACTGTAATATCAATAGCAGTCGTCATGAAATACAGAGGTTTGCCATACTCGTCACGTCGAAGTGCGGTACCAACATCAGCCCATACAATGTCTCCGTTTTTATGAATATACCTCTTGATAAAACGGGTTGAATCCTTTCCACCCGAAATCAGTGACTGTAACTCATCCTCGGTTATCTTTATATCATCCGGATAAGATATGTCCTTCCATTTAGCATTGGTTAATTCTTCAGGAGAGTAGCCTGTCATTTCACAAAAAGCCTTGTTTACATGGATCTCACCCGAAGGGAATGTAATGGACTTACCAGCTACAGAATGGTCAAATACATATTTGAATTTGTCCTCACTCTCACGTAATGCTTCCTCTGCCAGTTTGCGTTCGGTAATATCGAGAATTGTCCCTACAATGGAAACCAGTTCACCATTATTATCATAACTGCCTCTGAACGTAGAGTAATAATATCCAATACTCTTATCGGGACGCATAAACCTTTGTTCATAGGTGCCAGGGTTGTGAGATTCAATCGCCCTGTTGATCAGTTCTTTGTCACGCTGATTTTCCTCCGGCCACGGCGATAGTTCAAGAATAGAATCTATTTTGGGTTTAAACGTATCAGGATCAAGGCCGAAGATCTTAAAAACTTCGTCTGACCATTCAACATTACCCGTTTTGATATCCCATAACCAGAAACCCAGGTGAGACATCTCCTGTGCCTCTCTTAATCTTTTTTCATTTTCCAGCAACTTCTCTTCTGCAAGTTTGCGATCGGTTATAACATCAAATACTGCAACAAAATAACCTTTTTGAGGACTATAAACTGAGATTGTGAACCACATTTTAAGAGAATCAGCGTAAATCTCAAATACCTCCGGTATGCCGGTTAAAGATACTCTGTTATACTTTTCCAGCAGTTCAGGATCAGCCTCCTGAATTCCGGGGATAGCTTCGGAAGCTTTTTTCCCCGTCACATCCTTCAATCCGGTAAGCTCTGCAAAAGCTTTGTTCACATTAAGATATAAGAAGTCAGGAGGCTTTCCATCTTCACAAATCATCTTGCAATAAGCAAATCCATTAAGCATGTTTTCGAATAAATTCCGGAAGAGATCTTCACTCTCATGCAATTTATCTTCTATTTTTTTTCTTTCCGTCAGATCCCTTGCATTGATGGCGACTCCTATGACTTCATTCTGATCATTTAATATCGGATTATGAATTACCTCAAAGAATCTTCTTGCTTCAGGATCGTCACCCGAAAATTCCCTCTCCTCAATATTTTCACCAGCCAAAGCTCTGTCGATATATTCTTGTGCCTTGATCTTATCATCATTATTTACCTGATAATCCAGCATGGATTTCCCAAGTTCAATATCGGCACCGTATAACAACTTCATGGTCCGGGCATGACTCTTATTGAAGCTTGTATAACAGTAATTCCTGTCGAGTGAAAAAACAGGTCCTCCAGAACTTTCAACAATCCCTTTGAGAGTATAATATTGCCGCGCGAGCAGTTCTTCTGATTTACGAAGAGAAATTTCATCTTTAAGCTGCAATCGAAACATCCTTAAATACTGTGCCCAAACCCAGTATCCAAAAACCAGAAAGTTCAGAATAACTAGAAGAATTATAACAACAACAGTTATTATTGAATACCTCTGAAATGGTTCTAAAATCTCATTTTTATCGGTTTTCGCAACCATGTACCAGGGCAATCCCGGAATTTTACTTAAAGCACCGATAACAGGGATATTTCTATAATCTGTTCCTTCGGTCACCCCCTCGTACCCATTCACGGCTTTTGTGGCAAGCAGGGTTATTCTACTTAATGGAAACTTCAGATTTAAAGCTGTATTCTTCCTGTGCCGAAGTTCATTCAGATATAGCACACTATCCCCTTCCCTGCGCAGGATAAGTGTCTCGGAACTCCTGCTTGGTGTTGGCCATGACTGAACGAGGGGAAAAAGAACTTTATCAGGATCAATGCAAAGTATAACAAGGCCTATTGTTTTTTGTTCTTTGGTGAAAGGATCAAGCAACGGAACCAGAAGGTCCATACGGATAGCATGGCTGGGTCCTGTCTTATGAAGGTCAGTCATTATTATTTTATGATACCTGATAACACTATTTATCTCATTCCTGATGCTGTCGTCTGCCAAAAGATCAGTGTTCGAAGTTGCTATTCTTACCCTCGATAATGTATCAAGAACTGCAACGCTATTGTAATCATACTGCGTATTCAGAGCTTCGAGCCATATTGTAATCTCTTTTCTTATTCCTGTTTGATTTTCATCTTTTAAAAACTGTTTAATTTTGTCTGCCAATGGTCCATTGTCTTTTATAAGTATGGCATCCGCAAACTTATCAGCGTACCACTGCGAAATCTGTTTTATTTTAAGGGAAGCAATTGCTGAAAGACTTTTTTCCTGTTCCTCAAAGATCCTGTTTCTCTCATAACGGTAATAATAAATGCCCATAAGTAGAATAATACCGGAGAATAAAAGGAAAATCGCTACCAGTTTCCATGGAAAGGGCTTCTTAAACTCATTAGAAATTTTAAATTCTGACATCGATGTAAATTAAATTGCAATTTTTTATTACCCTCGTTAAATTTGAGACTTATAAAATGAAACGACCTAAATCATATTAAAATATCCAGATAACAATACTTAGAACCAGGTTAAGAAAGAATAAAATAAGTCCAAATATCAGTTTTTACAAGATAAGCATATACATAGCAATTGGTTATAAGTAAAAGACTGATAATCTTGTAGGTGTTTAACCTACAAGATTATATTCATCGCATTGTTAGGATTATTTGTATTGTTTGTATTTACCAATGAACAGACCGCATTTATCAGCTAGCCTGCTCTCAGTAATTCACAGAATGTGATGCTTATAGCCTGATTTATGAAATAATTGCGCTGTTGGATTCTCTTTTAAAGAAATTTTTCTGTTTCCGATCCGGATGTTTCGGTTATGAATTTCTTTAGATTTTCCTCACTCGTAAAAACAGTTCCTAGTTTAAATGGAATTACATAGCTATGCTCCATTACCTTATTGATAATATATTGATGTTCATTTCCCATGGTCTTCACCCAATGAATATCAGATAGATTTCTGTTTAAACTTTCTTCTGAAAATTCACTTTGTTTAACATATCTGATAATAGTATAAAGATTACCTACCTTAATAGATTTTAATCCATGAGACTCAATACTCTGACCAGGAAAAGGAGGGGTTTCTGTTACACAATAAAGATAAATCAAGTCATTTTTCATAATGCATTCTATTAATTATTATACTTCTAAACTATAAGAACTTTCATTAGAGGTTAGTCTTTCATTTTTACAAGGAACATTTTTTGAGTTATCTTGTCATTAACAAGTGAAGCAAATTCAATATCAGATGACTGTTTTACAGCCATGGAATACTCAATTAGGGTATTATAAGCCATACGAATTCGTTTGAATCTGTCTTCAGCACCATTATTATATTGCGCATCAGGATGGAATTGTTTTATATATTCCAAATAAGCTTTTTTTATCACCAGCTCAGATGGTTCCTCATTCAAGCCCAATTCTCTCTTAGCAAAAGCTATCTTCTCCGGATTCAATTCCTTCAACTCAATTGTGAAGAAACTGTAACAGGGTAAAGGTCTCGAAAGCTTAAAGTGCAGCAAGCCATTGAACTCCTGATCAAACTGAACAACCCTCTGTTTAAATTTTTCCTTCAGGTTCCTCTTTATAAGAAATGCTGCGTTGATTATCATCTGGTCATTAATCACTTCATGTAACTTTAGATTAGTGCTGAATGAAGTCAGAACATTTAATATTTTCAGCTCAATCTCTTTATTTTTAGCAATAAGCTTTTCCCAAACAAGCATTCCGGTTTTAACATGATCGGTTTGTGAGAATATGCCATTCTTTTTAACGTTACTATCTGTCTCCTCAACGATTTCAGGATGAGATGAAAGATCTTTCAATACTCCTCCAAAATCGCTCCAGGTAACTATAAGGTCAATTTCCATCATGTTCTCAATGTGATTAAAAGAACTGATAAATAAATCGTGGCCTTTTGTCAGAATAGTTAAAACCTCATCTTTGGCAATAACCGATGTCCCGGGCTTCATGGGCAGTATCATTATGAAACCCAGTGCAATAATCTGATCAATGACAATCTGATGGTGCATTAGCATCTGATAAACTGATTCCCTGTTGGAAAGATCCAGTGACTTATTTTCCCTGTCGCCAACTATTGCGGATATGTTTTGAAAAGGGATGGCATATACCCCTGCATTCTTCAGTGAACGAAAGTGGGCTCCTCCATAAAAATTTGGCACTATCCCATAAATATATAATCCACCTATTGCCATGTTCTCTTTTATTTTAAATATTGGTTTTATCATGACTTCATTATTTTCACATTTTCTTCAATCTTCCATGAATTTTCTATCTTGATTAGAAGACTAACCAAAGGATGTGCCATAATAATTCTTGATCGCGAATCACGTTGATCCGGACCTCTTAATGCATTGAATAATAAATGTGAAGAAGAATGAAAATATTTTTTAGAATAGGTAATCTTCAGAATAAGACGACGAAACGTTGTAATATTAAGCTAAAATAATCGCACAGGTGTGCGGAAATCAAATACAGCGTAATTAGCCGGAAATTCCCGATTATAGCTCGGTTTTGTTTATTCTGATATTGTATTTTTTCATCTTTCTGATAAGGGCATCTCGTGTAATACCGAGGATATCTGCAGCCGCCTTTTGATTGTATCTGACACTTTGCAGTGCTTTTTGAATTATCTGAATTTCATTATTCTTCAGATTGACAGTTTCGCCCTGCATATCAGAAGATGCTGAATTCTGGTGTTTCAGAGGGAAATCGTCTACTCCCAGGAGGTTGCCTTTGCAAAGTATTATAGCTCTTTCAACCATATTGCGTAATTCCCTGACATTCCCAGGAAATTCATATTTAATAAGAGCATCAAATACAGTTTTTGATATTTCAATTTTTGGCTTATTGAACCGGTTAGAATAGAGCTCAACAAAATGGTTAATCAGCGGTTTAATATCCTGTGGTCTTTCTCTGAGTGCAGGGATGTGAATATGAAGAGTATTCAGACGGTGCAAAAGATCAAGTCTGAATTTCTTTTCCTCCACTCGCTTTTCGATATCATGATTTGTGGCAGAAATAATTCTGAAGTCGGTCTGAACTGAATGTGTGTCACCCACGCGTGTAATTACCTTTTCTTCAGTAGCTCTGAGGATTTTTGCTTGCAGATTAAAAGGCATATCAGCAATCTCATCCAGAAAAAGTGTTCCATGGTTACAAACTTCAAAGAATCCCATCTTATCGTTAATTGCACCTGTAAAGGACCCTTTTTTATGGCCAAAGAATTCACTCTCGAGCAGTGAATCAGTTATGGCGCTGCTGTTTACGGCGCAAAAAAGGTTATCTTTTCTGCTACTGGTATAATGAATGATCCTGGCTATGTTTTCCTTGCCTGTACCGCTTTCGCCAGTTATAAGGACATTTGCCTCAGCATACTCTGCAGCAGTAACAGCCTGTTCGTATACATTCAATATCTGTGGACTGACACCAATAAACTGCCTGTCAATCTTACCTTCAAGTGACTTAGAGATCAAGGAGTTTTTCTCTTCCATCCTCTTCAGTTTTCTATGAAGTTGCAGATACTTTTGGGTACGTTCAATTGCAATCTGTATATCTATGAAACGGAATGGTTTACGGAGATAATCAAAAGCTCCCAGACGCATTGCTTTGATAACTGTTTCCATATCGCCGTGTGCAGAAATAATGATTACCTCCATATTTGGATACGTCACTTTTACCTCTTTAAGAATATCGAGGCCATTCACACCTGGCAACCTTACATCCAGGATAAGAAGATCAATTTCATGGTCACTTAAAACTTTTCTGCCTTCAGTGGCAGTGTTGGCTTCAAAAGACATGTAGTCTGAACCAACGAAAAATCCATTTAATTCCTCAGTGAATTGCTTTTCATCGTCCAGAATCAGGATTTTTATCTTCTCATTATCTCCCATTTTTATTTTTTCTTTTGAATTTCCAGTTCCAGCTTAATAATCGTTCCTGACTCTTTGTTGCTGATAATATCAATAGTTCCGCCCATTTCCTTTATAATCTGATAACAGATGGATAATCCAAGTCCGGTTCCCTTTCCCTCTTCTTTAGTAGTATAAAAAGGGAGCATTACATTGTTCAGATCATCTTCATTAATTCCAATTCCGTTATCGCTTATTTCCACGATAATCGAATTGCTTTCCTGATATGATTTTATTCCGACATTCATCTGAGTATATTCCTGATACTTTGTTTTTTTTTCAACAACAGCATCTTTGGCATTTGCCAACAAATTTACTATAACCTGTTCAAACTTATAAGTATTTCCAATAATTTGTGGTATTCCGTCATCAAGACTAAGATCAAGAGAAATTCCCATATGTTTGTACTGTTGTGTTATCATTGAAACTGCATTTTCTATGCTTGAATTGATGCTAAAGGCTGCCAGTACATAATCATCATGGCTTCTTGAAAATGCCCTTATATGATCAATTATATTCCTGATCCTGAAAATATTTTCAAATATTTTATCAGATTTTTCTTTAAGGAATCCGATATCAATCTTTTCATTTCTGACTATTTCAAAAAGTATTTTGTCGAGCACCAATGAAATGATGTTCAAAGGCTGATTGATTTCATGAGCAATCCCTGATGCCATTTCCCCAAGAGTCACCATCCGGTCAGCATGCAACTGTTTAGTCTCAGTCTTCTTGCGTTGTGAAATATCACGAACGATTATCATAAGGGAAGGAGGAATACCATCAGGTCCATTGATCAAAGTAGAACTTAACTCACCTGGAAAGAGAGATTGATTTTTCTTTTTTATACCTATTTCGACGTTTTGGATCAGTCCATAATTCATTGTTTTCTCTATCATCTCGCTGATTGTTTTATTTTCCTCGGACCGTACGAAATGTGAAATCTTCTTGCCGACCATTTCAACAAGTGTTTCAGCTCCAAATAGCTTCAATCCTACTTCAGAAACCTCCTTAATTACACCGTTTGCATCGATTAAAATAATTCCGTCAGGAGAGGCATTAAGCATGGTTCTGTATTTTTCCTCGCCTTTTTTAAGTTCAGCATTCACCCTGGTTAATTCACTTGTATAATTTTTAAGTACAACTGCCTCCCTGATAATTGTCTGCTTCTGTTTGTACAGGTCGAGAAACACATTGATTTTACTGAGCAGGAAGTTATTGTCGATTGGTTTGAAAATATAATCAACAGCACCCAATCCATAGCCTTTAAACATTTCCAATTCATTGAAGTGGCTGGCAGTCAGAAATATAACTGGCACTTTATCATTTGAACGTTCACTCATTTTCAATGCCAGTTCATAGCCGTTCATTCCAGGCATCCTTACATCGATTATTGCCAGAGCCATTTCAATCCCTTTTGTTTTCTCCAGGGCCTCAGCACCGGAATTGGCACTAATCAGGTTAACATTTATTTTTTTTATGAGGCTCTCAAGCAGGAACAGATTTTCCTTGTAGTCATCAACAATAAGAAGATTAGGCAATTGATCCATTATCTGAATATTATGTAGGAGTTTTGATTACAAAAGGGAATATCGTATTGCCATTACTGAAGATCATTGTAGTCAGGTTTTTTTGACAGACTCTGCATTATTGCATACCGGATAAGTTCCGATGTAGTTTTTAGTCTAAGTTTTATAAGTAATCTTTCCCTGTAAGTACTGATTGTTTTGGGACTGAGAGATAACTCTGTGGCAATCTGGGTGAATGTCTTCCCGGCAGCAAGGAGGATAAGAACATCCATTTCCCTGGCAGAGATTGACTGAAACACCAGCTTATCTGATTTAGTCAATAGATCATCGGCAAGTTTATCTGCCAGAGAGATTGAAATATATCTTTCACCTTTAGAGACCTTATGTACGGCTGTAAGAAGTTCTTCGGGGGCGCTTGTTTTTGTCAGGTATCCGGATGCTCCGAATTTAAGAGCTTTTATTGCGTATAATTCCTCGGAATAAATACTGAGCATTAATACTGCAGCGGATGGTTGAATCTTCTTTATCTGTCCGATAAAATCAAGTCCGTTCCCGCCTGGGAGGGAGATATCGAGCAGAATAACATCAAACTTCTCTTCCCTCAGTTTATCGATGAGTTCCTTTCCTTTACCGGCTTCTTCCACCTTTTCGATACTGTCATCATCTTCCAGTATCTGTCTGATGCCTCTTCGAACTACCGGATGATCATCTGTTATAAGTACTTTAATCATATTCTCCTCTTTTTAATAGGAATTGTTACAATGATTGTAGTTCCTGAACCTTTTTCACCCTTTATTGAAACTTCACCATGAGCGGACTTTACTCTTTCTCTGATACCTTCCAATCCCATTGAAGTAAGGGAATTGACTTTTTCATTATCAATCCCTGTACCATTATCCTTGATTACCATTTCAATTGCATTCTTCAGTTTTTTCAGACTCAGATCGATTGCAGACGCACCGGAATGCCTTACAATATTAGTCAAAGATTCCTGAATTATTCTGTAGAATATCAGAGAAATATTTTTGTCTGCATTTAATTCTTCAGAATCAAAATAAAAATAACATTTTATGCCTGATTGCTTTTCAAATTTTTTCAGTTGCGATATTATTGCGGGGACCAGTCCCAGATCATAAAGCATTGTCGGTCTCAGGAATGAAGAAAGTTCCTTTATCCCTTCGATGCTTCCATTTATTTCCCGTATCATTTCTTCCAGTTTCTTTCTCACAGGATTTGACTGAACCCCAATTCTGCTTTTTATCCAGGCAATATCGAGGTAAAGAGCTGTAAGTCTCTGGCCAAGATCATCATGAAGATTCAGCGCTATCGCTGACCTTTCATTTTCCCTGATCTCATTCAGATGCTGATTAAGTTTTTCAAGAAGTTTCTTCGAGTTCTGCAGTTTAATTTCCATTTTCTTGCGCATTGTTATATCTCTTGCAGCAGCAAATACTCCCTGGACATCACCTTTATCATTCTTAAACAATGTAGCATTATACAATACATCTGTTGTCCGTCCGTTTTTGTGACGGATCGTGAGAGGATAATCTTTGACCAAGCCTTTAGAAAAAACAATATTGTATCCTTCTTTTGCTTTTTCAGATTCTACAAAATAATCTGCAAACTCACTTCCGATGAGTCTGCCCCGTTTAAAACCGGTCACACGCTCGGTAGCGAGATTAACGTCCGTAATTTTTCCTTCAGCATTTATAGTAACCATTGGATCCAGACTTGCTTCTATCAGGCTTCGTGCATAGAGTGAGGCAGAGTACATTTCTTTCTCCAGTTTCTTCCGACTGGTAATATCTCTGTGCTCCGCCTGTAAATAGAGCAATTTTCCTGCATTATCCTTCACCTGTTTTGCTCCGACCAGTGCCCAGAATTTTTCGCCATCCCGCCGATTCAGCTCAAATTCGGTTGGTGGCATGTAACCAGCTTTTTCAAGGATTTCTTGGACGTTTTTCCTGTCTTCAGGATGGGAATAAAGCATTTTTACATTGTAAGATAGCTCCTTCATCATTGTGGAGGTATCGGGATAACCATACATTTCAGCATAAGCTTTGTTAATCCTCTTATAGCTGCCATCCGGATATGTTTGTGAGATGCCCATAAGTGAATTTTCAAAAAGACTGCGGTATTCAGTTTCCGATGTTTTAATTCTTTCTTCAATAATTTTTCTTTCTGTAATATTATCTGCGATTACCTGTATCCCGTCAACATTTCCATTCTGATCAAGAATACGGGTATGGGTTGACATATACCAGCCGGGGTTGCCATTAAGGTTAACATTATCCTCAAATTTCATTGGCTTTTCTGATGCAGCTGCAAGTTTTATTCTGTCAATATAAATCTGCCCGGCTTCTTTCCCAAAGACTTCAGTTAAGTTCTTTCCAATATAATCCTCGGCTTTTCCGCCAAGATTACTAATAGCCTCCTGATTAAACATTAGAATCTTACCATCTATAGTAAAATAACCAATTCCTAATCCGGAGTTTTCCATAAGAAGTCGATACTTTTCCCCAAATTCGAACAATTCTCTCTCTAATTTCTTATGTTCAGTTATATCCCTTATAATCAGCGTTGTAAATTCCCTGTCATCAATACTCATGAAAACGGATGAAGAAACTTCGACAGGGAAAGACGTTCCATTTTTTTTAATGAGTGACAGTTCTCCAAAAAAATTATTAGTTTCTCTACGTTTTCTGACAGCAGCGTTCAGCTGAGGTGTTTGTTTAACTATACCTTTTCTTCCCAGCTTGCATATCTCTTTTTCACTAAATCCCAGCATCCTGCAAGCAGCAGGATTTGCAGCATGGATCTGGCCATCCTGCGATCCTATCATTATAGCATCAGGGCTATTCTCGAAAAATTTACTATTTAATTCAGGAATATTTTCAATAGATTTTTTATTTAAGGAACTTTTCTTTTTTTGTTCCTTAATTTCCGATTCAGTATTCAAGCCTTTGTTTCTGGCTGAATGGTTCATCACGGTTGATCTTAAAAATCACCTTAATTATTCGATGAAAACATGATCAGGTACAGGTTAAAGCAAGTTAGGTCTTTTATTCG
>PMIL01000092.1 GCA_003157075.1 Bacteroidales bacterium | reverse complement strand
ACGATTCCAAGTCCCATAAAGGTCTGGGGCATGGCACCATAAAAGAGATTCCCGGCAAAATCGTAAACCGCTGCAGAAAAGTTCTCGCCTTTTTGATAATTTAGTGATGCGTTACTGGTCGTTGTTGCTTTGCCCACAATTTTATCCCTGTATGACAAAGCAAAATTATTCCCGTTGTTGACCATCATTATTCCGACAAAACATGAGATGCAATAGGTAATAAATATTGTCAATATATAAATCCTGCAATGTGTTAAAGCTAAGCAGATNNCAATTCTAATAATACTATCTTCTATTCACATATTAATCAGCTTCCAGAAAGATCTTCACAGGTCCTATTAATCCAGAATCAAGCAACGGAGTATTTCCCCGCAGCATATCAAAACGGAAAGCATCATGTGTTTTGGCAACCTTTTTGTCAATGGGTTGATTCAGATCACCAATAACCCGATTAGCCCATAAATTGATTACGTCGATCTCCAATACATTGCCTGTCGGTTTTACAACATCAGTAATCTCAACACGCCAGGGAGCACACCAGAGAATACCCAGATTCTTGCCGTTCAGACGGACTTCTGCAACATTCTTAATATCCCCCAGATCAAGGAATAGTCTTCCATATCTATGCATGTCTTTCTTATTTCCATCTGCATACAGATTCAAATCAAATGTCTTCTGATAATTGGCCTTCCCTGAATAATACTTAATTCCTTCCTCAGACCGTTTGGTCCAACTTATGAGCTCAGGAAACTCCGTTGCAACCGGGCCGCCCCATTTTGGATCAAATGTGGTCTTCCAGGTGCCATTCAATTCGCATCTTTCTACAAGTTCTGGGAAATTCTTCTCAGCTTGCCCTATAGCCTCGATGGCAATTGGCTTACGAAACACAATAAAATATGAGGTGAAGGCATCTAGTTCTAATGATAAGGTAGTACAGGCATTTGCCTGATGAAAGGCTTTTGCCATCCGGGTTTTACCAGTTACGGCATCCCATATCTCCGGTTGTTTCCCGGCAACGCGAAAAGTAAAATCGCTTATTTCATGTTGGTTAGTTCGATTAATGACAAAATAGATTTCCGTCCCACGACACGTACGATGAATATAATCGAATTGCTCAGGTCTTTCATCCTGCCCTGAAAAAGTAAAATCTGGGACCACTCCATCTGCAATGAGAATCTCTCTAGGTGTTTTCCCCCAAATTACACGCCCCTTTCCAACCCGGCGTTCGGTGCGAGTTTTACCATCCAGGTCGCCCCAAATATCAGCGGCTATCTTTCTCACCTCTTCATCGCACTTCGGATAATTTTTCAATCCTGCAGATATCTCCGGGGGTGAACCGACAACAGTCGCCCCCATATTAACCAACTCCCTAATTTTCTGAATCACCTCTACTGACATAGCATCAGAGGGGACAGGAGAAACTGTAAGGTTCTGATATGAGCCAACCTCCTTACAAATCTCCGGAGATGTGGAAGTACAATTCTGTAGCACCAGAAGCCTGTAACTCATTCCATCAGGTAAAACAATTCGCCCATCCTTGACAGACATCCTGGTAATCAGCACTTCAGCATTACAATAATCACAATCGTAGCCTGAACCCAGTGAAGGAATTAAATATTTAGGCGGGGCCAGAAGCGGCGGTCTTTCACCCAGAAAGAAACATACGTCACCTATGAATTTTCCCTGCTGCAACATATACTGGCACCGGGAAAGGTAGGTAAAAAAAGCCGGCGATTGCTCCCACCAGGTTATGTTCGGTGTAAAATGCTGCCCGGCACAAAATTCATATCCCGGCTTTCCATCTGATGGCGGCTGACAGGTAGCCTGATGAAGCATAAGGCGATTGATTCCCTCACAAAATGCATCATTAGCATATGGTTTTAAATCGGATGGACCAAGAGACCAATGCGTACGATCCTGTTCCTGCTGAGTGAAAGCCTCTGCCTCAGCCTCCGGCTTGCCATAAACATGAGCTGCAGTAGCAGTTTGCTTAAGATTTAGACGTAATCCCCTGTTTCTATTATAGCCATCTGGTGAATTAAAGTGTCCATTTACCCAAAATTCGCCTGACAAAATATCACAACGCCCAAAGTTCTTCAATACGTCCTGTGGAGGAATGTCATTGGGCCCTCCAGCTTCGTTGCCAACCTTCATCCCGTTCTGATGACACAAATCTGCAAAATGTCCATAATAATTCTCTGCAATGCAATCTTGAATTGTCCGGTCAAAATCATCGCGAAATCGAGCCGATATTTCTGCATTGATAACTGTATAGCCAGCCAGAACAGGCATATAAGTTTTCAAATCGTAACCTCGGAATCTGCTGAATTGATTTGGAAAATCCTGTGTCCAGGTAAGTTTACCACATTCCCAGCTGTCAGACCACAAATAGTCCAAATGACCTCCCGCCTTCTCAGCTTCCTCGAATACAAGTTTTCCCAAATGGCTGAAATGATCATCTAATGAGGCCGTGTTCAGATAATCGATCTCATAGCCTTCGCCCCCTTGGAACGTATCGCCCTCGGGATACGCATGCCATTTACTCCATGGATGTCCGGTCAATGTGTATCCGGTTCGCAAAATAACCCAATTCCCTTCCGGCACATCCCATTCAAAATGGCCATTCGGCTCAAGCTTTTCTGTTAAATCAATTAATGTTTTTGATTCAATTTCATTCGTATTGTTCAGCACTTTAAACGCCTGTACAAGGATATCATGATAATAGCCATCTACCATTTCAGCTTGAGGCAACATCGCCGAGAATTTAGCCGGCCCAGAGACTCTTACTTCGGATGAGACAACCTTTTTCATCGCATTATCCCTGGTTACCCAGGGTCCCATCATCGTCCATCCTCCGGCCAGATTAAACCCCATTTCTATATTTAACCTTTTAGATTCTCTGACAGCATGACGAAAAAGTTCACGCCATTCTTCACCAAGAAACTTTACACCAGGAAGAGGGGCCTTTCCTGCATATCCCCCTGTACAAATCAGATTAACCCCGCTAATACCCTTAGCCTTAAATTCCTCTAAATCACGGGTAATTCCCTCCCTATCCACCCGATTGAAAAGCCACCACCAATAAACCCTTGGTTTTGCAGATTCAGGCGGTGAAACAAATGATCTTAATAATGTATCTGTACCAATATTTGTTTTTTCAATGTAATTTTTACTTTGGAGTGATTGGCTTACACAGGCAGTATTTAAAATAAAAAATGCAGTAAAAAAAATAATAGAAAATACTTTTTCATATAAGAAATCTCTTGATTTCTCAATCTTGCCTTTCATTTTGCAATTATATATTGGTAAAACTATTAAATTTTATATAACTTATTTATCGTTTTCTATACCTATCGGTTAAAAATAAATCATCAAAAAATTATGAAAAATTTTTACTGATCTGCTCAATTCTGGTATTCTTTTTAGTTTACAAAAACCGAATATAGTCACAAACTACTCAATCAAAACTTAATCAGACCGAGTTGATGCAACAATAGATAGGTTCCTGGAGACTTGATGGTACCTATATTTCTTCGGAAATACATTCCTTTGGAAATAACGGACTGGAAGGATTTCATAGGTCTGGCAAAATGAATCATTTATACGCTTCAATCTTTTTCAACGCAGTATCAATCTCAGAAAACAACCTGGGAACTCTGTCAACAGCCCAACCATGATAAATATCCCTGATTAAAACCAGTGTTGTGCGAACCTGCTTAGGATCCCTGGAGGCTCTGTCAAAAATAACCTTGGCAACTTCGTCTTCTACTTTGAGAATTCTATCCTGGTCTTCATAAACTTTTGTGAGAATTGATATAGATTCAATGTCTAACTTAGACATGATGTCGTTATTTTTCGCTATTGTCCATGCCACATTTTCCAGGTAACGGTATAATATATCTTGTGGCGCAAATAATTTTATATGAATTTCATTGTTTGAAACTACCTCTTTTTGTAAATTTTTATTTATTAAGATGGAATCAATTTTTCCAAGAACCTGTAGATTATAATCCTGCATCTCATGGATTGCATTTTTGTTATGATTAAGTTCGGAGGCTATACTTCTTAAAATGCTTATTGTATTATTTTTTTCATGCAATTTACTGATATACTCAGTCACAGAAAGAGCCAGCAAAACACTGAAAACAATTAACAAAGATTCTCCCAGATATTCCTTCCAATCTCTCACAGGATAAACATAGTTTTTAATATTTTCAGAATTTGATTTTTCCCCGGAATGCACTTTCTTTTCGATCTTTCCCTTTTTCATGTCTCTATTTTGTTTTATAGTAAACTTATTCCAAATTTACTAAAATTGAAAGCAATTAGCCCTGCTAAGCCAATTAAGTCTTCTATGTCTTAACGGTTTTTATTTCCAGATTCATTATATTCAAATGGGAGTAAGTCACCGATACGTTTTATTGACATTTCACCTTCCCAATGAATACCTAAATCATCGTAACGTCCATCTTTATTAAAGTCTACAATGGGATTAAGGAAAATAATATTACTCCAGCTTGTATAATATATTTGCAGGTTTTCAGGGTATTTAAGATATTTTAATTTTTCATTAAGAGAATCCATAGAATGACTTTCTTCTTGAATTACAATATCTTTGGTGTGGAGGTATTCCTCCTCTGAATTTTTTATTAAAAATCCGGCAGATTTTAAATTATCTGCCCAAAGCGCCCTGAAAAAGTGCATTCTCGATCCCAGGTAGGCGTTCTTTCTTCTTTTTTCATATAACTGTCCGGATAACTTTTTATCTGTTTTTTCACTTATCAGATCTTCAATGAAGATAATACTTCCTTTAAAAAAGAAGGTCCCGCTGTTCTCATAATACTCAAATTTATCCAAATAATACCTGATTTTATACCCAAGTGCCCTGTTGTTGATCAGGATTGGCTTTGAAGCAATTGCTTTCAGAGTATCCTGACTGGAGTCATAGTAAAAGGTAATGTCGTTCTCATTAATAATTTCACAATTCCTTGCATTGTATGTTGTTCCAAGAAATACGTCTTTAAACAGTTTTAAATATTCTTTCCTTTTCCTGAAAAGAGGTCTTGATGAAATGACAACTTCCTTCAGTTCATATAGCTTCGGTGTCAAATAAATTATTAAAGGTTTTTCAGTTGAATATTCAGTAAGAGTAAGGGAATAATATCCAATAGAACTTATAGTTAATGGCATTAAAGTATTTTTTGAGATGTCCAGCTCAAAATTTCCATTCTTATCTGCAAGAGTCCCGACAAATGTTCCGGCATAATAGATTGCTGCAGTACTTATCGTACTTTTGGTTCCTTCTTCTAATATTGTCCCTTTTATAACCTGGTTATAAGCAACCGTATTAAAACCGGTAAATAGAATTATAAAGAAAATTCTTCTCATGAAAATCGGGTTACTTAACTTTATAGCTGAATCTCTTTGATCCGATCAGGTTTGTAAAAGAGATGCCATTCACAATAACCATAGCCGTCCCTCTTACAAGGTTGTTCGGGTACTTTATTTTAACCGGACCCGATTCATCGATAAAGACATCGTCTTTCCACAGAATTGTTGGTCTGCTTTGAAATTCAGGTATAAAAGCCACCTCCTCTTTTGTAGGAATGTAATATTCAATTTCTGTACGGAAGAGTCTTACTTGTTTCAAAAGGTCATCGTTTCGCGTTATCTTTTCATCGTGGTAACTCCCGTCGGTGAACCTCAGACCCGTTTTTGTTGTTACAAAAACCACCCCTGAAATTGCTTTCCATCCGTACCTTGAGAAACCCTGGATTCCCCTTAGAAAAGTAACTGAAGCTATTTCTGAGGCAGGCATTGTTGCAATTGTTTCATAGGTTGTGTCAATTGCACTATCATCTAAAACTATTAATGCGGGGACAAGTACAGATTTGCCTTTGTGAAAGTAACTTATAGCACGAAGATAAATCGTCTTATTAACCCTGTTAATTATAGCTGGATTGTATTTGAATAGAATGTCCTCAAAGCAATTTGCAGCTACGAAATCCTTACTGTACATTGTTGAGGTACCTTCGGATTGGAACATTTTCGCGTTTTTATCAATATATACTTTCGAAGGTTGTTCCGGAGCTTTTATATTTACTGGCTCAATCATTATTGCATTGTCTAGATCTATAGCGGGTTGCTTTTTACTTATTACCGGCAAATCTGAGGATAAATAACCTGGTGCAGGTGTCAATAACTTTGCTTTATCTGTAAAGGATTTGTTTTCATGAAATACTATTCTGACAGAGCTGTTGTTTTTAGCGGGATCATTGTCGGGAAGGATCATGATTTGCCTTACATTTACATCCAGAGAATCATAAAACAACACAGCTTCTCTATTATTTCCTGTCGCAAGAGAGACGCTGTCCAGCCCTTCTATGGAAATCAGTTTAATATATGACCTGCCTTTTTTCTGGGATCCCGGATTAAGGATTTTCAGGTAGTCATAATTAACTAATTCCTTTTCTGCATTGTCAGGGACAATTTTTTTAGGCGAAAATTTCCTCCATCCGTATGTCATAAGAAGTATATCGATAGATTTACTATCAATGTTTTTCAGTCCCCGGTATTTTATTTTCAAAGGAAGGTTATCGTAAAATTCTTTGTCATACAGATAACCAGACTCAATTTCAGACAATGGGATTTCATTATTGTAACCGGTCATTGAATCAATTACTGCAATTGAAACAATTGAACTTATGCTATTTCCCATATCATCAGTTGTATTGACAGTCAATTCTGTTTCATCACCACGTCTAACTGAGGGGGAAGAAACTCCTATCTCAATATTCATTTTTTTGTTATCATTCAGGAAGATCAACCTTTCCGCAACAGGGTTTAATTCACGATCGTAAAGTGAAATAAAGGCCGTACCTGAAGGTAATTTATCGGTCTGAATCCTTTTTATGAATAATGTATCCAATCTGACATCTTCACTGAATACTAAAATATTATTCATCGTCATAGTCAGAAAATAAGATATACCGGCAATTTCTCTTCCTTTGAGAATAATATCAATTATTCCATGGTCAACATTATTAACACGCATTGTCACACCTGATTGCTCAGGAGCAGGCAATGGCCATTTCAATCCCTTGAACTCTTCCCCTGTAATAGTTGCAAAATAATAATCACCAGGTAATGGAGTGAATTCAACAACTCCCGGACCATATTCCCCGGATCTGAATCCGGTCATCTCAACGCCTCTTTGGTTTTTTATAACTCCTGCAACTTGGAGATTTCTCCCACTTGATGTAACTGCATTGAAGGCAAGGCGTTGCTGAATACCAGAAATAAAAGTACCACCCTCGGGCAGGAATGTCAGATCCGCAGTCGATTGAGGCAGAGATACCTGATGAAATGAAGAATCTCTATCGTTACTTCTGGTTATAGTTTCATTTTGGGAAGATCGTAAGTTGTCGATTTTGATCAAAGCTGTAAAAGCAAATTCCGGGCTGTAATTCATGTCATTGCTGGTAAATGCCAGAATTGAATAATTACCCGGGGGAATAGCTTTCGGGATTTTTAACCATCCGGATGCTGTTGAATAAACTATTCTGAATCTTGCACTGTCAATTGTGACATGATTTGAATTCAGAAGAAGAGTATAAAGAGCACTGCTTTCTGTTTCAAATACTCCTGTCCGGCTGTCCCTGATATATGCCTTAAATCTTATTGTATCTCCTGCATGATAAAGATTTCTGTCCAGATGTAAAAATAACTTGTCAGCGGGAATATTCTTCCCTATCTGGTTTAAGATACCTGTCATTTTCTCTGTCAGACTTTGAGAGAATGAGCTGGTAGAAACTACGAAAAGAAACAGCAACTGTAAGAGCTTTTTCATTGCAGTTAATCAGTCTTACTAAGTTACAGATTATTCTGCCAAGTGCAAGAATTTAAGCAGATATAACCGAGCAGAATCAAAGGCACGGATTGTAAATCCCCGCCAGCTAAGGGGGGTTGGAGGTACCGGATTTTTAAGGATCCGTTCGTCTTATTTTTCTGTGCAGCAAAGTATTTTAATTAGCGTCTATTAATATATAAAAGACTAATCATGAAAAACTGTTTCAGAAATCTGTCAAAAAATTAAATACAATAATCTAATATGCCTCAGTTATGTTAAATAATATTATCAAACACAGTCTCCGGTCATTTAAAAGACAAAGATCCTACAATATCATTAATATAACAGGCCTCTCCATAGGATTAGCCTGCAGTCTTCTGATCGCACTTTATATAATCTACGAAGTCAGCTATGACAGATATAATGTCAGGAAGGACAGAATATACGATATAGCTCTGAATTTCAGAATAGGCGACCAGGAATTTACTGAAGCTACAACGTCATATCCTGTAGGTCCCACATCACTCAGGGAAATTCCCGAGGTGGAGGATTTTCTGAGGATGAGAAAAATGTATGGAGCTGCAAATGTGACATATAATAACCAGACCTACGATGAAGAGAACATCGTTGAAGCTGATTCGTCATTCTTTAATTTTTTTTCTATCCCTGTATTAAAGGGTGACCCTGCAAATCTCCTTAATGCTCCCCGGAAAATCGTTCTCTCCAGCTCGATGGCAAAGAAAATATTCGGAAGTGAGAATCCGGTTGATAAGATCCTTAAAATAGGGAAAGATACTATACCCTACACTGTGTCCGGAGTTATGGGAGATATTCCTGGCAACTCGCACTTCAAAGCCGGTATGCTGGTGTCAATGCTTTCAGATTCACAGGCAAACAGTCAGGAATGGGGAAGCAATAACCTGAGCACTTATTTGCTTTTGAAACCAAATACCAACATTAAAAATATTAATGAGAAATACCCGGCACTTGTTCGTAAATATTTCGGCCCTGAAGTACAGCGTTTTCTGAACATCTCCTTTGAAGAATTTCTGGCAAAGGGAAACATATACAGATATTATCTTCAGAAACTTACAGATATTCACCTTGATACCTCAATTAAACCTTCCTTCCTGGCACCGGGGGATCCTAAATTATTAAGAATTTTAGGCACTATAGCTTTGCTGATACTGCTTGTGGCAGTAGTAAATTTCACAAATCTTTCTACAGCACAGGCATCTGCAAGAGCCAAAGAGGTTGGAATAAAAAAACTCGGCGGTTCTACTAAAGGAATGCTTATTGCACAGTTCCTGACGGAGTCCGTTATCATGTCATTTGTTTCTACAATTGTTGCATTAATCATCATTAAACTGGTACTCCCATTTTTCAATGAAATGCTTGGCACAAGTCTCATGCTGAGACTCTCAGATGCATGGTTCATTGTACCGGTTATGATCCTCTTCGCAATAATAACAGGAGTTCTTGCTGGCAGTTATCCGGCTTTCTTTCTCTCTTCTTTCAGTCCCTACAAGGTGCTTAAAGGAGGAAAAAACAACAATCAAAAGGTTGGGCTCAGGAAAGTGCTTGTCGTACTGCAGTTTACTATTTCCATCTGCCTTATTGTGGGTACTCTGATAATGTACAGGCAGATTATGTTTATGACCGAAAGGGATCCCGGCTTTGTAAAAGATCAATTGGTTGTGATTGACAATGAAGAAGCACTTGGCGCTAATGCAAAATCATTTAAAGAATCCCTAAAGGGTATCCCGGGAGTTGTTTCGTTGACCAGCTCCTCCTCTGTACCCGGAAACAGCAATAATTTTAATGGTTATATGCTGGAGGGAAAAAAGGATGAGACTATAATGATGTGGACAGATCTTGTGGATTATAATTTTCTTGAAACCTACGGAATACAGCTTAAGTCAGGAAGATTCTTTAATAAAGAGTTTCCTGCTGATGCCCAGGCCTGTCTTCTGAATGAATCTGCACTGAAAAAATATAATATAGATCCCGAAAAATTAAGAATATTGGGTTATCGTGACTCCGGCAAAGTGGATTATCACCCAATAATAGGGGTGGTTAAGGATTTTGTATTCGAATCCCAGCGGAACCAGATTGCTCCTTTCATATTCCGGCTTAAGTCAGAGAATGACAGGTATGGATATATAACTGTCAAAATTTCTCCGAAAAACCACATGGAGACAATTAAAAAAATTGAAACCAGCTGGAAAGAGTCTACAACCGGTGATCCGTTAAAATACCACTTCGTTGATGATATTATGAGACAGTTGTATGTGAAAGAGCGTCAGAATGCTCTTATTGCGGTTATATCTTCCCTGCTGGCAATTTTTATCGCGGCTCTCGGATTATATGGGCTCACCTCGTATACGGTGGAACAACGTACCAAAGAGATCGGTGTGAGAAAAGCCATGGGTTCTTCAGTGCCGGGTATTTACTTCATAATATCCAGGGAGATAATAATTCTGATATCAATATCAGCTCTTCTCTCCTTCCCAATAATATATTATGTGTCGGGTAAATGGCTTGAGAGCTTTTATTACAGGATAACCCCGGGTCTTATTACATTCCTTGGGGGATTGATTATTGCAATGGGAATTGCAGTTCTGACTATCAGCTATCGTACACTCAGGGCAGCACGGGTAAATCCTGCTAAATCATTAAGGTATGAATAGATAACCGGATTCAGTCGACTACCCTGATCAGATAAAGATAAATCAGAATAATCCTATTTTTTTGCCGGTACAGCTGCCTTCTTTGCAGCATCTTCAGCTTTCTTTTTTGCCATAAAATCGAATAATTCCTTCTTATCCATAGGCAGATTAGGGTAAGCATTTATCCATTCTACAAAAGCTTTATCATAATCTTCAGGCTTTACATTAACAAAATGCTCGTTATCATATTCAAATTTTTTAGTTCTGATGCAGAAATGGCTGAATTCGTCGCTTAAAGCAACATATTCACCCGATATTACACATTCTGCAACCAGATGGGGAGGAATGAAAACTACACCGGTCGTTTTGGCAAGCACTACATCTCCCGGTAATACTGTGACACTTCCAATCCGAATTGGAGCGTTGACGGTAGAAACCATCATCTGCTTAATAAAGGAAGGATGCGATCCTCTTATCCATCCGTTAAACCCTTCAATGTCACTAAGACCTTCCACGTCTCTGACTGATCCGTTAAATATAATCCCCCGTTTGCCTTTCTTATAAATAGCATTCCCAAGATTGTCACCAATCAGGGTACCATCTTTCATCTTTACATAACTGTCGGCGACATAAACATCGCCTTCAGTCAGGGCATTTATAGGAGCGAAGTTCGTTACCGGACTTGTAAGGTTTTCCTTCTTGCCAATTGTCTGTATATATGCATCATAATCTTTTCTGAGAGGCATGAACTGGGCTGTAACAACACGGCCGGTCATTACCTGATCCGGATGAATGATCTGCCAGCCACTTTCCGATACACCTGCAAAATTTTCGAATTGATTTTCATATCCTTTTTCCTCAAGGAAAGCCCATACCTCTTCCATAGAAATTTTTTTAAGCCTTTCCAGGAGGGCGTCCGAAACTTTGGGTCTTCCGTCAGGTGTCCGATCTCCTGTCCATTCAGGAGTCAATGCTTTAATATCATCAGCTGACCATTTTACACTTTGTGACCTGACTATTAAGCTCAATGCAATAAAGGCAAAAATCAAGATTGTCTGTTTTTTCATGATAATATATTTTAAAATTTAAAATTGAGGCTGCTGTAGAAAGTAGTTTAACTGCAGCCTTTAATATTAATAAAGCCAATTTCAGCTCCAGACTCTGTCGTGAGAACGTTTCTCATTCCACTCTGGTGTAGGGGCAAAAAATCCCTTATCATTCGGGTTAAGATGCTGCTTTACCACATCTTCGTTCAATTCAATTCCCAATCCTGGAGAATCGAGTGGAACATTTGCAAAACCCTTGGTAATCATAGGCTGCGATCCGGTCATTCTTACCAGGCTTTCCCACCAGGGAACATCAATGTTATGATGTTCACAAGCTAAAAAGTTTTGTGTAGCAGCACAGCAATGAACATCAGCCATAAATGAAACAGGTGTGCCGGCCTGATGAATTGCCATCGCTACTCCCATTTCTTCAGCATAATCTCCAATCCTTTTAGTCTCGAGAAGACCGCCGGAAGTGGCTAAGTCGGGATGAATAATATCAACAGCATGAATATCTATGAGCGGTTTAAAATTTTTCAGCAGATAAATATCTTCTCCTGTAAGAAGAGGAGTTTCCAAAGCATCTGACATAGTTTTCCACTGGTCAGTGAGCTCCCATGAAATAATATCTTCCATCCAGGCTAATCTGTATTTCTCCAGGGCTTTCCCTAAGCGGATTCCGTTATTTAAATCAAAATGGCCGTAATGATCTGTAGAAAGCGGAATTTCGTAACCAACCATATTACGTACATTATCCACGATTTTGGCCAGCTCATCCAGTCCTTTATCTGTTATCTGTATCTGTGTGAAAGGATGTTTTGTATTTGCATATGAAATATATTTTCCGTCCCATTGTCCAATGGTGCCATTGTCCTGCCAGAATTTCTGATTAACCAATGTGCCTGGGATATTTACCAGTTCTCCGATGGATAAATCCATTTTTAGCCATGTATAACCCTGATCTTCCGTACGATACTTAATCAGTTTTTTTTGTTCTTCCGGCGTTTCAGCTTCAGGGGTATCGGCATATAATCTTATTTTGTCCCGGTATCTGCCGCCTAAGAGCTGCCAGGCAGGTACTCCGTAAGCCTTACCGCATAAATCCCACAGAGCCATCTCAACTGCACAGACACCTCCTGCCTGCCGGCTCTCACCACCAAACTGCTTAATAATTTTAAATATCATTTCAACATTACATGGATTAAGACCAAGAATCCGGCTTTTCAACATCAGTGCATACCTTGGATCGGCAGCATCTCTTACCTCGCCCAAACCATATATACCCTGATTTGTATCTATACGGATAATGGCAGTACCTCCCATGGCGCCAGTTAAAGCATAACGCATATCGGTAATCTTCAGTTCAGAAGGACTTGAAGAGCGTTGAACCTTTGAAGTTGTCTGAGCAATAGTATCTTCTATCGACAAATTCATCAAACCGCCTAAAGCAATGCCTCCAAGTGCAGCTTTCTTAAGGAAATTACGCCGGCCGTTAGATGTTGCAGGATTAGCAATTTCAGCTTTTATGGCTTCAGATTCTGCCCTTTCCTGTTTTCTGTTTTTATCAGCAATTTGCTGGATAATACTCTTCATAATATAATACGGATTAAATTATTGCAAAATTAGTTGGTATAATCCTGTAAAAATACCTGTTATTAACTTCATTATGTTAAAGTTTATTAAAAGGTTCAGGTATATTACTCAAAGACTGGTCTATCGGACCAACTTTAAGTCCAATTCTGTACGTATCGTAACCAATCCAAACGGGATAGCCTTACCAAGTTCTGTTACATTATTCAATATCAAATTCCCTGATGCTTTTAATTGATTCTCCTTTGTAAATAATTTCTGCCTCCAACCGGCACTTCCCTTTAGTATTGGGTATATTAACCGGTAGTTCGATGATTTTTTTCTGAAGAGCATTGAGACTAAAAAAAACAGATTGTTTTTTAACTAAGTCATTACCATTAAGTATTGTCAGCCTAACCGAATCTTCAAAATTTTCATAGGTATCATTAATAAAGTAAACGGGAATGTTTAATTGTTGTCCGGCTTTAACATTTTTTTCCCAAAAATCAACCATTAAAACTACCGGTGAGAATGCCGGTTTTAAATATTTATAAAAATGAGGTTCAAACACAAGATTTTTAATATCGATAAAATTATCACTAGTCTGTCCACGCGGTTTTTCTGAACGGGAATATCCAAGTCCGCAAAAATACATCACAGCTCCTGCTTTTCTGTGCACTCGCCAGTATTCAGTCACAATACCCAGATTTTTTGCAAATATTTCAAACCTTTTTTCCGGAGTGTCTGCCTCAGGAAAAACATTTGCATAAACATTATCAGTAAGAGTGGTTGTCGAACCGTTCCTGTTCAGCCAAAGCCAATCATATTCATTAATTATCACAGGATTGTTATAAGGTTTTCCTTCAGAGGATGGAGAGTTGGCGTTAGGATCATTTCCAGGTACCTGAGGTTTGCTGAGCAGCTCTTTAAGAAAACCCTCCTTATCCGGTTTCTTTTCCATATATCTCGAAAAAAGGTATGGGTGAGCTTCAATCGCATCCTGATCCGAGGCGGGTGCCGCCCACCCATTGTCCCATGGCCGATTTGAAAGGTCGGATTTACGCGCAATTAGAATAGCCTTTGCAGTAGTATCGTTTACTGATTCGTTTTGTGCATCCCAGACCGCAACACAGGGATGGTTCCATCGTTCGCGCATCCATTCGAGGTATTCGCGCGAAAGCTGTTTTGAGTTTATACCTCTCAGTATTTTTTCAAAACCACCCTTGCCACCTGTCCAGACAGGATATTCATCCTGGATTAAAAATCCAACGCTGTCAGCAATTTCGTACCATCTTTCAGGTGGAAAGCCAATGCAATACCGCATACTGTTCAAATGCATCTCCTTAAACCTGTTATGCAGCGTTGCGACCCATTTTGAATCCCATGGCAAACCATTCCTGTCAGGATCTTCAAAAAACCGGAATATACATACATTTGTACCCCGCATATAATAGGGTTTGTCGTTCAACATGAAAACTCCGTCATTCTTGTTTGCATAGAAATTTCGCATACCAAAACGGGTATTTTTGTTATCTCCGGAGGTACTGAGCTCAAGATCATACAGGAAAGGATCTTCCGGTGTCCATAGCCTGCATCCATCCATTTTAACAATAAAATCAACTTTTGTCTGAGCTGTTTTAATATTATGATCCCCGGTGACGGAACCCTTTACAATCACCTTCCTTGAAAGAGCTTCCCGTACCATGTATGAAATATCATTATTGCTGACGATGCCGTCTGTCTGAATTTCAGCCACAACATGCAACTGTTTGTTTTTTATATCCGGAACAGATTGAATATTAGATATAAAGGGATAATCTGACAAAGTAAGTTTCACATTATCATAGATCCCCGGGATATATTTTATTTTCTCGAAATCGAAGCCATTTGTCACTGTGTCCGGAAGGTTATTCCTGCAACCAACAGCAATTACCAGATCATTTTTCTTGTCTTTTTCGTTGAGAAATGGTTTCACATTAAACAGCAGCGGGGTAAAATTATAAACATTCTCACCAACAAGCTTTCCATTTATGTAAACCCATGTATGGTAATTTGCCTTGTTTATTTTCAATTGAATGACACTGGGTTTCAAATCATTGAGTGAAAAAGTCTTTTTATACCAGTAGATACTATTGTTATAAGCAGTATCCTGATCGTCGATTTTAGGATCCGCCATATCAACCAGGCCCGGTACAGGAATTTTAGCATCAAATGATCGCGGGAATTCAGCCAAGGAGTTTGTTTTGGCAATCTCCCAGATACCGTTTAAACTAATTTCCTGCCTGGTATTATTTGTTTTCCGACAACTTACCAGAATCAGGGTAAGCAGTAAAAAGATAAAAATATTTTTCATTTATGTTGGTTTTAGCGGTGGAATTTTGAAGTTGGATTTTCTGCTGGTTGTAACCAGAAAGATATATCAGTGCTGATGAAATAATATGCACTATCAGCTACATATTTCCCGTACTTTGTTAAAAATATCTGTCCCACAAATGAACCATCGATCCAAACTTCACCATTAAGCTGCCGGCCGTGCCAGAACAGACTATCGGAAGTGCGAGGATAGCCGTCAAAGCTTCTTCGAATCTGTTCTGCAGCCATTTTATACTTCTTAAGTCCGGTTTGTTTATAGGCCCAGACAACTATCGCTCCGGGCATTATGATGTCGAGACTGTTACCATCGAACTGTTTCATATAACCGCTGCTGTCAACTGCATCATCGACAAATTTCATTATGTAGTCATAATATTTTTTATCGCCTGTCGATTCCCATAATTTTTCAATTCCCAGAAGCATATATCCCTGAGGATAACACCAACTTCCCCAAGGGAAATCCATCGGATCGGGATACCTTTCCATAAATGTTTTTGCAATGGCCTTCGACCAGGATACTCCGGTTGCATCATTTCCGTTCATACAAGAAACAGAGCTGAACAGAATTATTAAACATATAATTATTCTGGAAATCAAAGCTTTTGCTTTCATTGATCAAAATATGAGAAAATAGTACTCTCTGTTGAATGGATACTTAATTACCAAATATGCATATGAATGTTTGTAAGTCATTTCCAAACTATTCCTGCCTCATCTTCAATCCAGTTGTATTTGACCTAAAATTACATAATCTTTTTGCATGAGGAGTGATGCATCGTAAACTATTCCAGCGATATTTATCCGTGCATATTTTTTAATTAATGTTGAAAATTGTTTTACTAATGTTAACTTTGGTAAGACCACCTGCTATCATGATTAACAAATCACAACCTGATCCAATATGAAAAATTCATTATCTTTTACAGGGTTAATCCTGTCCCTGCTTCTATTTATTTTAATTCATTCCTGCAAGAAAGATAAGCCAACACCACCTTCTGTTGCAACAATTCCTGTGACTGAAATTTCATATACAACTGCTATTTCAGGAGGTAATGTAACAAATGAAGGCGGATCTCCAGTAATTTCCAGAGGAATCTGTTGGAATACTTCAGTTGATCCGACAATTTCGAACAATAAAACAAGCGAGGGTCTTGGTACGGGAGCATTTATAAGCAATATTGCCCAGCTTAGTTTCAATACAAAGTATTATGTAAGAGCATATGCAACAAATAGTGTTGGTACAGGTTACGGAAATCCCGTTGTGTTCACCACTCTACAGGTAGAGGTTCCAGTTTTGACAACATCAGATATATCTTCCATTACACAAACAACTGCAGCTTCAGGTGGAAATATTACAGATGACAAAGGTGCTTCTATAACCGCAAGAGGAATCTGCTGGGGAATAACTGAAAATCCAACAATTTCTGATGCAAAGACTTCTGATAATTCGGGCATTGGTACGTTTACCAGCTCTCTTACGGGATTAACAGGAAACACTGCATATTATGTTCGGGCATATGCAACAAATAGTGCTGGCACGCAGTATGGTAACCAGGTTAATTTTAAAACCAGCCCGCTGATGCCTACAATTGCAACAGAAATAGTCTCTTCCATTACATCGACTTCTTCCAAATCCGGAGGAACTGTCAGTAGCGATGGTGGTGCACCTGTAACATCCCGCGGTGTATGCTGGAGCACTTCCGGGGAACCAAAAGTTACGGATGGTAAAACAGATAACGGAACCGGATCAGGAACATTTACAAGTTTTATAAGCGGATTAGATGGCATGACAACCTATTATATAAGAGCATATGCTACTAACATTGCCGGGACTGCCTACGGCAATGAAAGAAGCTTTAAGACATACGCAGTAAATGATATAGATGGAAATGGATATAATTCTGTTACAATCGGAACACAAATCTGGATGGCAACAAACCTTATGACTTCAAAATATATTGATGGCGAAGAAATTCCGTTGATAACAGATAATACAGGTTGGTCAAATCTGACAACACCGGGCTTTTGCTGGTATAATAATGATGCTGCTACTTATAAACCTGCTTACGGAGCTTTGTACAACTGGTATGCAGCAAATAGCAGCAAACTATGTCCAACCGGATGGCACGTACCTACAGATACTGAATGGAAAAATCTGACAGATTACCTTGGGGGAAATAGTGTTGCAGCAGGAAAGATGAAAGAAGAAGGAATAACCCATTGGACAAACCCTAACACCGGAGCGACTAATGAAAGTAATTTTACTGCTCTCCCGGGTGGATATCGTGACAGATCCGGAATTTTCTACTATACAGGGAATTATGGTCGCTGGTGGAGTTCATCCGAGTATGATTCACAGAGCGGTTGGGGAAGAGGCATGGGTTACAACGAAATCAACATAAGCTTTTATGGATATATCAAGCAGATTGGTTTTTCTGTCCGGTGTCTGAAGGACTAATTAACACTCTATCCAATCTATCTGTCTCTGAGCCAGGGATATCAGCTTTTCATCACTTTGAAGAATAACTTAAGGACACATAAGGTTCATTAAAATGCATCACCCTTTTTAATTAATATCTTGCTTCTTCCGCCATCAATCAGATTACTGCCTGAGAAATTTGAGATCGTAAGGGTATTTACAATATTTTGTTCATTATCCAGATAAAAAGGGAAATTACCAAAAGAATTGGTATGGATTATATTAGATGCATTTATTATATTAAGTCTCCCTGTTGAATTAGACATCAGGGAGGCAATCCCATCCGTATTAATTCTATTAAATTGTAATGAATTGATATTGCAATTATTCTGAGTTTTAAGCAATACACTCTTATTCTCAGTTTCTTTCTGTATTCTTCTTATTGACACATTGGAAATGCTGAGCTGATTTATCGAAGCACCATCTACTAGGATATGCGATATCACAGAATTTCTGGAAGTGTCAAGACTATAATAACCATCTAATTCCAGACTTCCAATTACGGTGTTCTTACCTCTTATAAATACAGTTGGTTCCAGGGCAGAAAAGAATTTTCGCTTTACATTCTTCAGAATAAACTGTTCTACATTTGTACTCACATTGATGCAACTTTCATTCGGCATATTTTCGGTTCCGGGGTAAATGTCAACATCAAAATCTTCCACATTTATTGTCCCTATATTACCAGGTCCAGCCCAGGTTACAACAGAAGGATCATGCTGATAATTATCAACAACCATTGCGTAACCTTTAGTATGACCCTTAATATTTCTTATTGTGATACGGTCGACCCTGCTTTTGCCACTTAGAATTCTTATTCCAAAGAGCGAACTGTTCAATGTAATATCATCAATCAGTATATCCGAAATTGGTCCGGCTGCTGCCTCGGAATAAAAGAGATCTTTGGTAGACCTTCCTTTCCTGTCATTTTTGCCATTATACCAGTACAGGTAAAGATCATCAGCATTAAGACCTATAGCGTCATCATGCGAATTAATTATGCAATGCCGTATAACTCCATACTGTGAATTGCCATCTATATGCAAGCCGTCATTATTTATCAATGGATCCGGACCTACGTCTACAATAATATTCTCATATAATACATGGGTCACATTCGCTGCCGCTAATGCATAAGTTGCCGGCTTGTAGAGAATTGCATCCCTCACAATAAGATTATCCACACCATAAAATCTGAAGCAGCCGACCAGACCGCTTATACTATCCCCCTTACTCTGTGCTCCACGGGGTATTTCCGGATTGTAATAGTTCCCATTCCATATTCCTCCGCTTATGATGATATTAGAATCTTTAACAAAACCAAATGACTGACTTGAATTAATAAAAATTGATTTATCGGAGTGATTTCTTAAAATGGCACCACATCCTGCGTTGGCAATAATGGTTGTATTACTGTATATTGTCAATCCGGTAACTGAATATTTACCATCCCAATAGACAGTTATCGGTGAGTTTTTTGCTTTATCAAGGACATTTTGTATTACAGATGTATTATCTGTACCAAATTTTATACTGTTCATTCCTATTTCAGCATCAGATTTCGCTCCATAAACTGATAAATAATAGACATTTAGAGGCAATCCATCTCCTTTAATGGTTGCACGAGTCAGATCATTGGGTTTATTCCCGGTTTGAGAAAAACCAGTATTAAATACCATTAATAAAATTAAAACCAGAAAAGTCTGCTTCATACGATCTTATTTTTAATAATTAATAAGTTCTGAAGGAACTAACTGAAATTATCTGTAAAATTAGTTTCTTATTTGCAATATTTATTTAAATATCTATATTTTAAACACTTACACAAGATTGCCCTTATATACAATTATACAAAGAAAAATTGAATTTTTCAAGATTTAAGTGGAGAATGAATAGGAAAGAAAAAGTCAGATAAAAAGAATAATTTTACTGTAGAAATCTGCCATTTAATTAAGAACAATGAAAAAGCCAGGAATATTTACAACCTCATTTGCAAGTGTCTATCCGTTGTACATTCAAAAAGCTGAAAAAAAGGGCCGCACGAAGGCAGAGGCAGATGCCATTATTTGTTGGCTGACAGGATACAATCAACGAGCATTGCAGCAACAAATCGACAAAGGCATTGATTTGGAAACCTTTTTCACACAGGCACCTCAAATAAATCAAAATGCTTCAAAAATTACCGGTGTAATCTGTGGCTATCGTGTAGAAGAAATCGAAGACCAACTCATGCAAAAGATTCGCTATTTAGATAAACTGATCGACGAATTGGCTAAAGGAAAGACATTGGAAAAGATCTTAAGAAAGTAGAGGTATAATGCTCACAAAAACTTGTACCTGCCTTTAAAAACTGCGCTGCTCGATAGCAAAGGATTTTCTTATCGGCCAATTGTGTTCAATGTCCCTTGTCTTTGCTCAAATGGAGAATAAAAACCCTGAGAGCCATTGAATGGCAAGNNATTCCATTTTGACATCTGCAAAGTAACGCCTACTGAAAAATTTCCGAAATTATAATTTGATCCAATGGCATAACTGCTTTTTGGGAGAAAGAATGGAGAAGTACCTGTAAGTTGTTTTATACCGGTACCATATACAGTCAACTGAGAATTAATATGATAGCTAGCTGATCCAAATACAGATAATTCGTTAAATGCCCCATTTATCGTACCTTCAGGACTCAAATTCCCGAATGCAGAATAATAGTGTCCGGCAATAATTCCTCCTTCAACCGACAACTTAGGAGACAATGGAACGGATAAAAAAGGAGATAGTGTAAAACCTGTGACAGTACCCAAATGAGGAACATATATAAAGGTACTTCCCACCGAATAATGCAACTTGGACTTTAAATTTACATTTTTGGAATTATACATACCAAGGCTATCGCGGTAATTGATTTGTTGCGAAAAAGCCTGAATAGAAAATAGTGAAACCAGGCCAACTATTAAGCTCATGTTATATTTGTATCCAGACATGGTTAATGATAATCCTTATTAAATAGTCAGGCAAAATTAACGAGAAAAACAATAGTATCGCTATTATAATTCAGTTAAGTGCAATTTGTGGGCATTGTAATTATTGATTTTTCTGTTTAATTATTCCTTCATCAGATATAATATGAACGACCTGAGTCCTGCCGGCAGGGATATTTAAATACATACGATCTCTCTCAGATTTAACAGGTTGCCCATCAACCATCTCAAATAGTGTGAATTTCTCTGAAATGCCAAGTTCCGTAAGGTTCAATGTTACAGCACATGAAACATCCTGATTACCATTGTTCCTGACAGTAAAAAAGATATTATTTGTATGTCCGAACCGTTCAATTCTTACAGATGGTGATTTAGTGGAGGCTGCCGTGACCGGTTCCCATCCCGCCGCTGAAATCTGTTTAATAATTGGAATATATTTTTTGAAAAAAGGACGTCCATTCTCTACCTTTTGCTTATCCTGCCAATAAGGATCGCTCGAAGCATCAACACTGAAAAAAGAAGGGAAAAAACCATAAGCCATCATTTTCTCAAAATAAATCTCATATCCCTTATAAGGGGCATCAGTAAAAGCCTTATCATTCATTCCTTCATTTAAAAGAAAAACAATCGGCTTTTGAAATGATATGGCCCGTTTGAAATCAAGAGCATCAATATTGTGATCATCGGAAGAATACCAACTCAATTCAGCGCCGAAGAGGTCAAGATTGGCAGCTGCAAAAGGATTCCAGCTGTGACCATTCCCCATTGCCAGTTTTCCCTGAGAATGCATCTCATCGGCAATCTTCTTCATAAATTCAAATTCTGAAGCAAAATTCCAGATGGCCGGCCTGGCAACATTTTTGGAAAAAGTCAGCGGATAATCCGTAAATGCAAAGTGTTCTTCCCGGTAATTCAAATCATGATGCCAGTTCCATTCCATCGAATCAAAATAAATTCCATCAACATTCATTTTACGTGCCGGATTTATTTCGTGCTGTAAAATGTATTGATACCTGTTAAAACCGTATAGGTCAGGATCACAGTTTGTTGTAATACTTACAGCCCATCCTGTGCTAAACCATGGCGTTTCCAGACGGCGTGTTTGCCAATATCCATTTTTATCTTTTGTAGCACTGTTATCCAGATATGCTTTATGTTCTTTTAATATCATCTTCTCTGACACAAGTGTATCATAGGAAATAGTTTTTGACTTAATTGGCAACTGAATATCCCAGGGCTCTGTATATTGAAAACTCAGAACACCTGTTCCCTTATCGGATAGCAGGCTGGAAATTTTCCTGCCCTCTTTTTTATCAGAACTCTCCCATGAGGTTTCATGAAATGCAATACCAAAATCATTCCATCCGGGTATTGAACGTAATGCGGTAAATGGAAGCCAGATTCCTTCATTTACAACTCTCTTTTTAAATGCTTCCGGGTAGATGGAATAATATTGTTTAAGAGCTGCTCTCATTCCCCATTCCGGCTTAAAATCAAACTCACATAATTTGAAAAAGGCCCTGTCGGGAAACTTGTCCGTAAATGGACTTGTTGCTATATCAAATTCAGCAATTAATCCCTGTTGCGAGTCGGCACCCAGACGGTAGACAACAGGCAATGAAAGGTCGATGCCCAATCCTTTACCTTTATCATCAATTTTTACAGCACAAAGGGGATAATATGACATTGTACCCTGACCAATTGCATCGCCATATCCGCCATCAGTAAGATCTTTCCCGTTAAATGCCCCGGCAGGCGGCAAAACAGTGCTCACTTTAATTGTATCAAAATAGACCCTGCGAGGTTGCATCTGTTCCGATTTATCCAGCCCGTGAAACCAATTCCATTTTTCACCGGTGTATGGAATGCAAATCCGAAGGGTTGCACATGAATTTCCTTTGATAAGGTGTTCAATCTCCCCATTTATCTCTATAAAATTTCCCCTGGCAATTTCGTGAATTACAACCTGATAGGTATCATTGCGATATGTGGTAATCCTGGTATTTGTCGAAACTTGAACTTCGTATACAGGGATTTCAATAACTTTATTATCCGACTTACCAACTTCAAGGTATTCAACATGAATTGGTTGTGGAAACGACCCTGCGCTGACATCGCTGTTCTCTAAAATGCTGTTCTTTCCGGATATAGTGCTGCTAATTATTAACATACACGATATCAGTGAAAACCTGAATATTCTTATGAAATACCACATGAAGACCTCCTTTCTTTAAATGATATCAATAAATCTTAACTAAAAATCACCGGATGCATTTCCGAATATTCTGAAATTATAGGTTACCATAAATATCGGCTGACCAAAAATTGACATTTGATAGTCTTTGACAACTCCGTCTTCATTCCTGAAGAAGATAGAATATGGATTTCGCCTTCCCAATACATTATAAACTGTAAATGTAAGTGATGAATGGTTAAGCTTTTTTGCTTTAAGATTGCCATTTATAGTCGCAGATAAGTCAAGCCTCATATAATCGGGCATCCGGTATTCGTTCCTATTGGAATAATATACGGTGCTTGTATTAGAAAAGTCATAATATGCAACAGGTAAAGTTATTGGCCGGCCTGTATTATAAACAAATATAGTTGATACATTGAGTCGTCTCGATAGTTTTGTATTTGTTACTATTTTAAGATCATGAGGTTTATCGTAATTAGCCGGGAAATATTTACCGCCATTTACCTTCTCCTCCTCATATGGACTATCCACCTTTAGCAGAACTCTTGAGTATGTATAGCTTATCCAGCCAGTAAACGTTCCTGCTTGTTTTTTTACCATCAGCTCAATTCCATAAGCTTTCCCGATGCCATTTATTACATCCGTTTCCAGATGTTCATTCATTAATAATTCTGCCCCTCCTTTATAATCAAGAATATTTCTCAACGTTTTATAATAGGTCTCTATTGATGTTTCGATAGCTCTTCGTCCAAAATTGTTATACAGCCCAATTGAAAACTGATCACTCATCTCTGGTCTAATATATTTGTTGCTTAATTTCCAGATATCGGTGGGCGACATAGATGTTGTATTTGAAATCATATGTAAATATTGAAACACTCTCTGAACTCCAAATTTTAAGGAAGTTTTGGGTGAAAGGATTACCCGGGATGAAATTCTGAATTCCAGCTCAGGGTAGCTTTTAATTATCTGACCTTTCCTGAATGAGACTGTATCACTTATGCTCTCAACAGATCTGGAGGTGTTATCATAATAATTAAACTCAGTTCCCGGTCCGAATGATGTGAAGAGTGCAGACCTCAAACCTCCTGAAACAGAAAAAACAGGTGATATTTCAAATTCATCACTTATATATAATGCAGGCTCAACAGCTCTCTCTCTTTCTAATTGTTTTGGAGTAATCACGGAAAAATCTCCTATTGGCTTGCGGATGCCTGGAGAAAGAGAATAATAAGTTGCATCAAGCCCGAATTCAATCTTGTGTTTATCAGCAGGGAAGTACAGAAAATCAGCCCGCAAGATTTTTTGATTCAACTCATAATATATTGAATTAAAATTTGTTGAATCTTGTTTTGTATCAAGTTGATAATGATAATCGCTTATAATGGCAGATATCTGAGAAGAGAGTTTTGGACTAAAACTATGATGCCATTTTAAAGTTGATGCAAAATTCCCATAGTTAAAAGCATTTTCCCTATAATAATCAAATTTATCATTACTGTAATAACCCGATATGGAAATAGAGTTTTTTTCATTAATGCTGATATTTATGATCCCCTGAATATCATAAAAACTTGCCGTGCTTTTCTTAAGTCTCTGATCTGCAAGTAATCTAAGGATCCAATCAGAATAAGTAGTTCTGGTGCCAATAACGAATGTACATTTATTTTTCTTGATTGGTCCCTCGACCAGCACCCTGCCTGTGACAGGGCTTATCCCACCACTTACTTTAATCTTATCATTATTCCCCTCTAAGGGAACGATATCCATTACAGATGATAATCTCCCTCCAAATTTTGCCGGAATACCACTTTTATATAATGTCACATCTTTAATCAGATCAGAATTAAAGGCTGAAAAAAAACCAAAAAAATGAGATGAATTAATGACAGGAGCATAATTCAGTAATACAAGGTTTTGATCTGCACTTCCTCCACGAACATTGTACCCTCCCGAAGCTTCACCTACAGTCTGAACTCCAGGTAACAATAATGAACTCTTAATTAAATCAGCTTCTCCTAATCCCATTGGGATCTGTCGTAACATTTTTACGCTTATTTTTTCAATCCCCAACCTCACATTTCTCACCATATTTTCCTTGTTGGCTGATACATTTACATTATCGAGCTGATTAGTATTTTCTGTCATCTCAATATCAAGAACCCCATCAGAAAAAATCATCAGATTTCTTATTGCAGACCGCATTCCTATCATCCTGCATTCCAGCTGATATTGCCCTTTTGGTAATGTCAATGAATAAAAACCTGCATCGTTAGTCACCGCTCCTGCCTTAATTTTTTCGACATAAACTATTGCGCCGGCGACAGGATTACCTGTGACAGGATTAATTACTATTCCCGAAAGAATAGCTTTGTCACTTTTACTATTCACAGAAGGTTTTCCGATTCTAAATACTTTAAACTCCTCGTTCCCTGATGTATTCTCCGGTCGTTGAACCGGTCTGACATAATTTGAAGAATCGATTTTAATCAGACTCTTTTTCAGATAAGCATTATATTGTTCCTGAAAATTCGTCTTAATTGAGTATCCTTTCGACAGGATAATTTTATTTCGTTCTACAATGATAAATGAAAAGCCCTCTTTGATTAAAGCTTTGCTTAGCAACCCTTCCAGTGAATCATTTTCAGAATTGATATTCAGATAGAGACTATCAACCCATTTATTTGTATAATAGATTTTTATCCGGATTTTCTTTTCAACCGTATCCACAAGATCTTTGAACAGAATTCTGTTGAATTGAAATGACAAATTATGAACCTGCGCCTGAGAATGACTTGCCAGAAATAAGAGGAGTAAAATGAAAAGGAGTTTTTTCATATATTCTGTTTTTCAGACGCTATCAGCGAGTCGTAATATTTCAGAACAGAAGCAATTTGTTTCTTATCAGCTTTTCGGATATTAACATTGTTAGTACGTATGAATTGTCTGATCTTTTCAGATTTTTCTCCAAATAATTTAATAAAACCCTTCGATGATTTAATTCTTGAGAAAACGTCTCCAACCATTACATAATCTGCCGGTGTATAAATATATTCTTCAATTCCTTCCATTACAAGAACAAACGATTGATGCTTTATGATAAATTTGCTTGCCCCTGAATATACTATTTCATAAAAACCTTCCGGAAGATTGGATTTTTTTACATCCTCAGATTTAAAATGTCTGAAAATCAGACTGTCCTGACCGAAATAAAGACTAAAACCGTCAACAGGGTCTTTGTTAAGTGCAATCTTGAATAATCCATCGTTAATCACTTTATTGCTGTCTGAATAGATCACTTCATCTAAAAATGTATCATATTCCAGTGAAAGATCATTATATCTTCTCCCATTCAAAATAATTGATGCAGTGCGTTTCTTCTCATCAAGTAAAAGCGGTTTTAATTTCGCCCTGCTATAATATGGAATGTAATCTCTCCCATTAATCAGCTCATCTGTACCACCAACTTTTTGATAATAAAATTTATATAAATAATCTCGCTGGTAGTCTAAAACAGTTTTGGAATAATCCTTAGAGTATTCACCTGCTATTGTGAGAGATTGCTGTGCAATTCCTGGAAAAGTAAATAAAAGAATTAATATTTGAAATGAAATTTTTAACATAAAATGGATTTTGTCCAATCAACCGGCCCCGAAATAACAAATATTATTCATCATAATAAAGCCCGGATTCATTTAAATATCTGTTTTAATAGTTTTTAACGGGCAAATATAATTCCGGATAGTTAATAAATATTAATTTTGCCCTCCCTTGAATAATGCAATTAGTTCAAAAGGATAAATGGATAATTTAACAAAGATAAGGTAAAAAAGATGTATGATAAGAAATCTTAGGAAACATCTTATATTTCTGTTGTTAGTTTGTATGCTATGCACATGCATAGACCCATACAGTCCTAAGCTAAATGCATTCGAATCTCTTCTTGTTGTTGATGCATTTCTAACCAATGAGAACAGATCATACAATGTTAGATTATCCAGGACAATTCCGGCACAGAATATCAAACCCTCAATGGTATCCGGTGCTTTAGTCATTATTAAGGATGAGAATGGAAATAACTCCCAGCTCCAGCAAACATCAGCCGGCATATATAAAACAGACAGCTTACTTTTTCAAGGTGAAATTGGAAACACTTATACCTTATATATCAAAACTGCCGAAGGAACAGAATATCAATCAGAACCATGTTTAATGTACCCGGTTCAGCAAATTGACAGTGTCTATTTTGTCAAAGACCAGGAGATAAGCAATAACGGAAGTGAAACCAACCAGGGAATCAGGATCTTGCTTGATTCCAGAAGTGGTGAGGAAAATAAATATTTCCGCTGGATTTATAATGAATGGTGGAAATTCAGTGTTCCAAATCCTAAAGAATTCAATTATATAAACGAGCAAACAATTACTAATGTCGACCAGATAAAACAAGTCTGCTGGAAAAATAATATATCAAGTGAGATAATCATTCAATCTGCCGAATTTGGTCAATCAGCAGGGATAGAAAAAAAACCAATACTTTTCATTGCTTCCGATAAATCCGACAGGCTATTAATTCAATATTCGATCGAGGTACAGCAGCTATCTCTTTCCAAAAATGAATATGAGTTCTGGGACCATATGCAACAAATTAATGTGAGTGGCGGGGATATATTCGAGAAACAGCCATTCTCGATTGTCAGTAATATACATAATATCAATAGTCCGAATGAACAGGTTTTAGGATACTTCGAGGTTTCTGCTGTAAATAAAAAAAGAATTTACATAATAGCTTCCAACATCTCAGAACTTGATTTGCCTGTTTATCAATATGATTGCGAGAGTGTTGTAATCGGTCCTGATGATTATGCGCCACCAGGAGGAAATGCTACACCAGTTACTTTTGACAATATAAATTACTGGTATACTCTTGCAGGTTACGCATTTGTCAAGCCTCTTTACAATGACCGGCAAGTGCTTATAAAATTGGTATTTTCAAAATCAGTCTGCACAAATTGCACAATTGGCGGCAGTCTGAAAAAACCTGATTTTTGGGTCGATTTAGTGTTACCTCAAAAAAATAAATGAAATTGTTTTACTGGAAAAGCATAATATTATTTTTTACTAAAAAATCTGGTTTTATCCTGTTTTTTCTCACTCTCATTAATTTGTCATCATTTTCACAGATTAATGACAGGGAAACAAAAGAATTAAGCGAGAAGCGTTACTGCGAAGAACTATATGTAAAAACTGACCGCGATCTTTATATTGCAGGGGAAAAAGTATGGATGAAAATATACAAATTAAATGGACTGACGCGGTCTCCTTCTAACCTGAGTAAAGTAGTTTATATTGATATACTTGATGCCGGCAATAATCCTGTTGGTCAGATTAAAATCGGGATAGATGGAATTTCGGGTTCTGGCAATTTCAGACTTCCTGATACATTAAGTACCGGAAATTATTTTTTGAGATCCTATACAAACTGGATGCAAAATTTTTCACCAGATCTCTTCTCTTATAAAAGAATCTCTGTTATTAATCCTTTTCAAAATCTTAGTAACATTAAAATCCCTTCTCAGAGTCAAATCCCGGACAGTGTGATTTTTTTCCCGGATGGTTGTCATCTTATATCAGGAATTGAAACACGGATAGGATTCAGAATTTGTAATAAGAATGGAGACCCGGTCATTATGAGAGGTGCATTCATAAAAGAGAATAATGACACAATCTGTTTTGCACAAACTGAAAAGAATGGATATGGATGGGCCACAATTAAACCGTCAGATAATGATAAGATCTCGTTCGTTACAACAAATAAAACCGGGACAGTAAAGAAGTTTCCTTTGCCTGAAATTCAAAATGATGGAATCAATTTATCGGTAACAAATAAAGGCGAAAACTCACCTGCACTCGTAAAAATCAATATCAGTCAAAATTTTGCACCTGCCGGTACTAAGCTTTACGTCTTGTTACAATCAGCAAATCTAATTGACATTAGAAAAGAAATTAGTATCGGAAGTGTTCATCAAATAAATCTGTTGAGAAAAGATTTTCCTGAAGGTCTTTCCCATTTAAGTATCCTTGATGATCATGAAAAGCAATTAGCAGGCAGATGGATATATAACGAAACCGGAAAGGTGATAAACTATAAAATTAACATACAGAATAACACATTTTCATCAAGAGAAAAAATAAAGATAGATATAACGGCAACTGACATCAATGGTAATCCTGTTGAAAGTGATTTCTCCATATCTGTAGCTAAGGCTTTTGCTGTTAATAATAATAACTTTAGTAATAACAAATACAGGCAATTACCAGAATTGGCCACCATAAGCACTGATACTTATTTACCTGATATTAATGATTATCTCATTTTCTATTCCTTTAATGATCTCATTTCAAATAAAAATGAGATCAATTCTAATAGCAATCCACTATATCTCCCTGAATTAGAGGGACATCTAATAAGCGGGAATATTAGTGACAGAAAATCCGGTGAACCATTGAAGAATGAGAATATTACATTATCATTCGTTGGGAAAGTTGCATTGTGCCAATTTACAAAAACCAATGAAAAAGGAGATTTTCATTTTGTTGTCAGAGAACATGGTTTGCATGTGATCGTTATTCAGCCATTATCTTCAAATACAAAGGATTATTATGTAGAACTTAATAACCCATTTAACACAGCATTTAATAATTATAATCATGGATTGTTTCTCCTCGATAGCAACAAGCTTGGTGATATAAATAATGCTATTATCAGCATGCAGATCAGTAACATCTATGAACCATTCTCATTACAAGCTATGACAAATGACGTAATTCCGGGCAAACCCGATTTTTATGGTAAACCTGATAATACAATTCAAATGTCCGGTTACATAGAGCTGACTTCCCTGAAAGAGGCTGTAAAAGAATTGATACCCAGTGTATATACAATTAAAAAGAATGATAGAATCAATTTCAAAATAATAAATAAGAACCTGAGTCAATCTTATGAGAGCGATCCTCTAGTATTGGTTGACGGGGTTCCTATATATGAGCTTGAGAAAGTTTTAAACATAAATTCAAGGGATATAGAAAAAATTGATGTTCTGATTTCAAAATATTATATCTCAGGTAATGTACTGGAGGGAATTTTACATTTCGTAAGTAAGAAAGGAAATCTGGGGATGATTGATCTGGAAAAGTATGTTTTCCGTCAGGAATATGATTTGCTTCAGAATAATATTGAGTTTTACTCTCCCGACTATTCCTCCGGCGATTCAAAAAATGATCATCTGCCTGATTTCCGGAATACGCTTTACTGGAGTCCTGTTCTTCATACAGATAAAACCGGCAAAACTAGTGTCGGGTTTTATTCTTCTGATGAGTCGGGTGAATATACTATTACCGTTGAAGGTATGACTCCTGACGGGAAATCGGGAGTTTCCAGTATACCATTAATAATAAAAAGCAGGTAGCCTTGGCCGGGGGATTGCTCGCTTTGCTCGCGATCCCTGGGGGGAACCTTGCAGTGAAAGTTGAACTTACTTAGATGGCTCTACTACAAGAACTGTAAATGTACCTGGTTTCACTGTCGGGCGTGGTCTGGGATTGTCTGCTGTTTTTTCGGGAGTTGGTCCGAATTCCGCAGTTGACAGATATATTCTGTGTGTTTTAGAACTTACTGAAATGGTTCTTGCTCCTGCTTGAGTTGGAATATTTGCAAGTACCTTAAAGGAATTCTTATTTTCTTCCTGAATGACTGTTAATATACCTTCTCCGCACGAACTGTAAGCTCTTTTAAGACCCTTATCAAAACCAGCTCCGTCTACCCTATCTCCTGTAGGAAGAGTTGTGATTACCTTACCTGTCTCCGCATCAAGTACCACCATAAGCTTGCTTGTAGCACTGAAAAGGCGATGAGTTTCATTATCAAGAGCCAGACCACTTGGTTCCTCACCAGGAGCAATTGACCATGTCTGTTCAACCTTCCAGGTCTTGACATTGATCATACAGACTTCACTCTTGTCTTCTATATTCACAAACACTTTACCCATCCCATCACTCACAGCAGCTTCAGGTTTTCCCGCAAGCGGGATTGTTTGAATAACCCTGTCCGTTTTTGCATCTATAATCGTGGCATTGGATGTCCGTCCGTTCCAGGTAATTATGGTCTTTGTAAAAGGTTCATAAATTATTGCATCCGGGCCTTTTCCTGTTACTTGTATTTTTTCAATGATGCTATAGTCTTTCGTGTTGAAAACGGTAACATTACTGTCAGGCCCGTTACTGATAAATCCTTTATTGAATTCTGCTGCAATTGCAATACCATGTACCCCGTTTACATCGGTGATAGTGGCTACGCTTTTACCGGTATTCATATCAACTACATTTACCATTTTACCGTGAGAAACGTACAACATACCGGTAGCATCATCGGCAGTAAGATAATCCCAGCCACCATCTCCTTCAAGATGTATCCGGTTGCCAATATTATAATTCTGGCCATTCAGCCCAAACAAAGACAGGAAAATACCTGCAATTACAAAAATCGTTTTTCTCATTCTTAAGGAATTAAATTATACGTGATAGAATAGAGACAATGCAACCCAACCATTTGTTCCGGATGCATGCCAGTTAATTTTATTTTATAACAAATAACTATACGAGTAATTATTTTATGTCATTTTCCTTATCTTCCTCTTTTGAGACTTTTTTATTAAGAAGTTTACCATTGGCATCGAAAGAAATCTCAAACTTACCCTTACCCTTTGATGCTTCCATTTCATAATTTACGATTCCTTTAGCATTTGTTGACATTGCTACATCATCGATTTTATAACCAGCAAAATCCTTTTTAAGAATAGCTTTTATAGTCTGAGGAAGTTCACTTTCCTTGATTTCAGTTTCAAATTCAAGGAATTGTCCTTTTGAATCAAAATTAGCAGAAGATTCAATTTCATTCAGAAGGAATTCAGCTTCGTATTCACCCTGTTTTTCAAGTCCCCAGTTTACTTTTTCAGCTTTGGGATACTTAGTATCAAAAGCAGACTTCACAGCAGCAGGAACTTCAACTTTTTTTGATTTTTCCTGAGCCTGAATGCAGTAAATGCTGAAGAAAGACATGCAAATTATTAAAAGAAATGATTTTTTCATGTTATTGAAATTTAATAGTTTATCAAGGTATCCGGCTGTTGTAACTATGCTAAATCAAAGATTCAAACTCATCGAAGATAATACCTCCTGCCTGGAGTATATAATTAATGTGTTAATTCTTTCCTCTAAACCCAAAAGCCAATTATCCTCACCATATTCAGTCAGAAAATATTGAACAATATATGAGTAAAGGTTTTTTTCATTGTCCAATTGTGATCGATGTGCCTTGTCTTAGCCCATTTTGAGAATAAAATCCCTGAGGACCATTGAATGGCAATGGGCTGAGGATATCATTCCATTTTGACATATGCAGAGTAACACCTACTGAAAATCATAAAAGTACTTCCCAGAGAATAATGCAACCGGGGCTTTAAAATTACTTTTTGTGAATTATACATGGCAAGGCTATCGCGGTAATTGATTTCCTGCGAAAAAGCCTGTATAGAAAATAGTGAAACCAGGACAATAATTACGCTTATATTACATTTACATTCAGACATGATTAATGAGAATCCTTGTTAAACAGTCAGGTAAAATTAACGAGAAAAACAATAGAATAGCATATTCATANNATGATCAAATTACTTGCTAGGTTTTGTGGGTAAGTAGAAAAACAATTGGCCCTGATCAGTGTCAGCCGGATCATATAGACCACCAAAAGCCTGAATTAAATGTTTGTAATATTATTACCTCATTCCAACAGTTAAATGGAAGCAGTGAAGTTACTATCATCGAAGCCTTTTTATGAAAGTCTTTAACTATCTCCATCAGGTTGATCGGTCTTCTCAAATAAATCACGGATTTCCGTAAGCAGAGGTTCTTCTTTTGAAGGAGAAGGCGATTCAATTAATGTAACTTTCTCTTTTTTCTTTGCAGTATTAATTGCTTTAATAACCATAAAAACGGAAAAAGCTACAATAAGAAAATCAAAAGTCACTTGTAAAAAATTCCCATAATTCCAGGTGACAGCAGGATGTGTACCTGCAGCTGCTTTGAGAACAATTTTCAAATCGGTAAAGTTTACACCACCAATTAGTAATCCTAAAGGAGGCATAATTAAGTCAGCCACAACAGAAGAAACAATTCTTCCGAAGGATGCACCAATAATGATGCCGACTGCCATATCAACAACATTGCCTTTCATTGCGAATTCTGTAAACTCATCAACTATTTTCATAATTTCAGGTTTAAGTTATTATTTATTAACAGATTTAAAAGTGTTTGCAAATTCCACCTAAACAACTTTCTATCCTAATGCAATTTACTTCATTTTCTGTCTGATCTCATTTTGAACATCAAGAATTAAACATAGGTCGTCCTTAATATCCTAATCGTTGTGTAAAATTTCTTTTTCAAACTTTAACAATGAGTAAATTGGAGTAAAAATAATTTTAGAAAATTTAAAAATATTGAAGTATGAAAAAAATTTTAATGTTTCTTTTCCTTACTTGTTTATTTATAGCTCAATTGGTTGCTCAGGATTCCACATTCTCCAAGGGTGATAAGGTTTTAAACGTTGGATTAGGTTTAGGATCTTTATTAGGATCCGCTTATACCACATCATTCCCTCCTATCACTGCTTCTCTTGAATTCGGAGTTGCAGAACTCAAGAAAGGTGCAATAGGTGTAGCTCCATTTATTGGTTTTGGCTCTTATAAATATGATGTTTATTCCGGACACAAGAATTATACTTACATTCCCCTAGGAGTAAGAGGAGTTTTTCATTATCCACTTATAAAAAAACTTGACACATATGCTGGTTTGCTCTTAGGCTATTTTATTGTATCCGGCACACATACAGGTAGTGCATATGCAAGCAGAGGTTACGGTTCAGTGTTTATCGGCGGAAGATATTATTTCAGTGAAAAATTTGCAGCAATGCTTGAACTTGGAGCTGAGATTGTTCCTCTGCATATCGGAGTTGCATATAAATTTTGATTTAACAGATACAATTTAGATATAATTCAGTTTCAATATTAGTATAAAAGCAGTTTCATTTTTTG
>PMIL01000070.1 GCA_003157075.1 Bacteroidales bacterium | reverse complement strand
ATCAGATAAGTATACTGAAGGGTGTTGCTCCCGATCTTGATGCAGAAGCAATAAGGGTTGTTCAGACACTTCCGGCATTCAAACCAGGAAGACAATCAGGCAGAGATGTGTCTGTTTGGTATATGGTACCGATCACATTCGCATTGAAATAAAAATAGTTAAAAATTAAAAAATGAAAACTCATGAAAACAAAAAATTCCTCAATTAAAACACCCGGTCTGAAATTATTTCTGGTTGCACCAATGATCTTATTGGCACTATTAGTCATTTCTTTAAATACATCAGCACAGCAAACTACTAAAGTCAAAACAGAAACAACGCAACCGGCTTCTGACAAAGATGGAATGACCGATGGTGCATATCAGAAGGTCGATGAAATGCCAGTATTCCCTGGTGGAGATGCAGCTCTCTTGAAGTACATTGGTGAGAATACCAAGTATCCAAAAGATGCTAAGGACAAAAGAATTCAGGGTAAAGTAATTATGCGTTTTAAAGTCAAAGAGGACGGATCAGTTTCTGATGTTTCTGTGCTCAATGGGGTCAATCCTTCAATTGATGCTGAATCGATCCGTGTTATTGGCACTCTTCCTAAGTTTACTCCGGGAAAACTTAAAGGCAAGAGTGTTGCCGTATGGTATATGGTTCCAATTACTTTCGCCCTTAATTAGACATCCGTACTGTTGTTTGAGCAGAGACAATATTTTATTTAAAGACAAATATAAATGTAAAGACAGGTCTGAGACCTGTCTTTACATTTATAACCTCGCTGTTTTTTTATTTTATTGTACATCAAATTAAGTAAATTTGACCGTCGTTATTAATCGAATTATGGATCTTCAGGAGAGAATCAAATCATTTGCAGCTCTGGGCGAGACATTGAGAAACTTACTGGATGAGAAATCAGGTGTGACAAATGACAAGCTGAATGTACTTATCGCCAGCCAGCATATATATAACCCGTGGTTCACTCCCGAAAATGTCAGAAGAGCCGTTACAGAAATAGCCAATGAACTTACGGAAGAAAACCTGACCAGGTGGACAAATCGCTATCCCAAACTGAATGAGGAGATCATTCCGTTTAAAGTAGGAATAATCATGGCAGGCAATATACCCCTTGTCGGTTTCCATGATTTTCTTTCTGTTCTTATAACGGGGCATAACCTGATTGTAAAAACCAGTTCAAAAGATCATGAACTGATTGTTTATATCAGTGATATACTTTGTTCCATAAACCCGTCTTTTGCAGAGAAAATTATATTTACAGAAGATTCTCTGACAAATTTTGATGTTGTAATCGCTACCGGAAGCGATAACAGTTCAAGATTCTTTGATTACTATTTTGGTAAATATCCGAATATAATAAGGAGGAACAGAAACAGTATTGCAATCATTGAAGGAGATGAAACCGATGATGAAATTGAATCTCTAGGCATAGATATTTTCTCTTATTTCGGACTTGGCTGCAGAAATGTATCAAAAATTTATTGTCCTAAAGGATATGACCTGAAATCAGTTTTTAAACACTGGAATAATTTTAGCACCATCACCAGCAACAGCAAATACACGAATAATTACGATTTTAATAAAGCAGTTTATATAGTGAATAAAGAAACTTTTTATGATACCGGCTACGTTTTATTAAAGGAGGACACCAGATTATCATCTCCTGTTTCAGTCCTATATTACGAATATTATGAATCACAACATGCTGTTAAACAGCAAACAGAGCTTCTGAAGGAAAAAATTCAATGTATAGTTGGCAAACATGGCATTCCGTTTGGGAAGGCGCAGTCACCAGAATTGTGGGATTATGCCGACGGAATTGACACAATAGAATTTCTTCTAAAAAAAAAAATAGCAGGAATATTGTAATCTAAAAAATATTATATTGCACCCATCGAATTAATACATATTATGGTTTATAAATTTGTAGTGTTATCAGATGAAGATGAGTCATTTGTCAGAGAATTTGAGTTTCTTGATTCGCATACTTTAATGGATTTCCATACGCAGATTCAGGATGAATTGGAGTTTGACAAATCACAGATGGCATCATTTTTTATGGCAACAGACAATTGGGAGAAGGAAGANNTATGTATTCGATTTTTTTAATGAGAGATCACTCTTTGTTGAATACACTGGTGAGGCCAAAGAGATCGATGGCCGGGAATATCCTTCCTGCACAAACTCCAAAGGAGTCCCTCCCAAACAGGTTGTCTTCGGCGGAACCTCACGGAAACTTTATAATAATATAGTAGTTTCTGTTGACGATGATGATGAGGATGAGCCTGAAGTCGATGAACTCTTTCTTAATGGTGATGATGAAGAGACCCTTCCTGATTTCGAGAATATTGAAAACCTGAATGAAGACGAGGAATAGTCTTCCAAGGCTCAAATTTCAATGAATAAATTTATGATAGTTTTGCTTGGTCCGACCGGGGTCGGCAAAACTGATATATCTATTAATTTAGCCCGACACTTTAATTGTGAAATAATTTCGGCTGACTCAAGACAGTTCTTCACTGAAATGAGAATCGGAACAGCAGTTCCATCTGAGCTGCAGCTCGAAACAATCAAGCATCATTTTATCAGATTTTTATCCATAAAGGATTATTACAGCTCGAGCCTTTTCGAGCGGGATGTTCTGAATCTTCTTCCGGCAGTGTTTTCCAAAAAAAATGTTATCCTGATGTCGGGAGGATCAGGTATGTATATTGATGCTGTATGCGAGGGCATTGATGATATCCCCGATGTTGATCCACTTGTCAGGAATAAATTCATAGCCAAATATTACCAGGAAGGAATAGAAGGTTTAAGAGCAAAGCTCAAACTTCTCGATCCGGAGCATTATTCCAAAGTTGACCTGAAAAATTACAAGAGGATAATCAGGGCGCTTGAAATCTGTGAAACGGCGGGTCGGCCATACTCCTCCTTCCTGAAAAAACAAAAAAGAGAAAGAGACTTCGGGATAATTAAGATAGGAATCGAGAGACCTAGGGAAGAGTTGTATCAAAGGATAAACCGCCGCGTGGATGATATGATTGCAATGGGCCTTGAGGATGAGGCACGACAACTTTATGATTTCCGAAATCTTAACGCCCTGAATAGTGTCGGATACAAAGAATTCTTTGATGTTTTTGACGGTAAAATATCAAGAGAAAAAGCAATAGAGCTAATTAAAAGGAACAGCCGGAGGTATGCCAAACGGCAAATGACCTGGTGGAGCAAGGATAAGGAGATAAAATGGTTTCATCCCGATAGTCTTCAGGATGTAATCAGACATATTGAAAATTTAGTTTTCGACTGATGTTTTTTAATATCATATGCTCTTCTCAGTGAGATTCCTCGCTTCGCTCGGAATGACATTGCTGTTTAGGGAGAAAGGGGTGAAGAAGTGGCGATTCGCACACAACTAATTTACAAACCTGTATTACGAATCGCCACTACTTCACCCTCATATCCAACTAATTACCGTGTCATTCCGAGCGAAGCGAGGAATCTCCTGGAGCGTTAAGTAATTATTTTAATAAATTTTTTTCAGATCAGATTTTTTAATTTCCTGATTGTCCCGACCGGATCAGCTGATCCGAAGACCGAATTACCGGCTACCAGTACATTAACACCTGATTCTATTAGCTTCGAAGCATTTGCAGTATCAATACCTCCATCGACTTCAATCAATACATTATATCCTCCTGCATCAATCATTTTGCGTAGTTCAATGATTTTACTGTAACTCTCCTTTATAAATAATTGTCCGCCAAAGCCGGGATTAACTGTCATTATAAGGACCATGTCAATGTACGGCAGGATATTTTTCAGAAGCATAACAGGAGTATGTGGGTTTAATGCCACACCGGCTTTCATCTCCAGGTTGCGAATTTCTGTTACTGTCCGGTTCAGATGAGTACATGCTTCATACTGCACAGTAAGATTATTTGCCCCGGCCTCCCTAAACTGAGTCAGATATCTGTCAGGATCAACAATCATCAAATGTACATCCAGCGGTTTTGATGATACTTTTTTTACAGCTTTGATTACAGGAAATCCGAATGAAATATTCGGTACAAAAACGCCATCCATAACATCTATGTGAAGCCAGTCTGCATCACTTCTGTTTATCATTGTGACTTCACGTTCCAGATTAGCAAAGTCAGCTGCAAGCAGCGATGGGGATACTAAATGTTCCATGGAAAATAATTTTAGACAAAGATAGAACAAATTGTTATCCCAGATATGATTTAAGTATCCTGCAGCGTGTGGTAAACTGTATTCTTTTTATAGCTTTTTCTTTAATTTGCCTGACTCTTTCCCTGGTAAGGCTTAGCTCCTCTCCTATCTCCTCAAGAGTATATGGATGTTTCATCCCTAGTCCGAAATATAATTTCAGTACTTTAGATTCGCGGGGAGAGAGGGTACTCAAAGCCCTTTCTATCTCGTAAGCAAGTGATTCATTAATAAGATTCCTGTCAGGACTGGGTGTATCGGCACTCTGCAGGACATCGTACATGTTATTATCCTCTTCGGCACTGATAGGAGCATCCATACTGACGGTTCGTCCATTGGTTTTCAGAGCATCCTTTACCTCCTCAGGTATCATTTCGAGTATTTCAGCAATCTCCTGTGAAGAGGGTTCCCTCTCATACTCCTGTTCAAGCCGTGCAAAAGCCCTGTTAATCCTGTTAATGGAACCAATCTTGTTAACAGGCAGCCTTACGATCCTGGCTTGTTCGGCAAGAGCCTGAAGAATAGCCTGACGGATCCACCAAACAGCATATGATATAAATTTAAATCCCCTTGTCTCATCAAAGCGCTGTGCTGCTTTCATAAGACCCAAATTGCCCTCATTTATGAGATCGGGCAGGCTCATTCCCTGATTTTGATATTGTTTTGCGACAGAAACCACGAACCGGAGATTTGCTTTAACAAGCTTTCTCAACGCTTCTGTCTCACCGCTTTTAATCCTTCTGGCCAGGATAACCTCTTCCTCAGGCGAAATAAGATCGACCCGCCCGATCTCCTGAAGATATTTATCCAGGGATGGAGTATCACGGTTTGTAACCTGTTTTGTTATCTTAAGCTGACGCATAGGATGGCCAGTAATTAGTTTTAGGATGAAATATCAGGCAATAGGTACAATTTTAGTAATAAAAAGCAACTTTCCAACATTTTATTATAATTATTTTTTGATTAATAATAGAAATATTAGTAAATTGCGCAGTTATTTTACATATTGATTATCAAATTATTGGTTGATTTGATATTGTCCGTTGCATTTTTGACAGCATTTAATAGGAAATATATTAGCAATTTTATTTAATATTGCATCGGCATTTAGGATATGTGAAGTAGTTAAGACATAGCCAATCGGGTTCATAATCGCATCTTGACCCGTGTTTCCAAAAAATCATTTTAATCTCTTATATTCCATTTATCATTACAATATGTACGACATTCTTGAGTTAAGTAAGAAACTGCTTCCTGAGTTAAAGGATATAGCAAAGGAACTTCAAATAAAAAAAGCAGAATCTTTGAAGAAACAGGATTTAATATATAAAATCCTTGACCAACAGGCTATTGAAGCCAAAGACATCAAAATTCCCCTAACAACCGGAACAGAGGAGACTGAATCTTCACCAGAGGCTATTAGTCAGGAGGCTGATGCTGCTTTAAGAAGAGGGAAACGTCCCAGAACCTTAAAACCTGTTGTTAAGAGAGCCATTGAATCTGTCATGTCAGTTTCACCCGATGGAGTCAAGAGACCTGATACCCGGCCGGGTGACTGGCAGGATCAGGCAAAAAGAACCGAAAAAACTGAAGATAAATCAGATCTTTTTAAAAAACCGGAACAATTGCACGAAAACAGAAAAGCTCCGAAATGGAGAACAGATCAAAAACTTGAAGAAAGGAATGAACGGAAAGACCGGTACAATCCTCCTTCCACACCCAGGTATGAGAAGATCAGGTCAGAATCTTATACTGAGCCTGTTATAGACAATGCTATTCCGGCACTTAATGGCGACACTCCTATTGACGAACCCAAACCTTCAGCAGATGCTTATTTCGGTGATATTATTGTTGATCAGCCAATCCCTGTAAAAGAGACTCTTCGTGAGACGCCTCCGGTAAGAGAAGAAAAGAAAGAAAAGCCCTATGATTTTGAGGGTATAATATATAATACAGGTGTTCTTGAGATTATGCCTGACGGTTACGGATTTCTGAGGTCTCCTGATTATAATTATCTCAATTCTCCCGATGATATTTATGTATCACAATCACAAATTAAACTTTTCGGTTTAAAAACAGGAGATACTATTAAAGGATCTATTCGGCCACCTAAAGAGGGTGAAAAATACTTCCCCCTGATCAAAGTTGATGAGATCAATGGAAGAAGTCCTGATTTTATAAGAGACAGGGTTCCATTTGATTTTCTTACGCCTCTTTTTCCTGATGAGAAATTTACTCTTTGTCAGCCTGGAGAAGGCTCCTTGTCAGTAAGGGTAATTGATATGTTTACACCTATTGGAAAAGGACAAAGGGGACTGATCGTTGCCCAGCCAAAAACAGGTAAAACAATTCTTCTTCAGGAGATTGCAAATGCCATTGCCAAATATCATCCAGAGGTTTACCTTATGATACTTCTGATTGATGAGAGACCTGAAGAGGTTACCGATATGGCAAGAAACGTAAAAGCTGAAGTTATTGCATCAACCTTTGATGAACCGGCTGAACGTCATTGCCGTGTGGCAAATATAGTTCTTGAGAAGGCTAAAAGGCTTGTTGAATGCGGTCACGATGTTGTCATTCTTCTTGATTCAATAACAAGACTTGCCCGGGCATTTAATACAACCGCTCCAGCTTCGGGTAAAGTATTGTCTGGTGGTGTTGATTCTAATGCTCTTCATAAACCAAAAAGATTCTTTGGCGCTGCACGAAATATTGAAAACGGTGGTTCCCTCACAATTCTTGCCACTGCTCTTACTGAAACAGGTTCAAAAATGGACGATGTCATTTTTGAGGAATTCAAAGGAACCGGTAATATGGAATTGCAGCTCGACCGGAAACTTTCAAACAGAAGAATATTCCCTTCAATTGATATACCCGCATCAAGCACCCGCAGAGAAGATCTTCTTTTAAACAAAAACATACTTCAGAAGATTTGGGTTCTGCGTAACTTCCTTACAGACATGAATTCAGTTGAGGCCATGGAATTCCTCCGCGACAGGTTACTCCAGGCTAAATCGAACGAAGAATTCCTGATTTCAATGAACGGAGGATAACCAAAACATTTTTTTTATACTTTTGCACTTTATTTCTAAACCTTCTTTTAAATCACATATATAATTTACAATGGGAACAAAAAAATTTATAACATGCGACGGCAATCAAGCCGCAGCGCATGTTGCATATATGTTTAGCGAAGTCGCTTGCATATATCCTATCACACCTTCATCTACCATGGCAGAATTCGTTGACGAATGGTCTGCAAATGGATTAAAGAACATATTCGGGGATCAGGTTAAAGTAGTTGAAATGCAGTCTGAAGCAGGTGCTGCAGGTGCATTGCACGGTGCTTTGCAAACGGGAGCTTTATGTTCAACTTTCACTTGTTCACAGGGCTTGCTTCTTATGATACCCAATATGTATAAGATTGCCGGAGAACTTCTTCCGGGTGTTTTCCATGTCAGCGCACGTGCAATTGCAGCCCATGCTCTTTCTATATTTGGTGATCATAGTGATATATATGCAACACGTCAGACCGGTTTTGCAATGCTGGCCAGCGGAAGCGTTCAGGAGATTATGGATCTTGCAGGGGTGGCTCATCTTTCAGCTATCAAATCAAGGATTCCTTTCATGCATTTCTTTGATGGATTCCGTTCATCAGCTGAGGTTCAGAAGATTGAATATCTCGAAATGGACGATCTCAAGAAACTCATTGACCTTGATGCACTTACTAAATTCCGCCAGAATGCGCTAAACCCGGAACATCCTGTAACAAGAGGAACTGCTCAGAACCCTGATATTTTCTTCCAGGCAAAAGAGTCAATAAATAAATTTTACGAACCTATTCCGGATATCGTTAACTCTTATATGGCTGAAATAACAAAGCTTACAGGAAGAGAATACAAGCCTTTCAATTATTACGGGGCACCCGATGCTGAAAATATTATTATTGCAATGGGTTCAATTACCGAAACCACTCAGGAGACAATCGATTACCTGAGAGCTAAAGGCGAAAAAGTAGGCCTTATAAGCGTCCACCTTTACCGTCCATTTTCTGCAAAGTACTTTTTTAATGTTTTCCCGAAATCGGTCAAAAAAATTACTGTCCTCGAAAAAACGAAAGAAGCAGGTGCTAACGGAGAACCTCTTTACCTTGATATAAAGGAGATGTTCTACGACAGACAGGAAAGACCTCTTATAGTTGGTGGCCGTTTCGGTCTCAGCTCAAAAGATACTACCCCAAGTATGGTATTATCAGTATTTGAGAATATGAAACTCAAAGAGCCAAAGAATCAGTTCACGGTTGGTATAGTTGATGATGTTACATTTAAATCACTACCTATTCTTCCTGAAATTCATGTTGCTCTCCCAGGCACATATTCGGCTAAATTCTATGGATTAGGTTCTGATGGTACAGTTGGGGCTAATAAAAACTCAATTAAAATTATTGGCGATTCCACAGATAAATATTGCCAGGCATATTTTGCATACGATTCAAAAAAATCTGGAGGCATAACAACTTCGCATCTCCGTTTCGGCGATAAACCTATTCGTTCGCCTTACCTAGTCAATACACCTGATTTTGTAGCGTGCCATGTACCATCATACCTGGATAAATATGATATGCTTAAAGGTTTAAAGAAAAACGGAACCTTTCTTCTTAACTCAATCTGGAGCAACGAAGAGACAAAACATCATCTTCCTGACCATATGAAAAAATATATGGCTGAGAATCATATTAACTTCTTCGTTATTAATGCTACAGCAATTGCTGAAGAACTTGGCCTTGGAACCCGTACAAACACGATCATGCAGGCTGCATTCTTTAAAGTTGCCAATGTGATCCCTTATGAAAAAGCCGAAACTGAAATGAAGAAGGCAATTTATAAGAGCTATGGTAAAAAAGGCGAGGAAATTGTAAAAATGAACAATGCAGCTGTCGATAAGGGCACTGAAGTACACAAGATCGAGATTCCTGCTGAATGGGCGGCAATAAAGGTTGAAAAAACAAAAGACACCCGTAATATTCCGGACTTCATTCGCGATGTCATGGAACCAATCAACGCAATGAAAGGTGACGATCTTCCTGTAAGCGCTTTTGTAGACAGAGAAGATGGAACTTTCCCGTCAGGTACTTCACAATATGAAAAACGGGGTATTGCAGTTAATGTTCCTGAATGGCAGCCAACTGAATGTATCCAGTGTAACCAGTGTTCATATGTGTGTCCTCACGCATGTATCCGTCCCTTCCTACTGACTGAAGAGGAACTTAAAAATGCTCCTGAAGGAACAAAAAGCATTAAGGGTATTCCCGGAGCGCTGAAAGCTTACAATTTCAAAATACAGGTAAGCGTTCTCGACTGTACCGGTTGCAGCAACTGTGCCGATGTCTGTCCTTCAAAGAACAAGGCGCTAATAATGAAACCTCTTGAAACACAGTTTGAGGAAATTCCACGCTGGACATACATGCATGAAAAAGTCGGCTACAAAGATACAGTAGTTGATAAATTCGTTAATGTAAAGAACAGCCAGTTTTCTCAGCCATTGTTTGAATT
>PMIL01000162.1 GCA_003157075.1 Bacteroidales bacterium | reverse complement strand
ATATTCACTTTTCTGGTTACATCGATCAGCTTCTGATTGAACAGAAAATAAAACTCACTTACATCCTCAATTTTATTGAGAACTTCTTCTATTGAGGCATCTTGTAGATTGAGCGAAATTTTTGTTGCCTGAGAGTAAGACGGTGTAGCAAAAATATTCGCCAGACAACAGAATAAGAGGAAGGCCGATATTTTCATAATAAGGAGTAATTTGTGCCAATTACTATTTGGTTTGAACAAACCATAGTAATCCAGAATTTTTTTCATACTTTTGAAATGTTAGGGTTAATAATAAGATTTTTGTTTTACGAACTCAGGAATCGATTTATTGTCCTCTGACATTGAGGGAAGGTGTTACTGCACTTTTCCTCTTTTTATTGGAAGCCAATATTCTTTTGTTGTTCAGGATAGTTTCATAGGCGACAGTTTTAGGTTCTTAATAAGGTAAGTATTCACTAATTCAATTTCATCAGCTTCACTTATTTTTAGCAGAATAAATTAAAACTTTTTTTCGCGGGAATGAACCGTCAGGCAAGGGATTACGCTTTATTTCTGTATAATCAATGGGCGATGATATCTTGAGTAATTTCAGAATTTCTGCCAGTGATTCGTCCTGAAATGTTGCCCTATACCTGTAGTCCTGAAGTAAAGTTCCCTGTAGTTCAATATCAACATTGAATACCTGGCTGATCTTTTTTATAACCTCGCTTAATGGTTCATTCCGGAAAATCAGTTTGCCATCTTTCCAGGATATAAATTTATAGGTATCTTCGGTAGTAACTGAGGATTTTCCGCTTACTTTATTGACTGAATAATGCTGATCAGGATTAAGTTTTGTACTAATAATATTTTTATTGTTATCGGTAGGATTAACTTCTACTTTACCCGAAACAAGTGTTACTTCGGCATCTTCGGCTAAGTCATATCCTGAGACATTAAATTTTGTTCCGGTAGCTTTTACACTTATAGATGATGTTTTAACAATAAATGGTCTAGTAGGATCGTGTTGGACTTCAAAATAAGCTTCGCCTTTGAGTTCTACAATTCGTTTATTGCCAACAAACCTGTCAGGATATTTAATGCTGCTGCCTGAATTAAGCCAGACAGAAGTTCCNNTAATTACTATCATAAAATAAAAAATATAATAAATTACCTAAAACAAGAGGAATCAGCAAAACCGCAGCGAACTTCTTCCAGTAAAACCAGAAATTTGCAGCAGGAGTCCGGAAAGTGACTCTGCTTTTAATTGCAAGAAATGCTTTCTCAGAATCAATCATTTTTTTATCTATAGAATGATCAGTGTTATCCCAGATATTTTTTATTTGCCGGAAATACGTTAAATTTTCCTTTGATGCACTGATCCATTTTTTTAACACAGAAATTTCATCCTGGCTTAATTCACCTGAAAGATACTTTGCTATTAATGCGTCCCGATATTCCTGATCTTGCTGCTCCATTATTATAATATGATGTAAAATATAAAGACGATTCAGAGATGAGAGACCACATTAAGAGATAAGGAAATCTGAAATAAAATTTATGCCCGGTAGATTTTAAACAATCCCCCTGGCTTATGCACCAGGGGGAATTGAAATCACCTACCCATTAAAACTACCCTTTATCAAAAACTCTCTCACCTAAAATTCCAGTTAGCTTTCCAATAAAGACGTTTGGGAAACGATTTACCACATTACAACTTAATACTGATTTTTTTTTAGGATGTTTCAGAAAGATTTGAGGGGAAATGACAGAGGGTAATTCATGCCAGCTAGAGAACCTGATATCAGTAATCTTCATTCAGCAAGGATATGCTTATTAATTTTCCGATCAAAAATAATCAACTAATTTTTTTCTTAATAAATCCAATGCTTTACTGATTCGGACTTCTACAGTCCTGACTGAAACATTTAATCTGATAGCAATCTCCTGATATTTAAGACCTTCATATCTATTCATTTCAAATGCTTCTTTAATATTATCAGGCAAAGTGGCAACAGCATTTTCAATTATATCCTCCAGTTCGGATCTGAGGACATAATTATCTGTATCATATTCATAAAGAGGAGAATTGTCAATAATAAAAGTACTATGATTATTTAAAACTTTTTTGTGCCGGTGCCAGTCAATACATTTGTTTTGAATTGTTTTCAGAAGTACCGATCTCAACGAAACTGTAACATTCAATTTTTCATGCTCCTCCCAAAGTTTGACAAATGTATCCTGAACTATATCCTCAGCAGTAGTCAGTTCATGAGTAAAGCTGTATGCAAAGAACACCATGTCTCTGAAATAGGTGGAGAATATAAATGAAAATGAACCGGGATCACCCGACTTAAGACTTTCAACTAAAAACTGATCAGATATGAGGTTTCTCTTTATCACAAAATTGAGATAGCTGTAAGCAAATATATCCTATTCCTTATCCTTATCAAATAAATTTCTCAACAGCCTTTGTGATCTTCGTGATTGACAGTCATATTGAAAAAAATCTTTGAACCACAAAGTACACAAATAAAGCTCAAAGGGCATTAAGCTAAAACCTTATAAAATAGACCTTTGTGAAAGATCTTTATGATCTTTGTGAAAGACCTTTGTGATCTTTGCGTAAATACTTTGTGCCCTTTGTGGTCAATGGATTTTGTTTATTGAGACTTAAAACGAAAGTCTAAAGACAGAAGTTAGAATATCTGCAAAAAGAACTTACACCTGAAAATTCCCCTTATAATAGAGAACCATACGGTTCATCAGTAAATCTTTCATTTCAGGAAAATTTATTTGACTTGTATTGTTCCTTGTCGTAACTTTCAAGAGATAATTGACTTACAGTTATTTTCCTTTACCTATTAACCAATACCCGATCAAATGAAGACAAAACTGATTTTCCTGGTTATGCTTATTGTCTCTGTTTCATGCGGAACAAACAATAAGCCGTTATCTGATGCTCAGAAAGAGAAAATAAAAGGAGAAGTAAAAGAAGTAGTGAATACTTTTTATAAAGGATGCGAGGAGGTCAATCTTGACAAGGTTCTTGAAACGAGCTATGATTCACCTGATTATATTTATATAAATAATGGTTATGCGTTTAGTTATAAAGAATGTATTGATGTATTTAAACCTGTTTTCAGCACAATGTTAAATCAAAAGATTACTGTGGCTGATGAAAAATATTCATTCTCCGATAATTCAACAGTCCTTTATTCGAATCATTGTAAGTCTCTGACAAATTACAAGGATGGTCATGCTATACTTCAGGATCCGACAGTAATGCTATTGATATTTAAAAAGATAGATGAAAAGTGGAAAATTATTTATGGAGTTGAGTCTTACATTCAGAAAAATGTTAAGAATACCGAAACATCAAAAGATCTCAACCAGGTTGAATTACATAAACGAATCATCGGTTATTGGAAAAGTGAAGTGGCTAAAGACACAACTTGCTTATGGGATGTGAAATCCTATGGAACCGGATTTGAATGCTATTTTAAATATGTAACAAACGGGAATGTGGTTATGGATGGCAAACAACTTTGGGGATATGATAATAACCTTGATAAATTTACTATGGCTGAAATGATTAAAGGGATGGATAATAAGATTTTTGCCAGCTGGTTTATATCAAAAGATAAATGTGAGATGCTTCCGATTGAAGATATTTCAAATCCTGATCAGGCACAATTAAAATGGGAATTGGAGTTTAAATCGCCCGGTACGTTTATCCAGACTACAATAGCAGTTAACAAACCAAATAGAACTGATACCTGGACACGGGTGAAATGAAGCACAGGGCTTATGGCTCAGTGCACAGAGCATCTATTTTTTTTGTTCACTCTCTGGAAGAAGCTTTTTTATTTCCTCACTTGCCGCAACATCAGTAGCTGATTTGGCATATTTGTTTTTCAATGATGCATTGGCACCTTTTTCAAGCAATAACCTGACAATCTGTGTATGTCCGTTAGCGGCAGCAATCATTAAGGCAGATGTTCCGTCGTCTGTCTGGTAATCAATTTTTGCATTATTCTCAAGCAAAATACTGACTATTTCTGAATGACCTTTCAGTGATGCGATCAGGAGTGGGTTTAGACCATCGGTTGTTTTCATATTTATATCAGCTCCATGTTCCAGTAAAAGCCTGACGACATCCGCATGGCCAACCTGGGAGGAAACAAACAGCGGTGTAGCTCCCCTTCTTGTTCTGGATTCGATATTTGCCCCTTTTTCCAGTAGCATTTTTACAATTTCAAGATATCCTCCTGAGGCGGCTGCAAATAATGGTGTTGACCCCCTGTTTGTCGGAAAATCCAGGGAGGCCCCTTTTTCGATCAGCAGTTTTACGGCCTGGGTCTGACCATTTTGAGAAGCCAGATACAGGGCAGTAAATTCACCACTTGACTTAAAATCAACCTGTGCTCCATTCCTTAATAAAAGCTCGATTACCTTTAAATGTCCTTTCTGGGAAGCCATATAAAGAGGTGTGACACCTTTAGTTGTCAGCACATCTGCTTTTGCTCCTTTCTTCAGCAGCAGATTTACTATATCAAAATGACCATTTCTTGAAGCCATGTGCAAAGCAGTAAATCCCTCATTTGATTGCAGATCGAGACTGGCTCCTCTTTTCAAAAGGACTTTGGCCATTGCATAACATCCGTTTAGGGAGCTGTACATCAACATTGTCCCGCCGTATTTATCACAGAAGTCTATGTCTTCAATCGAGTTTATCATATTCATGGGAGTAAAACAGTCTTTTTCTTTAATCAATTCTATAATACTCCTTTCCGGAGTCCATTCTTCATTCGTCGTTTCCAAAGTATCTCCCGGCATATCTGCCGGAGGAAAAACCTGTGCCTGGATGACAGTTACAGAAAAAGAAAAATACAAAGCAAGGAGAAGGCTTATAGATGTTGGTTTCATTGCACCAGAGATTAAATGATGTCAACTTCCGGGTTGCCTCAGCAAGTAAATAATCAGGTTTAAAAATACTAATTATTCTCCTGCTACTAAGTTAGCAATGTTACTTTTTATTAGGTGCTGGATGTAAGATATGAGTGGTAGGTGATGAGGTACTTCCCGGCTGGTTTTGTGACATAGTCAAATAGTCTTTGCCGATTTGATATTAATAACAGATAACATCATCCCTGCCAGATTCTGATTTTAATATACCATGCAGCCCATACAGCTTCGAAACCAGCCCCCTATATTCTAAGCGACTAATCTCGGCCATATAAAGTTAAGTGACACCTGAACCCGTTTCCTGGACAAAGTCAATTGGGCTGTGGGCCGACTCGCTGGTGCCTTGCTTTTTGCTCAGCACCATGACTATTTTATCGTGATACGAAACTTCTCTTTCGCGTGCCAGTATAAGCACAAAAACAATTCACTGCAATGCAGACGGCAGCTATTTAAACTGCCGCGCCATTACCGGAAAGGCTGAAAGACACATTTGCGGTAAATATGCCGTAATAAATACGCTACTTAAAAAGCAAGTCTGATATATCTTTGCTTAAATTTTACGTTAAACAATTATGGAAAAAGGAATTTTAGGTAAAAGAGTTAAAGAGCTCAGATTATCGAACGGGTTTTCACAGGAGTATCTGGCTGATGGTTCCAAAATTAATTCCCGATACATACTACTTATGGTTGTTAAATAACAACAATAAATAGCGTATATACAACTATTAGTAGCTGTATTTTTATTGATTTTGGAAATGAATCCGAATATCTTTGTAGTACATGAAATAAAATTAAAAGATAATACCTATGTTAACTACTACAATGATTGGCAATAAAATTGCAGAAGCACGAAAGAAAATAAATATTTCTCAGGCCCAGCTTGCTGAGCGTCTATTCATCAGTTCACAGGCAGTCGGAAAGTGGGAGCGCGGAGAATCAATGCCGGACATCATTACTTTTAACCATCTGGCGGAAATTTTGGGTGTTGACCTTAACTATTTTTCAGAAAGCTTTCAATCATCGACCACTGAATCCGATAGCAATCGGATGGCACCCGTTGAGTCATTGGTTAAGCAATCGAATGAATTGCCATCCGCAAAGCAGAAGAAAAGGCTTAGCTGGGATATGTCACAAGGGAACTGGGTGGATGCTGACTTTTCCGGGTTGAAAAATCTGCATGAAAAATTCAGTTCCTCTAACATGCTTCGCTGTCTGTTTATCGGTTCCGAAATGCCCGGACTTCTACTAAAAAGCAATAATGTTAATAGCTGTGACTTCTCAGGTTCGGACATCAGCAGCAGCCACATTCAGAGTTCCAACCTGGTCAATATTCTATTCAGGCACTGTTCCCTGAAAGAAGCTGAATTTGCGGTAAGCCATATCAAAGGCTGCGATTTCTCCGCCGCCGATTTTACCGGAGCGAAGTTTAAATCCGGAGCCTTCGTGA
>PMIL01000204.1 GCA_003157075.1 Bacteroidales bacterium | reverse complement strand
CTCATAATCTGGTAGGCTTCAGTAATAAGTTGCATATCACCGTACTCAATACCATTATGAACCATTTTTACGAAATGACCGGCTCCATTTTCACCGACCCAGTCGCAGCATGGAGTCCCATCTTCAACCTTGGCTGCAATTGCCTGAAAAATGGGTTTTACATATTGCCAGGCCGCTTTCGATCCGCCAGGCATGATTGAAGGCCCTAATAATGCTCCTTCCTCACCACCTGAAACCCCTGTACCTATATAGAGAAGTCCTTTGCTTTCAACGAAGGCAGTTCTTCTGTTTGTATCAGGAAAATGAGTGTTGCCCCCGTCAATTATTATATCTCCGGGAGCAAGATAGGGGATAAGTGTGTTGATCATTTCATCAACTGCGTTTCCTGCTTTGATCATAAGCATTACTTTCCTGGGACGTGCAAGAGAACCGACAAGCTCCCCGATCGAATGAGTACCAATAATATTCTTACCTCTGGCTCTTCCGGAGAGAAAATCATCAACTTTCTGTGTCGACCTGTTAAATACAGAAACTGTGAATCCCTTACTTTCCATATTAAGGACAAGATTCTCGCCCATTACAGCCAGTCCTATTAACCCGATATCAGATAATTTACTCATAACTAAATGATTATGTTTATAATACTATGATAATATCAAAATCTTTATTATGTTACTAATTGGCTCAAAGGCGTAACGGCGTAGCGGGAAAACCACTTTTATAAAAAACCTTTATAACCTCTTAAGCCTTTACCCCTTTACACCTTTTCTTTATAATACTCCGCAACCACTTCATCCATAATCTTACTTGTTCTGGCTCCCGTTATGCCGGTACTGGGAGAGGCTCCCTGTCCATTGAGTGCCTGAACTACTTTTTCAATAAGGTAGTATTGAACATGCTTAGGACGTTCATTGATGAACTCCTGACGGCCTGATTCATTTGTAAGCACAATGGGTTCAAAACTGAATGTTGAAAATTTAATGGATCCTCTATCTCCTGTAATCTCGATGGTATCCCTGCTGCTGTCAGGTGAAACACTGAAACTCCAGGTACCTGATCCAACAATACTTTTGCAAAAAATGAATTCAGCTGATACAAAATCTTCAGCTTTATAGAGCCCTGCATGATTTACTGCTATTGATTTTACTTTCTGAATCGGTCCAAAAAGAAAATCAAGATAATCAAGCTGATGCGATGCGAGATCGAAAAAATGACCTCCGCCCGATATAGTGGGATCTACCCGCCAGGGAAGCTTTCCGGCTTTTTCATCTTCTGAAGGAGCTTTGAACAGTTGAATGATGACACAACGAACTTTACCGATGCTCCCGTTTTCAATAAAGTTTTTTACCATAAGAAAGCCGGGAAGTGTTCTCCGGTAATAAGCCACAAAGACAGGAACCTGGTTTTTTTCAGCTGCCTTATTTATTTTAAGACATTCTGTATAGTTCAAAGCCATGGGTTTCTCAATGTAAACAGGCTTATGTGCCTTTATCACCTCTATTGCATACTCTGCATGGCTGGCGGGAGGAGTTGCTATGTAAACTGCATTGATGTCTTTATCGTTGATAAGATCCGATGCCTTTGAATACACTTTAGGCACATTATGTCTTTGTGCATAATCCTCGGCGAGAGCAGTATTTCTTCTCATAACTGCCAACAGCTTTGCATCGCCGACTTTATTAAATGCCGGTCCGCTTTTTACTTCAGTTACATTACCGCATCCTATAATACCCCAGTTGATCATATTCTTATTTTTAATATTTATTACGCTAATAGATTTATTGAGCTCCATAATCCGAGAGCAGGGTTTGAAATGAAGAATATCTTTTCTCCCTCTTCTGTTATGTTAAAACCATCTTTGAGCTGCTTTGGATTATACTTAATCAGCATCTCGTTAAGATCAGAATATTTAAAATTCACTGATTCAATTTCATTCCGTGTAAGGTGTCCCGGACAATAAGTTATTGAGAATCTTCCTTCTGAACTTCCGTGTATGAGGTGGGCAGCTGCACTCAGGTTTCTGTTGAGTTCTTCATTATCTTTCAGCGATTTTAATGTGGCAGGTGTTCCCCTGTAACCATATTTTCTTATCAGACGATCAATCTCCTTGTCTTCTCCAAACTCTCTTAACCCGGGGGCAAGTATAATCAGTTTCCCGTTATCAGCCATTGCCATCCGGGTCCTGTATATGCTCTTGTTTCCCAGCCATGTACTCTTGTATTCAGACGGATCAAGATAAACAATAACTTTTTTTAAAGGTTCTTTAAGCACATTGAAGTTTACCTTAAGCGACAGATCTGCAGCCAGTCTGAACACCTCCTCGTCATCACCAATATAGAGCCCTCTTACCACAAGTTTTCCTAGTGTGTCACGTCCGATGACTGTATGGACATATACAATAGGCAGATGATTTGAGAAATTTGCTGAAGCATAGTTTAAGAGTGACCTGACAGGGTTATCTGCTTTTCCCATTATGCGTTCCATACCATAAACCGCACCGATAAAATGACTTTTATTGATACCTTCATGTCCGCCTGTGCCTATAAACAGATTTTTATTATAATTAGACATGCCCATAACTTCATGAGGGACAACCTGTCCGACTGAAAGTATGAGATCGTGTCCCCCGCTGCAGACAAGCTTGTTAAGCTGAGCAGGCCAGGAATAGTCGAGGGCACCATCTGTAATTTCCGAAACATATTCTCCGGGTACCGTTCCTACAGTTACAACATCATTGCGCCAGTCGTGTACACGAAAGAGAGATGGAGGCACTTCCTTATACATTTCCTTTATCTGGGCATCCGTCATAGGCGAGTGTGTTCCAAGGGCAGGAAGAATATCTTTCAGGTTATCCCTGTAATACCGGTAAATATAAGTAGTAAGTTCTCCCGCCCTTGAATGAAACCTGGTGCAATCGGGCGGAACAACAAGAACCTTTTTTCTGCCCCCCAGCTTTTCCAAAGCAGTAAAAATTGCTTTTTCAAGTTCTTTTGAGTCAAGAACAGAATTTTCTGATCCGGATTTATAATATATCATTTTATCTTTTTTTACCAATTTGCCCCCCAACCCCCCTAAAGGAGGGCTCGTTCGTCATATTCTCCAGACACCTATTTCCAATGTGGATGTACAGGAAGATAGGTCTCAAATTCCTTTATAAGCTCATCTTCATAAACCCCTTTATAGGTTCCTGCAAAGAACCTGTTTAGTCCTTCTTTATAAAGTTTTTCCCATGATTCTTCTTCTTTTCCCGGATTGACAGGGAAGAAGAGTACACCATTTGACTTTGCAGCTTTCAGATCACCGTTGGCATCACCAATCATAAGGATTTTATCATCAGGATATTTTCCTTTTGCAGCATATTTCAGATGTTCGGATTTGGTTCCATGCTCCTGTCCGGCGATCATTCGAAGATAATGGTCGATTTTGTTTTCTTCCCACTCACGCTTAAGCGCTTCAAATGGTGTTTGTGAAACTACCATTGCATCTGCCTGTGGCTTTATTTTTTCCAGGCAATCTTTAACAAATGGAAAGGGAGTTATACCGAATACCATCTGTGCGATATCTTCATTTACTTTAAGGGACCATTCAAGTGTTTGTGCTATAAACGGATCTCCTGATTCCTCAGAATATTTTTTCAATGTCGGATTGCCAAGCTTTGTCTCTTTTTTTGTCCATTCTATAAGTGCAGCAGGAGAGGGAACAACAAAATTTCTGGCTTTTATTTCAGGACGAGTTACCATCAGTCTGAGAGTCTCATTTACAGCCAGGAAGCGATTGCATCCCCTGTTAGTCGAATAGAGATTCACAAATTCCCATGTTTCCCTGGCATATTTCGATACAGGCTGCATCCTGAAATATTTGATGAAATTCGGACAGAAACACTCTTTTTGTTTTATTTCCATCGTATCGAAAGCGCAGCCGTCAGAATCTATTCCTATAAAAAACTCTTTTTCAGGTTTTAATACCAATAATTGTTCCTGTGGATTCATATTNNAAAAGTTAAAAGTCAGAAGTCAGAAGTCAGAAGAAAAAAAATATGCATCAAATAATTATTTTATTTCGTATGCTTCCAGTTGGTAATCAGGAAGTTTTTTATCTGCAAATTTCATTTCAAGCCTTGCAAATCTTTGTCTCCCGTTAATTATCGGAACCGATGGCCAGTCTTCACCGATAAGAGGTCTGGCATATGCAAGAAATTCATCAGTTACATCGCAGCGGCTTTTTGAAATCCATTTTTCCGGAAATGTTCTCTCCGAAAGTGCAACTTTTTCGAGAGGTACCTTATCGTAACGGACATTATATATAATGCCGGGTTCTCTCAAAATTGTAGCCATCCATCCGTTACCATCATATATAGCTATTTCGACAGCTTTCTGTCCGACTTTATAAGCCTCGTCAAGGTCAACTATTGAGGCATAAGCTGTGGTATGCCTTTGATCTGTTCCCATAACCTGCCCTCTTGCAGCGCCCCTGGTTTTTAAACCTTTTCTGTTCAGGTAATTGACAATTGTCTGAAAGACAGTATTCTCACTCGACCCGAATGAACTATGACCGAAGGCGTCTTTAACATCTCCGATATTTCCAACATCAAAACCCTCGCTGACAACAACAATACATCTGCCATCCCTGTTCAGCTGGTCATTTACATTGTCAGCCAGGTTATCGATAGAAACATTTGATTCTGACATGTAGATTTGCAGTGGCATGGTTCTATCAGGATCAGCTAGTCTGGAGGCAGCCGGTATATAGCCTATTTTACGTCCCATCGCCTGTATCACAAGTACCGGATCAGCAGGAGAGGAGCCCATATTCTCTTCATTTGCGTTCTGAATAATATGCGACCAGTATCTTGCAACACTGCCGTAACCGGGAGTGTGATCAATTAATTTGAATTCATTATCACCCACATCATTATCAATTGTTTTTGGAACTCCCACTGCAATTATGTCGAGTCCTCTTGTTTTGGCGAGTTCACTGACTTTAAAAGCAGTATGCTGTGAGTCATTTCCGCCAATATAGAAAAAGTAACCTATATCATGAACTCGAAAAACTTCCATAATTCTTTGGAAATCTTTTTGTTGTTTATCCTTGAGCTTGTACCGGCATGTGCCAATGCTGCCGGCTGCCGGGGTGTTCCTTAACAGGGCAATCTCTTCCTCATTCTGAGAGGAGAGATCAAGCAGTTCCTCCTTGAGAACTCCCTCAATTCCGTGCCAGCCTCCATAAACCTTACCGAATTTTTCCGGGAACATCCTGCATGTTTCTATGATCCCGCGCAATGAACTATTGATTACCGGCGATGGTCCGCCTGATTGTGCAACTATCACGTTTTTCGGCATAATCGCTGTTTTTGATTTTAAATATTTTATTCCTTGTTCAATTCTGCAACTTAATTGGTTCTGGTTTCTGGGTTCTGGTTTCTGGGTTGTCCGGTACCCAGCACCCAGCACCTATATTCTACACCCCGCTATAGGCACTGAATCCTCCATCAACCGGGATTACGACACCTGTAACAAATTTTGAGAGGTCAGAAACCAAATAGATAAGAGTGCCTGTTAATTCTTCAGGGACACAGTATCGTTCCATTGGCGTGCCATTTATTATTTTCTTGCCGCGGGCAGTCAGTTCGCCTGTATTCTCATCTATTAAGAGGAACCTGTTTTGATTTGTAAGCAGAAAGCCCGGAGCTATTGCATTGACCCTGACACCAGTTTTCGAAAAATGTACTGCCAGCCATTGTGTAAAATTATTTACTGCCGCCTTTGAAGCAGAGTAGGCGGCAATTTTTGTAAGAGGCCGGTAGGAATTCATTGACGAAATGTTTATGATCACACCTGATTTTTTTCTGACCAGATCGGTAGCAAAAACCATTGACGGGATAAGCGTTCCTTTAAAATTAAGATCAAATACCTTATCGAATCCTTCAATCTGAAGTCCGAAAAAAGTCTCTTCAAGGTTTTCATCTTCTGTTCCCAGCATTTTTTCTACTTTGGTTGTAGCCGAGGGCGAGTTTCCTCCGGCACCGTTTACGAGAATATCAATGGTACCAAACTTCGAATTTACTTCTCTCTTTGCTTCTTCAAGCGATACTTTGCCGAGAACATTGGCAGAAATTCCTAATGATTGCACATGAAATTCTTTTTCAATGTTTTTAGCAACATCATGAGCGGCATCTCTGTTCAAGTCGAGGATTACCGTTTTTACTCCTTGAGCGGCGAGTGATCGGGCAAGTGTTGAACAAATAATCCCTGCCCCGCCGGTGATTACAGCTACTTTATCTTTTAAGTTTAATTCGTTCATTTATAAGGTGTTAAAATCCAAAGTACTCCTTCGCATTATAGTATGAAATTCCTTCAATCAACGGTTTCAAAAGTTCTTCACTGTCCGGGATTAAGCCTTTTTCAACTTCTTGTCCCAGATGATTGCAAGCCAGACGCCGGAAATATTCATGTCTGGGGTAGGATAGGAAGCTCCTCGAATCGGTCACCATTCCCACAAACCTTCTTAANNCATGCAGCTCCATATTGAACTTTACCGGCTGTTGAACCGTCATTAAAGTTGGCGGCCATGGTTATCATTACCTCATTGTCTGCCGGATTAAGGTTATAGAGAATTGTTTTCGCAAGTTGTTCAGTGTTGTCAAGTTCATTCAGGAAGCGGGAAATTTTGTAAGGATCCTGTGAGACAGCGATGGAATCCCACCCTGTGTCGGGCCCCATCTTTCTGAACATGCGTGAATTATTGTTTCTCAGTGCACCAACATGAAACTGCTGGGTCCAGTTTCTTTTATAGTTCATCTTACAGAGCTCGAGCATCACAGCAGTTCTGAATTTTTCTGTTTCATCGTTTGATATGGAAACGTCCTTAAGAAGATTTTCGAAAATATTTTCAATTTCACTATGGGTGAACCTGGCAAAATAAAAACGATCGAGGCCATGATCTGATAGTCTGCAACCCGTTTCATGGAAGAATTCATGTCTTTTGTCAAGCGCTTCGATTAATGATTCAAAATTCCTGATCTCAATGCCACAGGAAATTCCAAGTTTACTTATATAAGATCTGAATTTCTCTGGATCATCTAACTTCGTGACATTGTCAGGTCGAAATGTAGGGAGTACCTTAATCTCGAAAGATCCTTTAAGTTTCTGATGATGTTCAAGACTATCTGTAGGGTCATCAGTTGTGCAGATTACCTCAACTTTCATCTTTTTTATAAGTGATCTTGTACTGAACTCTTTTGTTTGAAGCAAAGAGGAGGCTTTTTCATAAATTGATGTTGAAGAGGCAGGGGAGAGAAGTTCAGTAATATTGAAATAACGGGCAAGTTCAAGATGAGTCCAGTGATACAGTGGATTTCCAACTGTTGCAGGAACAGTCTCAGCCCATTTTTTAAATTTTTCCGCATCAGAAGCATTTCCTGTGCAATATTTTTCGTCAATACCATTTGTCCGCATTGCCCGCCATTTATAGTGATCGCCTTCCATCCATGCTTCAGTGAGGTCTTTAAACTGGCGGTCTTCATTAATCATTGCGGGTGAGAGATGACAATGAAAATCAATAACCGGCAGATTCTCAGAGTATTTATGATAGAGTTCAATAGCTGTCGTGTTCCCAAGAAGAAAATTCTCATTAATAAATGGTTCCATATTCTTAGCAGAGATTATAAAATTATTTAAATTTGAGAATTAATGTTTCGTTAACGATCACGAAATTATGAATTACTAACCAATAAATCAAGAAATATACCAGGTGTTTAACAGTATTTAAGAGTGTAACCTGATTTCAAGATAGCGCAATTTGATAAAATGAATTTTGCTTTTTAAAGTATTCAATTCTGAAATAAATCCAACTAAATGAGGATCTTAATTACCAGTCTGATAGTAGTAGTTCTAATTAGTTATGCTACAGCGTTTTCGCAGAATGCAACTACAACTTATTTTAAGTCGGATCTCAACAAAGCTGATATTAAAGCGGTTCTTAAAGCCGTAGCTGACTGGCAGATAAAAACTCCGCTCACTCATGATCCGGCTGACTGGACCAACGGTGCACTATACGCCGGAATGAATGAATGGGCTTCTATTGCAGGCAACAATTCATATTTTGAATGGTTAAAAGACATGTGTTCTAAAAACCAGTGGTTACCCGCAAAAAGAGAAGACCCGCTTGGTAAATACTATGCTGACGACTATTGTGTAGCTCAGACCTATATTGAACTGTACCGGAAATATAAGGATAAGAATATGATCAATCCAATGATGGATTACCTTGATCTGATTCTTAAGTATCCAGCCACAGGAGATCTTAAATTTGAAAATACTTCGACTTATTGGTCTACGCAGAGATGGTCATGGTGCGACGGTCTCTTTATGGGCCCTACTGTTTGGGCAAAAATGGCCAACGTAACCGGCAATAAAAAGTATCTTGATTTTATGTATAGTGAATATAAAACAACTACAGATTATCTTTATGATAACGATGAAGACCTTTATTACAGAGACTCAAATTATTTCACAAAAAAAGAGGCAAACGGAGCAAAGGTATTCTGGGGTCGTGGCAATGGCTGGGTCTTTGCAGGGTTGCCAATAATTATCCGGGAACTGCCACCAAAATATGAGCATAAAGAATATTTTGTAAAAATATATAAGCAGATGGCTGTAAAACTTCTTTCCCTGCAATCTGCTGACGGGTTCTGGCATGCAAGTCTTCTCGATCCTTCCAGTTATCCGAACCCGGAGATGAGCGCTACAGCCTTTTTCGTATATGGTATGGCATGGGGGGTAAATAATGGATATCTTGATAGAAAAACATATCTGCCGGCAATTGTGAAAGGATGGAAGTCAATGGTCACCTCCGTATGGCCTGATGGTAAAGTAGGATTTATTCAACCCATCGGGGCGGATCCGAAAAGTGTTACGAGGGAAATGACGGAAGTCTACGGCGTTGGTGGATTCCTTATGGCAGGGACTGAAATAACCAGATTGATTGACAATGAAATTTTGTAGAAAAAAACAGTAGACTGAAGTCCGAAGTTCGAAGACAAAATACAATATACAAAAACTGCAAAAAAAACAACGGTGTTCTTGAAGCGTTGTATATAAAGAAATAGTAAGCGGGCTTAATGTTGTGATGACAAAAAGACTCTGAGCTCGCAACATTTAATTTTGAATATTATGAAAGTTAAACTCAGGTATGCAGCACATCCAGATGATGTTAAAAACTATGATACTGTAAAACTCCGGAATGAATTTCTTGTTGAAAATATCTTTGTTCCCGATGAGATATCTCTTGTGTATTCACTTTACGATCGTTTAATGGTCGGTGGTGCAATGCCAGTGAAAAATAAATTAATTCTTGAATCGGCTGATGAACTAAAATCTGAAAATTTTCTCGACCGGCGGGAGATAGGCATTATTAACGTCGGAGGCGATGCTGCTGTTCAGACGAACGATACAATTTATAAATTAGGATTCAAAGAGGCTTTGTATCTCGGTAAGGGAACTATAGGCGTGACTTTTAACTCTGTAAATCCATCCAAACCGGCGAAACTCTATATCAATTCAGCTCCTGCGCATCATGCATATCCCTCCAGGAAAGTAACAGTAGCAGATGCAGAAATTGTTGTACTTGGAAATATGGAGTCATCTAATCATAGGACGCTTAATAAATTACTGGTTAACAGTGTTGTTGAGACTTGCCAGTTGCAAATGGGGATGACTGAACTCAAACCCGGAAGTGTCTGGAATACCATGCCTGTACACACTCATAACCGGAGAATGGAAGCCTATTTCTACTTTGAACTGGCTGAGAAGCAATCTATCTGTCATTTTATGGGTGAACCTGATGAAACACGCCATATCTGGTTAAAAAATGAGCAGGCAGTACTTTCTCCTTCCTGGAGTATTCACAGCGCTGCTGGAACATCAAATTATACATTCATATGGGGAATGGCTGGGGAGAATCTCGATTATGGTGATATGGATATCCGGCAGCCGGATACTCTTAAATAGTTAAAACCTCTGTGATACTCTGTGAATCCTCTGTGTAACTCTGTGACAGTGCTTGTTACCTTTTATTACACTTAGAACCACAGAGGGTGCACAGAGAGCCACAGAGAAGAAATAAAATAAATTTTAATATGAAAGAACTCTTTGATCTTACAGGAAAGGTTGCTCTGGTAACAGGAGGCACACACGGTATTGGACTGGCAATTGGACTTTTACTTGCCCGAGCAGGCGCAAAAGTTTGCGTGAATGATCTCAATGATGAAAAACTGGCAAGTTGCTGGGATATTTATAAACAATCCGGCCTTGAGGTCTTTACACTAAAATTCAGTGTAACTGATGAACAGGATGTTGACAGGGGGATTTCCATCATTGAGAAAAGTGTAGGGACAATCGATATTCTGGTGAATAATGCCGGTATAATTAAAAGGATTCCTATCCTCGAAATGGCGATAGCTGATTACAAACAGGTTATTGATGTCGATCTTGTCGGCCCGCTGATTGTTTCAAAACGTGTAGTTCCGAAAATGATTGAAAAGAGGAATGGAAAGATCATAAACATGTGTTCGATGATGAGCATTTATGGTCGTAATACTGTTTCAGCATATGCTTCCGCGAAAGGCGGCCTTAAGCTTCTTACACAAAACATGACCTGTGAATGGGCAAAATATAATATTCAGATAAATGGAATAGGTCCGGGATATATAGCCACATCTCAAACTGCGCCTATCCGTGAGAACGGACATCCTTTTAATGATCTTGTTATGACCCGTACGCCGGCAGGCAGATGGGGAGAACCCGAGGATGTGGCTAATGCCGCTCTCTTTCTGGCATCCAAAGCAAGTAATTTTGTAAACGGGCATATCTTATATGTTGACGGAGGTATACTTGCCAACTTTGGATATATAAAAGGGGAAAACGATCTTTAAGTTTAAAAGTCCCTGAATCTCTAAGTCAAAGGCTACTATCTTAACCTACGGATAAAATCACCCGGATATCATAACTGTTTATTCTCCGGATTCTCGGGATGATCGTCAGAATAGGGTTTGGCATAAAGATCCTCAACTCTGACTTTATTGTTTTCAGGATCAGGGGTCGTGATCTGTTGAATCTGTCCTTCTCCTGCACGTCCATTGAAATAAAGTATGCAGGCAAAAATAGGCATCACAGGGAGTGTCAGAGCGCTTACTAAAGCAGACAGAATAATGAAAAGTGGCTTTGTAGTTACATCAGCAAGTGTCCCGGCCTCCTGAGGTTTCAGTATTGTCTTTAAAAAACTTCCTGAAAAAGGAAGAAGAATGATCCCGGAAAAAACCACCGATATAACAAGCATAACAATAATAAAAACTGCCACCCAACCTATGTTTGTCCAAAAGTGCTTGTGCGTCAGTGCTATAGTTCTTGTGATAGTTGAGCCGATATTTGTCCCCTCAACCATCATGACAGGCAATATGAACAGGTAAATTGTTACTACATACAGCATTGCAAAAAATGCCCCTACAATTAGTACAAATATTCCCAGAACAATTGCAATTGATCCTGCAAAAGCCAGGAGTATCATTATAATGAGATAAGGAATAAAATATTTCAAAGATCTGACGATGGATGAAAAGAAAGTGTTTTCATTATCTATCGGATTATAGATAATATAGTACTGAAGAATGGTAGTAAATAGAAGATTTATCAGCGAGATTACCAGTATCGGAATTAGCAAATCCTTTATCTTTTCAAGTAAAATCATCGGATCTGTAACTGAAGATAGATCCTTCATATTGACCAGTGAAGAAGCGTATTGTATCAGAAGTGACATGACAAATGAAGCAATGAATAGTGTCACGAATTTTTTCTTATAGAATTCCCACAATGAATTCATGGCACTGTCGATGTTATGTCTTTTATAAAGCGGATGATTGCTGAATTGATCCATGAACTAATACTTTTGATGATCGCAAATTTATACATTATTACTTTCTCTCCTTTACTGTTACGAAAGAATTTCTTTCAGGATCAATTCAAACTTCTCCTGTATTCAATCATTGGGGAGTCGTCAGATATTTACCATTTCCGCATTTCATTTGTTATATTTAGCATTTTTGAAGTCTTCCAATGCAAATATTCTATACTTTTGCAATTATTTTAAACCAAAATAGTTAAGAAAATGAAATTAAGCAAATTGACACTTCTATTACTCCTTTCTGCCGTAACGATGATTGGTGTTGTTTCATGCACCAGCACTACGACGAATAAAAATACACACACCGGTATAGAGTATTACCGGAATCTCCAGTTCAGTGAAACACCTTACGATATTGAAAAAGGAACACATCCTTTGACCGCTGAAGAAGCAAAAACCATAAACAGTTACAAATTCACATATGATAAGACAGGCCGTCTTCTGTCAGTTGAATTTGTCAGGAATAATGTCCTTCTGGGCTATTCATCTATGCAGGGTGCAGCAAAAATCACCTATGAATATGCTGACAATACCCAGACAAAACATTTTTTCGATAAGGATAACCAGCCTATTGAATCTTCAGGTGTTTTTGCGGACCAATATTCATTGGATCCTAAGGGAAACAGGGTGGGCCTGATGTTTTTAGATAAAAACGGATCGATGGTTGAAAACAGGAATAAAATCCACTCATATACATGGAATATTCTTCCGGATGGCATGGTAAGGGAACTCCGTTACAACCTAAAGGGTGAAGAAACTGTTATGAATCCTTTCTGCCCGTTCTATGAGCTCAGGTTTACCTATAATGACAAGGGGTATGCAACAAGGATGGCAAATTTCAAAGCTGACACACTCTATAATTGTACAGCTGAAAATTGTGGTGATATAGGAGTTTCTTATTTCACTTTTAGTCCCAATGAAAAAGGAGACCTTGAAACATTTTCGGTTTTTAATGTTACCGGACAAATGTCAAATCTCTACTGGGGATGGTCAAAGCGCATAAACAAACTTGATGAGAATGGATATGTACTGGAAACGAATGTGTTCGACCAGGATAATGAATATGTAAAAGGCAAACTGATACCTGTTAACAAGAACACATATGATAGTCATGGAGCTCTTATCGAAGTAAAAAATCTGGATAAGGATGGCAATCTGATCAATAATCCTGAGGGTGTTGCAATTACTCAGTACAAATATGATGAGCTGGGTAACCGTACCGAAACACTTAATTTCGATAAGGATAAAACTCCTGTAAAAGTCTGAAAAGTCGCATTATAGAAATAAAATGAAAAGACAATATTATCTTACACTTATTGCATTGTTTCTTTGCTTGCCTGTATTTACCGGATGCAAGGGGAAAAAGTCGGAGAGTAAAACTGAGGAAAAGCAGGAAACAGTTCAGAATGTCAAAAAAGCTGCCGACATAGCGGTCGGAAATGAAACTGCACAGTTATTAAAGGACCTTAAGGAAAGCGGTGATTATGTTAATAGTAAAGCATACCCGTCACTGATCAAAGCCTCTATAGTCAAGGAAAATATTGGAAAAAATATTCTTATTGTTGATTTGCGAAGTTCAAAACAGTTTTCTGACGGTCACATAAAAGGAGCGGTAAATAAAAAGTTTGAGGAGCTGCCTTCATATTTTGAAACCGGAATAAAGCCATTTGAATTTGAGAAAATTATCATGGTAAGTGATGATGGACAGCTCTCAAGTTATACCACGTGCCTGTTAAGGTTGATGGGATATGGTAATGTATATTCTATGAGGTGGGGTATGAGTGCCTGGAATGAGAAGTATGCAAAAGAAGGATGGCTTAGCGGCGTATCAGGGAAATATGAAGAAAAACTTGAAAATCAGGTTAATGAGAGACCCACTGCACTTGGCATGCCTGATCTCAGGACCAACCTTTCAACAGGTGCTGAAATAGGAACTGCCAGGTTTAAGAAGGTTTTTGAGGAAGGTACCTCAAATGTCCTTATCACAGCAGATGAGGTTTTCAGTAATCCGCAGAAATACTATATAATAAACCTGGAGCGCAAAGATAAATATGAGGACGGTCATATCCCCGGATCTGTGAGATACAAACCTGAAGGCACCCTGGGATATGTTGACGAAATGGCATCTATTCCGGCTGATAAGCCTGTTGTTGTTTATTGCGGAACAGGGCATAACTCAGGTTTTGCAACTGCATATCTGCGCCTGTTTGGCTATGATGCTCATACCCTGAAATATGGTAATAATGGCTTTATGCACGAAAGGATGATTAAAGAGAGAACACTTCTGTCATGGCTTCCTTTTGGATCTGAAGAAGTAAATAACTTTGAGGTTGTAAAATAATACTAAAGACTCGTATCCGGCAAACTTTCCGGCTGGAACTTATATTTTAGAATCTCATTGTCAGTAGATGAGGTGAGAATGTAAATGTTTTTGCGGCCCATCTGGCTAAGAACCATCCATATTCTTGCAGATAACCCCGGATCTGAGGAAAGAAGCAAAACCGGACCTTTATGGTTGAGGATTGTACTGAGATGTTTCTTACTTAATATCGAGTCAGCAGTTATATTCTGTAAATCACCGGTTATCCCGGTTAGTACGATGGGATCTTTATCAAGATTGATCGCCAGATTATTCCCCTTGAGAAGTTTAACCTGGTCTGAAGTAATGGCATTTGATTGACTGAATGAGGGATCAGCCCATTTTTTTGCATCACTTTTGAAATGATTTACACCGGCCGATCTTATCAAAACCAAAACGAGTACAGTCAATACAACAGTGATAACTACTTTATAATTCTTTATTAATTCCATTAAATATTTCTTAATGCATTCTCTTTTTTGTTTTTTGTCTCTTCAAAGTAATTCATCAGCCCTCACCCCTCACCCCTCACCACTTACACCTCACTTCTCACACCTCGATCATTCACAACCCCCGTCAAGTTTTTTTGCAGCTAAATGTTTTGACATTATAAATTTCAATTTCAGGCTGTCAGGCATGCTGTTCATTTCCGTAAACATCTTTTTTGCCCTGGTTCTGGTTTCATACAATGCATTTTCCCTTGCTGATATTTTTTCACCGGTAAATTTGCTATTCATTACGACGTTAAACCACTCATTCAGTCCGCCTTTCATAACATATGTGTTTTTTTGATTCAGCCCCCGAACAATTGCGACCGCATAGTTTGATTCAAAATCACCGTTGGAGTAAAAGATATTTCTGGCTTTTCCATTGTTTAGCAGAGCACCCGGATCATTGTCCAATATTTTACTGTACGGGATATTTATTGATCCGGGAATATTTACTGTCCTGAATTCTTCAGGAGACCTTAGATCTATAATCTGTACTGAACTATCTTCAGATACTACAAATCTTGCTACCTGATCCACTGTCAGACAAATATTTTCATCAAGTACTTCTGAGAGCAATTTCTGAGGTTTTATGATAAAAGATCTGCTGCCTGAAAGAGGTAACAAAGCAAGGATCAATCCGATACACAAAAGTCCAACTGAAAATTTTTCCCTGGTATTCATTATTTTGTTTTTTAAATTTCACTTGTTATATCAGGCCGGGCAAATTTCTTCTCTGCAAGTTCTGCTACCCAAAACATTCCCGCCGCAGCAACAATTAACAGAAAAGTGAAGAGCCCCGGTGAAATACCCATGACTTCATTTATTTTAACCGGACCCTTGTATGATCCGTTTGCCAGTTTCTGTATAAGCGGATATGTCTCAGCGAACAGAAATGCCCCAGTAAGTCCACCCAGAAAAAAGACCATTGCATCGATCTTACCAATTGAGAGTGCACATAACCCTGTACCTGGACAAAACCCGCCCATAATAAATCCGGCGCCCATTATGATTCCTCCGACGATAGAGGCAGCGACATAGAACTCATTCACAAAGACCAGATTAAGATTTAGAAGTCCCAGATAGCTCAATAGCTGGGAGCCGATCAGTGCTACTATTGCTGCTGTAAAAAAAACTTTTATTACTGTAGTGTCATACCCGTAAAACATTCCAGCCAGTTTCCTGCTGGAAGAGAATCCTGCCTGTTCCAGTGAAAAGCCGAATCCGATGCCTATAAGCAAAGCGATAAGCAAATCCAGCCACTCAGGCATTGATATTAATGATGATATTGGTCCCATGATTTCTTATTTATTATGTCAACCTATAATTTATGTCCGGCTCAAAGGCTCAATGGCACAACGGCTCAACGGCAAAAAATACTTCCTGTGTTAAACCTATAACCATTACGCCTTTGCGCCTTTGCGCCTTTGCGCCGTTTCATATCCAATTCTTCCTGAAGAACCATGCAAACATATAGGCAGAGCCAAAAATTGAGATCATGGTAACAAATCCTGCAACAGAAAGAACTGCCATCCCTGAGAGAGCTGCCCCGCTTGTGCATCCCCTGGCAAGTTGTGCGCCATAGACAAAAAACACTCCGCCAAGAAAAGCAAAAATCAATCGTCTGGTGTTTGAGATATTTGGAGATTTTTCAATTTTAAACCTGATTCGTTTAGAAAGAGCTCCTGACAGGAAGCCACCTGCAACCACGCCAAATATTTCTATAGTAAGCCAGTTCTTCAACGGCTTCTTACCATCTTCAAAATATTTGCTGTAATATACTGAATTGTCTGCATGAGGANNCAAATCTTGGCCACCGATGGACATTCAATCGTCTATTTAGTTCATGTTTTGTACTCAGCCTCAAACCCAAAGGCCGTAAGCTTAAGCTTTAGGGATGGCTGAGAAACCGCATAAAAAAGTTTCCCCTCCTTCAAAAGGAGGGGAAATGTGTATAATCAACTTTACTCAACCGTACTGATTCTGATAAGTGGACTTTCTTCGTACATTTATACCTTTTAATATATGTTACATGAGCAAATTCAAATTAACTATAGAATACGAAGGAACTCGTTACTCCGGCTGGCAGATGCAGAAAGGCGGAAAAACTATTCAGGGAGAGATACTTGATGCTTGCAGGGAACTGTTTAAAAGTGACTCTGTTGATATTTTCGGAGCAGGACGTACTGATGGCGGTGTACATGCCATAGGACAGGTTGCGCACCTTGAAGCAGAAACGGATCTGGCACCATTAAAAATAAAATACGGTATTAATGACCGTCTTCCGCCTGATATCTGTATTATTAATGTAGAAGAGGCCCATCCTAAATTTCACGCCCGATATGACGCAAACGCAAGGAGTTATATTTATCAGATAAGCCGAAGACGCACTGCTTTCGGTAAAAGGTTTGTATGGTGGATAAAGGATTCGCTTGATATTAATCTGATGAACGAGGCAGCAAAGCATTTTCCGGGTCTGAAAGATTACAGGTATTTTACTGATGAGGACGCAGAAACATCCTCTACCAAAGTGGAGATACTACACGCTCAGGTAAATGATTTTGGAGATATGCTTGTTTTTCATGTTGTTGGTTCACATTTTCTCTGGAAACAGATAAGACGGATGACCGGCGTGCTCGTTGAGGTAGGAAGAGGAAAACTAACTCCAGCTGAAGTAGCCTCATTCTTCAGATTGAAAACAGATGTTCCAGCAAAGCTTACAGCTCCTCCAAGCGGATTGTTCCTTGAAAAGGTATATTATAAGAATGAAGAAATAACCTATAAGACTAAACCGGTCATAAATATTTAAGTCAAAATTATCAGAATAANNAACATCATCACTTTAATCATTTTTTTTAATACTTTTTTGCTCTGTGATTTATTTCATTTAGAAGAATTTAGATTAGAAAGCTATGTTAAATAAGCTTAATCAACGTTAAAAAAAAGTTAAAGAGGGCTTGCATATTAATATATTAAACTCTATTTTTGGCTTTGACCTAACCGAGAATACCAACACAACAAATCAAATCAATAACTACTTTTTATCTATTTCATTTTTGAAAATTACTTAACCCTAATTGTGTTTTTATGAAAATGAAGCAACTGTTAACTTGTTTGAGAAGTCAGGGAAAGCTTATGCTTTTTACAACTTTTCTAACTTTATTTACTTGTGCTACCTCGCTTGCACAAGAACGCAAAGTAACCGGTACCGTTAAAAGTACCGAGGATAACTCTCCCATGGCAGGAGTAAATGTTCTTATTAAGGGAGCGACAACCGGGACAATTACCGACATTAACGGTAGTTTCTCCATTGTTGTACCCGGGAATAACACTACCCTGGCATTCTCATTTATTGGCTTTAATACCCAGGAAGTTCCTGTTGGCGAAAAGTCAACCTTTAGTGTTCTGATGGCACCAGCATCACAACAACTTGGTGAAGTTGTTGTAACTGCTCTTGGAATTGAGAGAAGTCAAAAATCTCTGCAGTCATCTGTAACTAAGGTTCCCGGTATGAGCCTGACGGCAGCCCGCGAAAACAACCTTGGATCATCAATTCAGGGACGTGTTGCAGGTGTTAACGTTACGAAATCCGCAACAGGACCTGCAGGATCATCCCGTGTTATCATCAGGGGTAACAAATCAATCGGTGGAGACAACCAGCCTCTGTATGTTATTGACGGTATTCCGATGGACAACAGCCAGTTTGGTCAGGTTGGTGTTTGGGGAGGTACTGACCAGGGTGACGGTCTTACCAGTATAAACCCGGAAGACATTGAATCTGTTACCGTTCTGAAAGGAGCAGCAGCTGCCGCACTTTACGGATCAAGGGGTGGTTTTGGTGTTATCAATATCACAACAAAAAAAGGTACGTTGAAGAAAGGTATTGGAATTGAATTTAACTCAAACTATGTCTTCGAAAATGTTTACAGGCTGGATAATCTGCAGCATGTATACGGACCCGGTGGGGCCACAGCCAATCCAGCTGACCCAACCGGAGATTACATTTATTCGAAACCTACAACCCAACAAGAGGCATATGACTGGGGCGCCGGTTCAATGTGGGGCCCGAAGCTTGACGGATCTCCGGTCGTCCAGTTCGATGGTGTAGTAAGACCATATTCATATGCAGGCGATAACTGGTCTCGTTTTTATAGGACAGGAAGCACCTGGACTAATAGTCTGGCTATTACCGGGGGCAACGATAAACAGTCATTCAGGTTCTCTTTCTCTGATCAAAAAGAAAATTTCATTATACCAAACTCTGATTTTAAAAAGAGGAATGCTTCTCTTTCCACAAATGGTAAATTTGGTAACAAGATAACATTCAATGCCAAGGTTCTCTATTCGAATGAGGATATGAATAACAGGTCATTGCTTGGAGACTCTCCGGGTAACGCCCCGATAGCAATCTGGACTCTGGCCAATACAGTTAATGTTATGGACTTGTACGGTGATCCGAATAAACCGGGAGCAGTTCCCATTGGAGTTACCACTCCCGACCTTAAGTCGGTTGGTGAGGAATTCCAGCAATCAAATAATAACTGGCTTCAGAATCCTTGGTGGTCTGCATACCAGATCACAAACAGAAACGTCAGGGATCGTTTTATCACATCCGGTAATATTAGATACGATATCTTAGACTGGCTTTATGTTCAGGCGCAGATAGGCATGGACTATTATACAAGAAACAGCAATTCTCTTTCTCCGCAGGGTACTGGTTATGACCGTACTGGTGGAAAGAGTAATACTTCAAACTTTGTAAGGGAGATAAACCAGGAGTGGATGTTGGGCGTTAAAAAAGGATTTGGAAAATTCAATGTCAATGCATTCGTAGGTGGAAATAAGATGCAACGACAGGCTGAAAACATCCAGGTAAGTGGTAATGTCTTCCAGGTTCCCTTCTTTACCTCAGTCAACAATACCCAAAATCAAGCCATAAGTTATGGTTTCAGTAAATCAGGAATCAACTCACTGTATGGCTCCGCTGAATTAAGTTACGGAGGATATTTGTTTTTAACAGGAACCGGAAGAAATGACTGGTTTTCCGTTCTTAATCCTAAAAATAACAGTAAATTCTACCCATCTCTTGGTGGAAGCTTTGTTTTCACAGATGCTTTCAAGAGTGCAATGCCTGATTGGTTAAGCTTTGGAAAGGTAAGGGCAGCATGGGGACAGGTTGCAACAGCCAATGTCGGCGCTTATTCTGTTAATCCAACATATAGTCTTCTTGGAGCAGGGCATCTTAATATTCCAATGGGTACATTCTCATTTGGAGATAATATACCTAATCCTGACCTCTCACCTGCAATATCCAGAGAATTTGAAGTTGGAACTGAACTGAGATTCCTGAGCGGTAGAGCCGGAATTGAATTTACATACTATGACCAGAAAACTACTGATGATATCCTCTCAGCAACAATTTCTCAGGCTTCAGGATTCAATTCAACATCGGTAAACATTGGACAACTTACCAACAAAGGAATTGAGTTATTGATCACTGTTACGCCGGTAGTAGGAAAAATCACATGGGATGTGTCATTGAACGTAGCACAGAATGTGAACAAGGTAGTTGAACTGAGCCCAGGAGTAACACGACTTTTTGAGGACGAGCCCCGTACAAGGACTGTTGGTATATATCAGGTTGTGGGATTGCCTTTTGGTGAGATCTTAGGTTATAAACAGAAGGTAGATCCGGCTTCAGGTAAAAAAGTATTTGATGAGACTGGATCTCCGGTAAGGTCAGATGTCTATGAAGATCTTGGTAACGGTATTGCAAAATTTACTGGTGGTTTGACCAACACAATTATCCTGGAACCGTTTCAAACTTGACGCACTTATCGACTTCAAGGCAGGTGGCAAAATCTATTCAGGATCTGAAGTAAACCTGGCCGCTGATGGACTGAGCAAGCGAACCCTGGTTAACCGCGAAGGAGGAATGGTAGTTGATGGTGTAATCCAGAATGGAACAGACGCTGACGGAAAACCTGTTTACATACCGTTCACTAAGACCCTTAATGAACAAGAGACCCAAGACTATTGGGGTAACCTGGCTTATCGCGCATCAGAGAACTTTGTTTATGATGCTTCATTTATCAAACTAAGACAGATCTCCCTCGAATACGATCTGCCTGCCAAACTCCTGGAAAAAACTCCTCTTAAGAATATAGCAGTTTCGTTTGTTGGAAGAAACCTTGCCATACTTTACAGGAAAACCGACAACATAGACCCGGAATCATCCTATACAAGCGGTACAGGGCAGGGTATTGATCAATTTACTATGCCAGGAACCCGCAGTTATGGTTTTAACCTAAGGGTGACATTCTAACCTAAAAAACTTGATAAAATGAAACATATATTAAAACTGATTCAGATAACGCTGTTTATAGCAATTATTGCGGCGGGATGTGACACTGCTGATCTGCATAACATGAACTTAGATCCCAATGCAGTTCAACAGATCGACATGAATTACTTCCTTACTGCTTCCGAACTTGGAATGGCAAGTAACGGATCTGCAGGTGATGACAATTATACTGACTGGAGAACCAACATAAATTTTGCCTCATTTGCAATACAGCACTTTGCCATGACTGGTTCATCGAGTGGTGAAAAGTATTTTGATGGGGATGTGGAACCTTGCGAAGCTCCTTTCCAGTTCTATTACAGGGATGCACTAAAAAGAACTGCGGAAATCATCAAGCAGACTACTACCGGCGGATTTTATGCAGGACGGCTGATCAATACGCGTCAGGCTGCCAGAATTATCAGAGTATTTGATTTCCACCGTCTGACCGACTTTTACGGAAGTATTCCTTATTTTGAAGCCAACAAAGGCCTTTCGGCAGTTTTCCAGCCAAAGTACGATAAGCAGAAAGACATTTATGCCGACATGCTTAAGGAGCTTGATGAGGCATGCGCTGCCTTTGACGCTAATGAACCTGATTATAAAGCATTCAAAGCAGCTGACTTTATCTTCAACGGGGATATCTCAAAATGGCAAAAGTTCGGTTACTCTCTCATGCTGCGTCTTGCCATGAGAGTATCGAATGTAGATGCAACCATGTCCTCTACCTATGTCACAAAAGCTGTTGCAGGCGGAACAATGGCCAGCAATGACGATAACGTATGGGTTAAGTGTGCCACCGGACCAAGTCTATGGGCAGACTACAATGGAATATCACGTGCATTCTATCCTGGAGATGGAGGATCATGGCAAGACCACCTTTTAAGCAAAACTCTCATTGACCAGCTTAAGGGTCCGAATGTGGCCAGCACTGCTGATGACGATCCAAGACTTATGATCTTCACTGGAGGTATAGTTGAATGGACACTTGCTTCAATAAATCCGATACAACTGGATCCTCTTAAACAACTAGGTGAAGATGTTGGATTAGACGGCGCTCAGATCAATCAGAAATATGGTGTAGGTTCACCTCCGAGTGCAATTCCATATAAGATCTTTTCATCTGTAAACTTCAAAATGATGCAGTTTGATGAGTCTTATCAGATCATGAATGCTGCTGAAAGCGAATTCCTTAAGGCTGAAGCGCTCGTAAGAGGAATAGGTTCAGGGATTACAGGAACTGCCCAGTCGCACTATGAAACCGGAGTCAAACTTGCTATGCAGCTTTATACCGTATACGACGCTTCATTTGTTGTTACTGATGCACAGGTAAATGCTTATCTTGCAACTTATCCATATAATTCAGCAACAGCCCTTCAACAGATCGGTACACAGATGTGGTTGAGTAAATTCATGATGTGGCAGGATGAATGGGCCGATTGGAGAAGAACAGGATTTCCTGTTTTAACGCCGTCCAATTATCCGGGTAACTCTACAGGTGGTACGATTCCAAGAAAACTTACCATTCCGTCTGTAGAAGCTGCCGGAAATCCAAACTATGCTGCCGGGTCAACACAGCCTGATAAGCTGACTTCTAAAGTTTGGTGGGATGGTGGTAACGAATAATAGAATTTAATGGTCAATAGACCAAATCGTAAAGAGCCCTTGATTTTTTTCAAGGGCTCTTTTTTTTGAGGAGGGGAGGAAGAAGCTATTTGAAGTTATTTACATCGGCTGGAGTAATTATTCTTTCTTTGCCTGAATAGGAAACAAACTTTATTCTTTTCCAACCAGGAATTAGTGAGAGATATCTTGATGATTGGGAAAGGTATCCTGTTCCGTAATAGAACTCCTGCTTCTGCTTAAGACCATTATCCCATTCAATTATCGCGTAAGCATCCATTGGCTTCAGTTTGATATGCTTTCCCTTCTGTATAACAGGTGCAAATACTTTTAGGCTGTCATTGTTGCTTGTTACGATGAAAACTTTTTGCTGATTTCCCATGACCAGACTTGCTAGAGCTCTGGCATCGGTATTGATATAAAAACCTGTTTCAGTTCCACTGTTTATAACCATTTTGTTACCAGCACCCCACGAAATAATTCCCCCTGTTGAGGCAGTGTATGGTCCATCGTTCACATTGACCGGATAAAAATTCCCAACATATAAAACTTCATTTTTCCTGTCACCGTCAATATCAGAGCACACTGTTCCAAAAACGGGAGAGAACTGCCCTGTATTTGGTAAAGGTTTAATAACAGGCAGACTATCTTTTTTATTAACCATAATAGAATTACCAAACATCTTTGCCTGTAGTTCAACCGCCCCGCTGATCCCTAAATCCTTAAGTAATTCTTCTGCTCCTGTTTTTGCATATGATTCAAACGTTTCATACTTTTTTGCCTTCTGGGGGAATACTGACAGGAACTGACTTCTGGAAGCTACAGGATACCAGCCGTCATTATATTTCATAATTAATAACGGTTCAGTGATTCCATCGTTGTTGTAGTCTTTTGATACAATTTTCAATGGTTCAGAATCAGAGGCATGATAAGGGTTGTTCAAGCCCAGGTTGCCCAGCACATAATCTGTTGTTTCATCTGATTTGAAATTTCCGTCACTTATGCTATTCCACCATCCGTTGGTATTTTCAAGGCCGTACTCCCGGGTACGGTTAATGAAAGAACCTTTTTTATTCTCAAATACGGTGACAGGCATCCATTCTCCTACAATGATCAGGTCTGGAGAACCATCATAGTTAAAGTCAGACCATAACGCGGAAGTCACCATGCCAATAGATGATAAACCCGGAGCCTTTTCATCCGTTACATCAATAAAATGTCCATTCCTGTTTTCCAACAAATAGCTTCTTGGCGTAGCGGGATAATTCAATGGTGAAATTCTGCCACCCACAAACAAGTCGATGTCCCCATCACCATCAAAATCTGCAGCAGTAACTGTCCCTCCACTTGAATGCATTACAGGTATTAAATTTTCAGCTTTCCTGAATTTACCGTTACCAGTATTTATATAGAGACGATCCTGATACAAATCAGAATTATTTGGTGCAAAAGTGCCGCCTGAAACCACATACAGGTCCAGATCGTTATCTCCGTCAAAATCAAATAACAAAGCTCCCATATCTTCAAATTCCATGTCAAGGGGGAATTCTTCGGATCGGAAAGTGCCTTTGGAAGTTTGATAAAATATTGTTGCAGGGAATTCCCTTGATCCTCCTATAAAGAAATCTTCCAGTCCGTCATTATTTATATCACCGACTGCAATGGCAGGACCGAGTTTTGAAAGTTGCTGAGGCAATAAAGGCTGTTTATAGAAGTCCAAGTATGAATCCTCTTTATGTGAATATCGGATTCCAAGCTTTGAGGTTATGTCTTTGAACTTTGTTGTAGTATTCAGATTTGTTGTTTTAACCAACTTATCCGGGAGTGCTCTGTTATATTGAATATCTATAGTCGTATCAGCTTTTACTTTATATCTTACAGATCGAAATCCGGTCGGCCAGATTACAATTATAGAATCAATAAGTTTACTGTTTCCGGTTCCGAACAGGATGTTCTTTTCAACCGAAGACATATAACCACGGTAGAGATTGTTCTCAATGTACTGCAAATGGCCATTACAATAAATCGTGATTTTTGACCCAGTTCCGGAACGATTTTTTTCAGGACCATGTAGCCGGATTTTCAGGAAGTGGTTCTTACCAAGATTTGTCTTGTTTTCGTAGATGGCGGCGTAATCATCTATCCTGTTAATAATTATATCATAATCTCCATCGTTATCCAGATCAGCTACTGCCAGCCCGCTGGAAAAAGATTTTTCATCGAATCCCCATTCTTTTGAGACTTTTGTAAAAGTGAGATCCCCGTTGTTTTTGGAGACATAGTTCATAACAGGAACTCCTTCGATACGTTTGATAGCCTCCAACTGGTCGGATACAGGAACCATATCGCCACCTCTTTTGAACGGTGAATCCATTGTTTTGTAAATAAAATCCATGTTCCCCATATCTCTTCTGAACCCTGTTGAAACAAATAGATCTTTAAATCCGTCATTGTCAAGGTCGGTCAAAAGTGGTGCCCATGTCCAGTCTGTTGATGATATTCCAGCCAGTCTCCCTATTTCGCTGAAGGTATTATTCCCATTGTTCAACTGGAGCATGTTCCTGCTATACTCAGGCTTGTAACCCAAACCAAGTGTATACATAAAAGCATCATAAGTCCTTGATCCCACTATCAATTTCTGACGGTAACTGCTTTCCGGAAGCATATCCAGAGTGATAAGATCAATCAGTCCGTCATTATTTATATCACCTGCATCATTCCCCATGCTGGCAAAACTGGTGTACTTGAAAAACTCACCTGATTTGTCGGTAAACGTACCGTCCCTGTTATTAATATAAAGAATATCGTTGCCTATGTAATCATTTGATATATAAATATCTGGCCAGCCATCATGATTAAAGTCGGAGGTATTTACGCCGAGACTGTAACCTTCAATCAAAATACCTGACTCTTTTGATACATCTGTGAATTTTCCGTTTCCGTCATTGCGTAATAATATATCTGTCCCGCGAGATTCTCCCTTAATCTTTGGCCTTTGAAGCGGTTCGGTGGAATTCAGCTTAAAATCTGTAGGGTTTGTAATGAGGATAGCATCGAGGTCACCATCTTTATCATAGTCAAAAAAACTGGTTTGAGTAGTTTGCTCAGTCACATTAATGTTAAATTCGTCTGCTTTTTCAGTGAATGTATTATTGCCGTTGTTTACAAAAAGCAGGTTCCCTTTCTTTCCGGCTCCGGAAACTGAAAGATATATGTCATCGAAGCCGTCCTGATTGATGTCAACAACGCTTACTCCGGTTATCCATCTATCAGTCTGGACGCCACTTTTTTTAGTAATATCCTCAAAGACAAAGCCTCCTTTATTAAGGTACAATCTGGATGAAACCTGGTTGCCTGCAAAAAAAATATCCTGCAGACCATCGTTGTTTACGTCAAGTATTCCTACACCGGCCCCTGTATAAAAATTGATAAATGACAGCATATTATCTTTCTCATTCTCAGTGAGTGAATTTTTAAATTTTATGCCGCTCTTTTTAGGACTGACTTTTTCAAATAATGGATTGTTACCTGGTTGAGAGTAAGCTGGCCAGGATTTGAGAAGAAATAAGATCAATATTAACAGATGTCTTTTAATGTTCATTAATTGAACAAGATTTCTGTAAATTATCTATTGAAAATATTGATTATACAGCTAAAAGTAATATTTTTTTTTTAGAACAGAGCAAAACAAGACTTCCATTCAAAACAAACTTATCATCTTAATCAGAGACAGACCATATAACTTTAAATTATGATGAACGCAGTAAGAGTATAAAATTACTCAACAACAATCTCATCAATGGCCATCAAAGCTGCCTGACCCGCACCTGGATGTGATTCGGGAGTATTTCCTATTGTATGTGCAACAACCCTTACGAAGCGGCAATTTCTGGGCTTGAAATCAGAAATAAAGTCTTTCTGCAGGAAGTCATACTGGTCAATAGGTAAAGTATTGTCAACAGATCCGACAAGATCGAATTTTTTACCTCCTTCTGACACAAAAAACTCTACCTTTTTGGGAAGTATGCCCAGCCAGGCTGCAAACTGATAAGAACCGCATTCTATGTGCTGAATCTTTTGAACCTTTCCTAGATCAATTATGACATCAAGATCCTTCCCCTGAAATTCGAACCAGTTATTTTCCCTGTCATTTGTACCGCGAATCCCGTCATTCAGCATTTTCCACGACCCGGCAGGAACGATCGTTGAATCCGGACTGACTAATATTATTTTCTTATTGAAAGCAAGGTGTTCATTTCTGCCCTGATAAAAAAGCCTGTACATGTCAGCCCGGTAAGCATCAGGTGTAGTATGCCATTCTCTCATCTTAGTGACACCCTGACGAATGCACAGATCTGTAAAAGGATCTATCATGGATCTGATCTCAGGACGGACAATCCACTTATCCCCGTTTTTTATAAAAATCCCGTTATCGCCTGTAAAGTTTTTCTTGGCTTGTTCCATTATAGCGAAACTTAGCGGCAACCTTGCGATTCTTACACGTTCAAGAATAGCTGGATCATGGGCAACTGACAGTTCTGCTTCATTGTAAAGCTCTTTGTACTTTTCCATAAGAGCAGGGGTCAGGTAACTTTCGGATGCATCACTCGGTGAACCGAAGATCCGAAGCGGCTGTTTGGAATTGACTGATGCCTCAAGCATCAGATCGATATATTGCCTGATAGGTTTAGCTGCAGCTCCGTAATACCCGTTCAGAAAATCATTTATTACAGAATCAGCGTTGGCATATGGATCCCACAAAAGCTTGGAAATAAGATAGGTACGCAATTCTGCGAATTCACCGCCTACTTCACGGTTTCCCTGTTCAAACATTGCAGTAACACCGTTTTCGACAAAAAACCGGAGATTGGGCTGCAATACCATCAAGTTCGGAAATGGACTTATAAGGTTATTGAACTGAATGACATAGTCCCAGACTATAATATCACTGGCAATTTTCCCCCAATCCTTCACGTCCCTGACAAAACTTAAGCTCATGGAATCAGTTGCCGTAGCGAAAGGCTGGTCACGTCTCATTTCAATACTGCAGAGCATAATGTTGATATTTTTACGCGGACGGATTGTTGCCGGTGCCTTTCGTGAATACTCATAAGCCAGCGTTGATATCATATGATCAGGAAACTGATCCGCAACCTGGTTGACAAAAGTCAGAATAGATCCTGACGGGGAACCTTCCTGTTTATTTATAGCCTGGCAGTTATCACACATGCAATATTGCCTGTTATCATTCTGGCTGACTGACCAGTATTTTGCATCCGGGTTTCCGGCTATTTCCTTGCGAAGCGACTGAATGACTATTTTCAATACTTCAGGATTTGTCAGACAAAGCTGAGTAGGAGTTCGTTTGCCGTTGCGAAGAGCATAGTACTCGGGATGATCTTTAAAATATATTTCAGGAGGAACGAGTTTATTGAATGTATGAACCCATGATCCCCAGGCGGGTCGTGCCCCCTGAGCATCATGATCGAGCTTATGCCACGCACTGTATTCAGAATTCCATGCAACTTTATAATGAGCATCCCTGAACTTTATTAATGGTATCTCCTTATCATTGATTATGCTTAGGGTGATCTTTTCCTGTTTGGGGATGATTTTTACATCCGGGCTGTACATGCGGCAACCAAGATACTTTTCAAGAAAAGTATAAACACCATAGATAGTACCATTCTTATTACCCCCGGCAATAATAAGCCGGAGGCTGTCTGTTTTAATTACAAACCCGTCGGCCTGTAACTCATTAAAATTTATAGTTATCCCCAGCTGGTCAAGACGTTCGTTTTGCCCGAGAAGGATTTCATATTTGCTTACTGACTTATCTGCAGTAATTACCGGCAGTGCAGCGCCGGAAATCTGGAGCAGGTAATCCTGCAGGATTTTTGATGCTTTCAGTTCCTGAGGTGTTGCAGAAGCTGGTATTACAATCCGGTACAGGCTCATCAGGTTTTCTGATATGACAATATTTTGCACAACCGGTACTTCGGCGATCTTCTTGTTTTTCTTCTTCTGCCCTGATGCGGACTGAAATGGTACCAATATGCAAATTGCTAAAATAGCAATGCTAAATGGAGAATGAAACCGCAAGGCAGAAGTCTTCATCACTTTCATATATAATATATTTAAAATTACCTTTTTACCTTAACAGGAGCCGGTGTCGGATCAGGATATCTTTCGAGGATAAACGCAATATCATGGCCAATATAATTGGCATGAGAATCTGTTATTTTCAGATAGGGTAATCCAAATGTAACTGAGCCGTCAGTGCAGGTTACTTCTTTTTCATCAATAAACTGACCACGCCAGGTATGAAAGATTTTCAATTTATATTTACCTGTTTTTAATGAAGAAAGAGAAATTTTATCACCGGCTACGTCTTTTTCATCATTTACAACCCAGCCAAAGGTTAATTCATTGCTTTTTATAGCAAAGGCATCTCCCCGGACACTTTTTACATCAGCAGGCATTACATCGGTAAGTTTGCCGAAAGGAATAAGATCGGTAAATTTTTTAATATTTGTAATCTGCGACGTTAATACGTTGTCATTAAGCCTGCTGGAATGTGCCCACCAGAATGGTGTCATAGCGGAGCCTGTGGTTAATGCGACCCAAAGTGCATTATGATAGACGGATTGATACTCTGGCATATCCGGTTCATAAAACATATGATCCCATCCTGTTTCTCCCACAATAGCAGGTTTTTCATAGCCTTTCCAGAGCTTTTGGATCTCCTGTCTGTAATTTGAATAGCTGCTCTTAAGCGGATTAACCGCAGCTGAATCAATTGTACCAGTTTTATTGACCTGGAATCCCTGTCCTTCATAGATCTCCCGAGCAGCCAGGTCAAATGTCTGATACCCCTGATGCCAGAATTCATTTATTCCGCCGCTTCTTGTTCCGGTTGTCGGATGATTGAAAGGATCATTGGTCTTGAAATAGGTATGAACTTTTTGGGCCCAACCGGAGGCTGCAGTGCTGTCGCCTGAAACCCAGCCGTCGGTTCCGTTGACTTCGTCAATGATGAACCAGATTGCGAGCGCCCTGCTATAGCCCCATCTCGCGATAAAATAACGGTACAGTTTTTCCTGGTACTTCCATGCTGTTTCACTTCTGTAGAAGTCTTTGGCTTTGGTTATTTGCTGATAGGGATTGGTATACCATCTGATGTTGCCGCCGCCCCAGACCGTTTCAGAAAGATAGGCGTGGAACCACACATTGAGACTAAGAACCATGTCCCTGTCCTCACACATTCCGATCAGTTCGTCCAGTCTTCCGCAGATATTCTGATCATAGCGGCCCAAACCGCTTCCCATAGTTTCGAGTGGGGTGATAAAGGAGCCAATAAAATTTACTCCCAGTGATTTTAAATAATCCAATTCCTCAGCCTTTACCTGTCCATTGTTAAACTCAGCATAACCGTCGTTATACCATAACCCTACACCATAGAATTGCGATCCGTCGCTGTGTTTCAGATAACGCCTATTGGGTGCGATCTGAACAGGGCCCTTTTTACCGGACTTTATTGCAACAAAAGACTGTATACCGCTGGTTGCCGATCCGTTCTTATCATGTGCAGTTATTGTATAACTCCATTTCCCGGTTTCATCCGGTGAAAACCGGATCTTCCATAAAGTACCATAGGAATAATCATAAAAACCATGGATAAGCCATTTCTTGCCCGACGGTGATGTAAAATCAGCGCTAATATCAATTTCATCGGGGTCAAAAGGGTTAATATAATCAGCATTAAGATTAAAAGATATTTCCAGCTTCTCATAAAGACCTGTTGAATCGGGTCTTTGCCTGATATTGATTATTTCAGGAAGTGACGCTGAGAAGGTATTGATCTGAAGCATTGAAAATAGTGCAAAGAAAAATACATGTAAGTTCTTCATGGCATGAATTCTTTTATAAAATTATCGTCATTCAGAGAAAACTACTTTGGCTCTTTTTCCAACTCGTCGATCCTTTTATACATTGCCTTGAAAGTGTTCCATGGGCTATAAGCTTCATTCCTTGGGTGAACTGATTCATGAGCATTTGCTGATTTGATTCCGTAAAAACCATCTATAAATCCATCCGGATCCATCCAGGTGGTCTGCATCATTCCATAATATCTTGGTTTCATCTCCGGAGTTGCGTATTTGCGGAATTTAGCCATGTCTTCAGTCTGAATTACAGCAGTAGGAGGTGTTCTCCAAGGACAAGTAATAACGCGAAAACCTTTCATGGCAAAATAAACCGGGGTCTGATCCGGTCTTTCGTAGTGCCAGTCACATATAACTACATCTTTTGGTACCATATCTACTGAACGATAAGTACTGTTATAACTTGCTTCCCATTCACCAATACCGGTCGTTTTTCCATCGATCATTCTGTCACCCCATATCCATAACTCCCTGTTTTTCTCAGCAAGATGATTTCTGAGACTGATTACTTCACCTGCGTAAAGTTCTGCTTTGTCTACACCAGAACAACGGGGACATTGCTCATCACCGAGATAAAATATCTCATCCATACCCGCATGAAAAGCATCTGTTTCAAAGGCATCACATATTTCATCGATGACGGCGAATATGACCTTATGAAGTTCCGGATGAAGAGGACAATAACTTTTACAGTACAATTTATCGCTGTTTGGCCAGACATACTTTTCCGGCATTTTTATGTAAGGCGTTTCATCGAACTGTGGAAATTGTTCCAGAAGTTTCCCTGTATGATTTGCCCAGGACTGATGACCGAGCATATTTATCTGTGGGATGATCCTGATATTATTTTTCCTGCATGCAACTACCATCTTCATGA
>PMIL01000207.1:9065-9320 GCA_003157075.1 Bacteroidales bacterium | reverse complement strand
ACCATTGCTGCCTGTAATACAAATCTTTACACCTTCACAATATCTGCCCGCGAATTCAATTTCGGAGATTACAGGAATGCCTTTCTCATGGATCATTTTTATTATCGGTGCATTTTCCGGTATTCCCGGACTCTTTATAATCTCATCAGCGGAAAGGATAATTGCTTCGCTGTGATTACCTTCTTCCCATTTAATATTATGTTTTTCAAGGATTTCCCGGAAATTCTCTTTTATCTGACCTTTATCAGAAACAAA
>PMIL01000207.1:0-9027 GCA_003157075.1 Bacteroidales bacterium | reverse complement strand
TGCTCCCAGTATTACAATCTTCTTATTCATTTTGCTATCTTAACTTAAGCGTCACAATACTTAATACAGCCAATAATATCGCTACAATCCAGAACCGGATAACAATCTTCGATTCTGGAAAGCCTTTTTTCTGATAATGGTGATGAAGAGGCGCCATTAGGAATATCCTTCTTCCTTCTCCATATTTTTTTCTTGTTCTTTTAAACCAACTGACCTGCAACACCACAGAAAGGTTCTCAATCAGAAAGATCCCGCAAAGCAAAGGGATCAAAAGTTCTTTTCTGATAATAATTGCGAAAACAGCTATAATGCCGCCTAGAGAAAGGCTGCCTGTATCCCCCATAAAGACCTGTGCAGGATATGAGTTGTACCAAAGGAACCCGATAGTAGCCCCGATAAACGCACTTGCAAAAACTACAAGCTCTTCTGATCCGGGGATATACATTATCTGGAGATATTTAGCATAGATGATATTACTTGAAACGTAGGCGAGTATCGCCAGGGCAGTACCAATTATTGCAGATACTCCAGTTGCCAGTCCGTCAAGACCATCCGTCAGGTTTGAACCATTTGAAACGGAGGTGACAATGAATATTACTATTATTACGAATACAATCCAGGTAAAAGGCCGCCTTATATCTTCCTTAATAAATGAAACAAGCCATGCATAATCGAACTCATTGTTTTTTACAAAAGGTATTGTCGTTTTGGTAGATTTTCTATCCATCGTAATCTCCCCTTTTTCTGGAATCTTTACAGAAGGATCAATAAACTCATGCCTCTCTTTTAAAGTAAGATTAGCTACATTAACTTTTTCAACTATTCTGACCTCACTACTAAAAAACAGGGTCAGCCCTACGAGTATTCCCAAAACTATCTGACCTGCAATCTTGAATCGTCCGGCTAGTCCTTCTTTGTTCTTTCTAAATATTTTTATATAGTCGTCGAGGAAACCGATAAGTCCCAGCCAGATAGTTGTTATCAGCATCAGGATTATATACACATTTCCAAGTTTGCCAAACAGAAGAGTGGGAATGATTATTGAAGCAAGTATGATAATTCCGCCCATCGATGGGGTACCTTGTTTCTTGTATTGACCTTCAAGGCCCAGATTTCTTACGACCTCACCAACCTGTTTTTTCTGCAGATACTGAATGATCCTTTTACCTATCAGAAGTGAAATAATCAGTGAAGTAATAACTGCTGCCGCTGACCTGAAGGAAATGAAAGTAAATAACCTGGCTCCGGGGAAATTAAGTGAATCAAGATATTGAAATAAGTAATAAAGCATCTTCCTCTGTTTTATTTAAGTAACAATGCATTTTTTAATTCTTCCCTGTCGTCAAAGTGATGTTTAACACCCATAATTTCCTGATATGTCTCATGGCCTTTACCTGCTATGAGTATAACGTCTCCGGGGTTTGCGAGCATCACTGCTGTCTTTATTGCTTCATGCCTGTCGGCTATTCTGAGAGTTTTTCTTCTCAAATCGGGAGTTATTCCCGTTTCCATTTCGTCAAGAATCATTTCCGGATTCTCACTCCTTGGATTATCCGATGTCAGAATAACTTTATCGCTTCCTTCAGCGGATATTGCTGCCATTTTCGGACGTTTGGTGCGGTCGCGGTCTCCTCCTGCACCAACAATGGTAATCAGCTTAACACGCCCCTCTCTGATTTTATTAATAGTATCGATCACATTTAAAAGAGCATCAGGAGTATGTGCATAATCAACAATACCGGAAATACCTGCAGGAGATTTGATAACTTCAAGTCTTCCTGAGACAGAATGCAAATCGCTCAGAATCGTAAGTATCTCTTTTTTAGCTGCTCCCAGAAGTTCGGATGCTGCATAGACAGCCAGCAGATTCGATGCATTAAATTCACCAATAAATCTGGTCCATACCTCCTCACCCTGAATTTTTAATGCCATCCCTTCAAAGCCCTGTTCAATAATGTTGCAGCGGTAATCGGCCATTCCCCTGATTGAAAAGGTATAAGGTCTTGCCTTGCAATTCTGAAGCATGACCCGTCCATTGCGGTCATCAACATTTACCAGGGCAAAAGCTTCAGCTGGAAGAGTGTCAAAGAAGCTTTTTTTTGCAACCAGGTAATTTTCAAATGTTTTATGATAATCGAGATGATCGTGTGTAAGATTTGTGAAGATTCCTCCGGCAAACCTGAGTCCTGCTATTCGTTTCTGATCGGCAGCATGAGAGCTTACTTCCATGAATGCGAAGTCGCAGCCTTCCCCGACCATGCGTGCTAAAATACTGTTAAGCTGTACAGGATCGGGAGTTGTATGGGTTGCTTCCAGTTCCTTTTCGTTAATATAGTTACAAACCGTTGAGAATAATCCGCACTTATAACCTAACCCGATAAACATCCTGTAAAGCAGCGATGCGATTGTTGTTTTTCCGTTTGTGCCTGTAACACCAACCAGTCTTAGAGAATAAGAAGGGTTTCCATAGAAGTTTGATGCAGCCAATCCGAGAGCTTTCGCAGAGTCTGTTGTTTTTATCCAGCAAATATTTCTGGCCGGTTTTTCAGGAAGTATTTCACAAATAATTGCTGTTGCACCCAACTTAATAGCAGAACTGATGAAATCGTGTCCGTCTGACTTATATCCTTTTACTGCAACAAAAAGAGAATCCTGTACGACCTTCCTGGAATCAAATTCAATCGCGCATATGACTTTATCTTTAGTCCCTGATACAGAAACAATTTCTATTCCTTTTAATATTTCATCAATTCTAATCATATCACATATTCATCTCAAGAGAAACGACGGTTCCGTCACTATACCTTGCACCATGTTCGGGAGATTGCCTCTGGACTCTGCCCTTTCCGCTGTACTTCACCCTTATTCCTGAGTTCTCGAGCAGAAATACTGCATCACGGAGACTCATCCCTCTTACATCAGGCACCAGACCCTGCTGAAGTTTTATTCCGGCAAGCCGTACTGTATCACCACTCTCACGAGTGGCCACCCAGTCATCATCGGCAGTTCTTTTATATCTCACATCAATGTTTTTAAGAACTTCATTAATATCTCCCCTGTAACCATTACCAATATCAGGAGCTGATGGTTTTATATCATCTTTATTTTCAGGTTTATAATCTCTGAAGAACCTGGTTGCGTAAACCTTGTCAGAAATCTCCTTGAAGACAGTACCGGCAACTACATTCCCGAAATAGACTCCATTTGAGGGTGAATTAACCACAACTATACAGGAGTAAAGGGGATTTTCAGCCGGAAAATAACCTACAAAAGAGGCTGAATATGACATGCGTCCACCGGTTTTGTAGCCATATTTATCCCGTGCTATCTGAGCAGTTCCTGTTTTACCTGCAATTTTATAATTTGGATTTCTGAGGTTCATTGCGGTGCCTCTTTCGACAACACCTTCCATCATTTTTTTTGCTTTTCTTATGGTTGAGCGTGATGCTATTGAGTTGATTATGACCTCCGGTTCATATCTGGTTAAGACGCTGCCGTTTCTCATTATTGCTGATACAAAAAGAGGACGCATCATTTTTCCCTCATTTGCTACCGCATTATAAAAAGTCAGTATCTGTAATGGAGTAAGCTGCACTTCATAACCATGCGACATCATGGGAAGCGATAGTCCCGACCATAGCTTATCTCCGGGATATCTGATCAGGGGTTCTCCTTCACCCTTTAATTGCAGCTCAAGGGGTTTATTCAGTCTCATTGCGTACAGACGATTCACAAAATCTTTTGGATGATCTTTGTAATGTTCGTAGATCAGTTTTGAAGTTCCGACGTTTGATGATTCTTCAAACACCTGATTCACAGTAATTATTCCATGTTCTTTTGTATCCCTTATAATCTTGTCGTAGTATTTAACTGTTCCTGTGCCGGTATTGACAAGATCACCTGTATCTATAACACCATCTTCAATTGCCGCCATGAGAGAGGGAAGTTTAAAAGTTGANNAGACCCAGGTTTACTATGGCTTTAACATTTCCGGTGGATACTTCCATCAGGACTGCACATCCATGGTCGGCATCATTTTTCCTTAGCTGATTCAAAAGGGCAGTGGTTGCAACATCCTGAAGGTCGAGGTCAAGGGTGGTCATTACATCATTTCCGTCTCTCGATTCCACGCTGTTCGGACCATCAACAATGATCCAGTCGCCTCCTGTCAGTCTTTGTTTCATGGCAACCCCGTTTTTCCCGGCCAGATCCTTATCAAATGCACCCTCTACTCCTACTTCATTTCCCTCGCTTCCAAGGTTGAGATAACCTATTGTTCTTGCAGCCAGGTCGCTGTTAGGAAGTATTCTGCGATTCTCAGCCTGGGCAACCATACCACCTTTATACTGACCCTCTTTGAATATTGGCAGTTCTTTGAGTTTCTTCAGCGTTTCATAATTGACTTTGCGTTGTATCAGGAAATACCTGTCCCCCTTTTTCCGGGCATCGGTAATAAGTGATCGCCAACCGGCTGCCGACCTTACTCCTAAATACTGAGCCAAACCGGAAGACAGACCGCTAATGCCATTGGACCAGGTGGATGATGACATTCCGCTGCTGCGTGTATCCATATATATGGTATAATATGGAACAGAGCTTGCAAGAAGACGTCCGTCGCTTGTAAGTATATCACCCCTGTTTGCAGGCATTTCCGCAGTTTTATAGACAAATTTCTCACTCATATCAGCCCATTTGCCACGCTGAACATATTGAAGAATAAGGATACGCACCAGCAACACGACTGCTAATAAGCCAATCGCAAAATATACAAGAGCCCCGCGCCATACAATTTCATCCCTTGTAGCCATCTTTACTTCTTATCAACCAATAATTTAAAAGGAGGTGTCTTCAACTCCTCAAGGTTGAGCCCTTTTTCCCTGATCATTGTAAATACTTCAGATTGCTTGCTTAAATACATCAGGTCAGCAGATGTTGAAAGTGACTCAGCTCTGAGATCCTTAACCTCCCGCTGAAGCTTTGTTGATTCCCTGGTTAATTTTTCAGCATGAAATCTGTTACCAATGTAAACTGCAGTGAGGAAGGTAATTAACGAAATATAACCGAGATTTTTAAGTATGATCTTTTCTGAAACCATACTTCCGCTCAGCAACTCCTTAATGAAACTTCCCGTATTTAACTGCTTCTTAGGACTCTCCTTCGGTTTCTCTTTATTATTTTCTTTAATATTCTCTTTACTGTCTTCCATAAATCAAATCTTTTCAGCTATCCTCATCCTCGCACTTCTTGCCCTGTTATTAATTGAGATCTCCTGATCATCGGGGGTTGTTCCCTTTTTGTTTATTATCCTGAAGGGAGTTTCAATATTGCCGTAAAAGTCTTTTTTCTCTTCTCCTTCAAAATTGCCGGTTTTCATAAAATTTTTCACTACCCGGTCTTCGAGTGAATGATAACTTATTACTACCAGTCGTCCTCCTGTTTTAAGTAGTGCAAGAGATTGTTCAAGCATCTCCTGCAAGTATTCAATCTCGTGGTTGACAGCTATCCGTAAAGCCTGAAACAGTTTTGCATAGAATTTATGTTCCTGCCGGAAGGGAGCCTGGTTACCTATGGTATCAATAAGGTCAATTACTGTTGCCAGTGGTTTTGTATTTCTGGTTGTTGCAATTTGCCTGGCAATTTTCCTTGAATTTGACAGTTCGCCATACCTGTAAAAAATAGTCGCAAGAGCTTCTTCATCCATAGTATTAAGCAGCTGTGCTGCCGTAACGGAACCGGTTTTATTCATCCTCATATCGAGAGGGGCATCTTGTCTGAAGGTAAAGCCCCTTTCCGGCTCATCAAACTGGTGAAAGGAGACACCAAGATCAGCAATCAGCCCGTCAATCGAACTGATATAATTAAAGCGGAGATTGTTTGTGAGAAATCTGAAATTCTGATTAAGAAACAGAAACCTCTCATCAGCAGGAACGTTTAAGACGGCATCTTCGTCCTGATCAAAGGCTATAAGTTTACCTGTTGTAAGACGTTTAAGAATTTCCATTGAATGCCCTCCTCCTCCGAAAGTTACGTCTACATAAATCCCCTCGGGCTGGATATTCAGCCCGTCAATACTCTCTTTGAGCAGTGCGGGAATATGGTAAACCATTATACTTCAGACTCATTATTATTACCACCCAAATATTTTTCCGCCATTCTGGCAAAATCTTCAGCAGGCATATCAACTTTTTCATAATTCCCGGCTGCCCATATCTCAATCTTGCCATCCTGTCCGGCTAAAACGACATCCCGTTCTGCACCAATCAATTCCATAAGTCTTTTCGGGACAAGAATGCGGTTATTGTTATCAAGAGAGAGCTCTGCTGTTCCTTTAAAGAAGTTTCTGAGGAACATGTTTTGCTCCCGGTTATAAGGGTTCAATTTTTTTCTGATCTTCTCTAGTTGCCGGTTCCAGTCCTCAATGGCGTAAAGAACAAGGCAATCATCGAAAACATCTTTCCGAACCACAAAATGATCCTGTGCATCAGCAGGCATCTGCTTCTTAAATGCCACGGGAAGGATTATCCTCCCTTTGACATCAACTTTGCACGGGTAATCACCTAAAAATGTGGCCATCTCTGCTTTTCACAATTAATGGGCTAAATTAAGAAAAAAATATCCACTTTACTCCACATTACTCCACATTTTTTATTTTTTGTTAATAACTTTAGGATGATAAATCCGAGAAATTCTTTTCTATCCTTTCTAAATTTTTGCCACGCATCCCATCTAAAAGCTAATCTTATACACATCTTTTCGATCAGGAATTGTTTTGTCATTTACATACTCACCCCCACCCTCATAGCCGTTCAACCTAAGGATTATTAGTAATTACATGAGCATAGCTTTCAAAAGTCAAAATGGATTGGCATGGCTCTGAAAGAGCCAGATATGAATAGCCCCCAGTGCAACTGGGGGTAGGAATCCACACACACGTCAACAGCTCTGAAAGAGCTGAATATATCACCCTTTCAGGGCTCAAAATCATGAATTGGCATGTTACCCCCGACTCGCCCAAAGCCGTTAACTTAATTCGACGGTTTTCCCCACCAAAAGTTAACGGCTTTGCTCTACGCCGGGGGCTATTCATATTTCGCCGCTCCGCGGCTAATCAGTAAAGATTTAATTGAACTATACTTCTTTGAGTACTTTGTGCCTTCCCTGCCAACCGGCAGGCATGTTCGTGTGCTTTGTTGTTAATGCTTATTTTGGTAAATTTGAGTCCAAACATTTGCAAAAAATCAATACAAAAAATGGTTAGCGAATCCAGCCTATCAGAAAACCAGACAATAGATGTCGAAAATGTCCTCTTTTCGAAAAATCCTTCTCTTGCAAAGGCTGTGCCGGGTTTTATAGTTAATTATCTGAAAAAGATTGTTCATCAGGATGAACTGAATGAATTCCTGAGGAAATACGGTCATCTGAAAGATGCTGCACTGATAGAAGCAGGACTAAAACATTTTGAAATAAAATTTAAGGTCACAGGCGAAGAAAATATCCCGGAATCAGGCAGATACATTTTTGTCTCAAACCATCCGCTTGGAGGTCTCGATGGCCTTGTTTTTATTTATGAATTATCGAAACATTTCCCCGAAATTAAATTCCCGGTCAACGATATCCTCACGAACATTAAAAATCTTTCCGGTATCTTCCTTCCTGTAAATAAACACGGCGGACAGGCAAAGGAATCTGCAAGGCTGATTGAGGAGGCATATGCATCCGATTGCCAGATTCTTTATTTTCCCGCCGGGTTATGTTCAAGAAAAAGAAGGGGGATCATTAAAGATCTTAAATGGCAGAAGAGCTTCATTTCCAAGTCAATTCAACATAAAAGAGATATAGTGCCGGCTTTTTTTTCAGGCAGGAATTCGAATTTCTTTTATAATCTTGCCAATTTCAGAAAGATGCTGGGAATAAAGGCAAACATTGAAATGCTATATCTTGCCGATGAAATGTTCAAACAAAAGGATAAAGAAATAAGTCTGGTATTTGGCCATACAATACCCTGGGAAACATTCGATAAATCGCGTTCTGCTTTGGAATGGGCCGATTGGGTAAAGTCAAAATCATATGAGCTGGAACATTTATGTGCCGATAACCGTTAAACAAAAAAAAATATTAAATTGCACCAGATTTTTTGCAGACTTAATTCGGATATATCACTCGCCATTTCTATCGCTAAATGAAACCAATTGTTAACCAGTTACCTAAGGATCAGATTATTGCTGAATTAACCAGTGATAAGCTTCTGCGAAAGACCAACAATGGTAACAATGAGGTTTATGTTTTTGATAATAATAATTCTCCTGCATTGATGCACGAGGTAGGACGAGTAAGGGAACTTACCTTCAGACATGCCGGAGGCGGTACGGGAAAAGAGATCGACATAGACGAATTTGATACCGCCAAAATTGATCCTCAGAAACAATTGATTGTCTGGGATCCTGAGAATAAAGAGCTCGTCGGGGGATACAGGTTCTATTTTCCTGAAAAAGGCTGTAAAGACTGTGATATAACCAAGCTTGCGTCATCAGCATATTTCCATTTCTCCGATAAATTTCTTTCAAAATATTATCCCCACCTGATGGAGCTCGGGAGATCGTTTGTTCATCCCGAATATCAGTCACGTTCAATGGGGCGGAAAAGCCTTTTTGCACTTGACAACCTGTGGGATGGACTTGGTGCTATAATCATTGATAATCATCACCTTAAATACCTTTTCGGGAAGGTCACTATGTATCCGCATTTCAATCCGAAAGCCAGAAATATGATCCTTTATTTTCTTAAGAAGCATTTTAACGATCCCGACGGTCTTGTCATTCCCATTGATCCGGCTAAGATTGATCTGAATACTGCTGAAATGAAAAAGATCTTCAGAGCCTGGGGATGGAGAAGATATAAAGAAAACTATAAGATACTTTCAAGAGAAGTCAGGAACCTTAATGAGACTATACCTCCGCTCATTAACGCATATATGAATTTATCTCCGACTATGAGAACTTTCGGCACCTTTATAAATCATAAGTTCGG
>PMIL01000089.1 GCA_003157075.1 Bacteroidales bacterium | reverse complement strand
GCTGAACCGTACAGTTGATTATACTGTCCGAAATGATTAACATAAGCTGAAAAACCGAGCGAAGTAAGAATAAAAAGAAGTGTTGCCAGAGTTGACCCTGGAGAGAAAAATTTAAATCCTATCTTTTTTGCCGGAGCAAAATAGTACAAGGCTGAAATTGCCATAAACAAGAGAAGAACGATAAGTATCCACCTCAGGAATATTAAAAAATAAATTACAAAGCGTCTCTTGATTATATGCAATACGACAAGCCGGTTTACTAAAATCTTTCCGAAGATTACAAGAAATCCTGAGATTGAGATCATAAAAATAACAATGAGTAACAAAACAACCGAGATCTTTCTCTGGTTAACCCACGATCGTGTTTTAAAGGAGTGTGCAGATACCACAAAAGCATGAATAACAGCATGTATTCCGTTAGTCGAAAAAATAACCGTGGCAATAAACATAAAAAGCAACAGACCCTTGCTCTTGTGAGTAACTATATCAATAATTGTCGTTTCAAGGAAATTAAAGGCATTTGAAGGGAGAATGTATTCGAAGAGCCTGATGAGTTCCTGCTGAAAATTCGGAATAGGTATAAAGGGTATAAGAGAGAAAAGAAATATTGAAGCAGGGAGCAATGCCAACAGAAGATTGAAAGCTATTGATGAGGCTCTGGTTACCAGGACTCCTTTCCGGAACCCTTTGATTACGAAAGTAATTACCTGGCTTATTGGTACCCCGTCAAAGCCTGGAAGAACCAGTTTCCTGATTTTCTCTTTTTCATTTAATACTGCTGCTTCCTTCAGGTTCATTGATTAAATAGCTTTTAAGCTCATATCCAGACTTTTAATATGATGAGTAAGCGCGCCGACCGAAATAAAATCAACACCGCACTCCGCATAAGATCTGATTGTGGAAAGATTAATCCCGCCTGAAGATTCTGTCTCGTATCTGCCTGAAATTTCTTTGACAGCCGAAAGAGTATCCTTGACGCTGAAATTGTCAAGCATTATCCGGTCGACACCACCCGTTGAGAGTATCGTTTTAACATCTTTCATCGATCTGGCTTCAATTTCAACTTTAAGTTTCAGATTATTCTTCTTCANNATTCCACCGCCTATCCTTACAGCCTCCTTTTCCAGAAATCTGAGACCGGGTGTGGTTTTGCGTGTATCAAGGATCATTGTTCTCAACCCTTTAAGTTTTAAGGTATATTCATGTGTGGCGGTTGCTATTCCACTCATTCTTTGCATGATATTCAGCACCAGACGCTCTGATTTGAGAATTGACTGCTGCCGGCCGGCTAAATAAAAAGCAATATCCCCCGGTACTACACCGGTTCCATCTTCAAGAATTAAATCAAACTTCAGGTCTTTATCTACTATTGAAAAGAGCTCTTCTGCTACCCTTGTTCCGGCAAGAATTCCTTCCTCTTTAATGAGGAGTTTTGCCTTTCCCGCTTGCTCGGAAGGGATGCACGCCAGTGAAGTGTGATCTCCGTCTCCTAAATCTTCAGCAAGACTTTTTAAGATGAACTCTCTCAGAAAATTATTTTCCATTGTCAGATTCAATACGTATCTGATGAATTAGCAACTCCTGATCGACTTTTTTTAGAAGGAAATATACACGAAAGTCGCCTTTTTCGGTTTTCAGATTACCAATTGCATACTGGGCATCATTTTTCGCACCCTGGTGACGTATCGTAAAATCCTTAGTCTGATACTCTGTAAAAAAGTCTTTCAGGATTGTCTCTGCCACTGGTTTTTTATAGAAATCCTCTTTGTCAAGCAGAAGAAGTTCAATAGTGGAATTCATGTACTTTGATAGTTCAGCAGCATTTCCGGCTTTTATGGCTATTGCAATTCCTTCCGGTATTTTTGCCTGATCCTGCGCCCCGGCAGAAAGAGTGCTAAGAGTTAATAACGCTACCGTAATGATATTTACAGATTTCATATCGTTCCAGTTTAAATATTGCGGACAAACAAAGCAACACTCTACAAATTTAATATTAATTTGATTATTAAATAACTTCATCCGGGTCTTATTAATTATGAACCAATGCAACTATGATAACCAGCTCATTCTTAAGCTTGATAACCTGCTTAAAAAATAAGACTTTCTTTTTAACCTCTTAGAATAATTAACATAAGTGCTTAAAATGTTATTTTTGTAATACTGGTATATTTCACTTATACTTAAGAAAGAATCGGCCAATATGAAGATAACTTTATTGCAAATAGGGAAAACTACCGATAAACATATTGCAGAACTGGTTGATCTGTATTCAAACCGGATAAAAAAATACTCTGTCTTTGATATCTTGAGCCTCCCTGAACTAAAGAACACAAAGAATATGCCCGTTCAGGAACAAAAGAGCAAAGAAGCAACAAAAATTATTCAGTTTTTAACTGATGATGATTATGTTATTTTACTCGATGAAAAAGGGAAGGAACTTAGAACAATTGAATTTTCAGCAGCATTGGAAAAAATGTTTTTTCTTCCTAAAAAAAGAATAGTTTTTATAATCGGGGGCCCATGGGGGTTCTCAAAGGAGGTTTATGGACGGGCAGATTACAAATTGGCCTTATCAAAAATGACGTTCCCTCATCAGCTGGTACGATTATTGTTTCTTGAACAGCTTTACAGGGTTTTTACAATTATTAAGGGAGAACCTTATCATCATGAATAAAGGATGAAAATAATAATATGAAAGCCATTCGCTATAAAATATTTCTTCCCATTTTTACTCTTGTGCTTATATTATTTGCACTTGCTGCAGAATCTGTCTATTTCAGCGATTTCGAGTACCGTTTCAGAACCAGGATGTTTAATAAAACTCTTATAGCGAAAGAGACTATTATGGAAGAATGCCTGAATAACATGAAACCCATTCTTGCAAACGAAAACCACCATGGATCTAATATAGAGAACGATCTGTTTTCAGTAGCTGAAAATAATAAAATAAGTATTCTTGAATATTTTGACAATAAACTTGTCTATTGGTCCGATAATGAGTTTGATGTGCCTCCCGTTTATATTGATTCTCTTTATAACAAGCCACTGGTTTTTCTGCAAAACGGATGGTTTCTGACAAAAAAGATTCAGGCCGGAAATGAAAAGGTAATCGGATTATTAAGGCTGCATACAGACTATGGTTTTGAGAACAATATCATTAAGAGCGGATTTGTAAAGGAGTTCAGAATGCCCGAAAACGTCGGTCTTGATACCGAAAAAGAAGCCTCTGAATTTCACGTTTTTGATCTGAGAGGTGATTTCCTCTTTTCACTCACCTTTCCTGAATTAAAAGCCAATACCTGTTTTATTTTTATCCCGATATGCTTTTGGGCATTGGCATTTATGCTGATTATTTTTCTGACATTCGAATTTGTTGAGTCATTGGCAAACAAAAACAAATGGTATATCGGGATCGGTTTAGCTTTTTTTGTTTTTATTTTAATTTATGTAATTCTGCTTACAACAGGGAGACCCCTGTCACTTTTTAAAACCGAACTGTTTTCGCCCTACCGGTTTTCTCTGAATAAGCTAATTCCTTCCCTGGGGCATCTTATGGTCCTTGCTATCCTGGCCGCAGCTTTTACTACCATTTTGTACCGTCACTTTCCACTTAAAAAGAGAAGAGAGGGGAAGGAATGGGAAAACTGGTTTTCCCTTTCGGGACTGCTGATAGGGGGAGCATTGGTAATGTCTGTTTTTCAGTTGATTTTCAGCAAGCTTATTTCAAGTTCAAATATTAATTTTGAAACTTATAAAGTGCTGGACATGAGCATGTTCAGCATTGCTGGCTTTATTTCTGTTTTCCTGCTGCTTCTGGTACCAGTATTATTTCTGCTGAAGGTATTTAGAAGTGCAAAACTATGCAGCAGCAGATCAGTAATAATTTCTTTATTAACCTCTTTCATTGTTCCGGTTCTCTTTTTTTATAACAAACCGGGGACCCTGATCCCTCTGATAGTCTTTTATTCTCTACTGGTATTCTGTTTCTGGATATCACTGAGAAGAAAAATTGGGGTGTTTAATCAGACACTGATTTTTTCAATCCTTTCCGGGCTCTATTTCCTGTATTTTATTACCATTTTGTCCGAAGATAAGACAACTGAAAATATTAAGATTCAGGCTTTCTCCTTTTCAACTGAAAATGACCCCGAGGCTGAACATCTGATTCTCGATTTATGGCCTGAAATAGAGAAGGATACTTCCCTCGTAAACATGATGAAGGCTGCTTCTTTCAATAAGGAAAGTTTTGAGAAGATTTATAACTATCTGGATGATATATATTTCACCGGCTTTTGGAAAAATTATCATTTTAAGCTTTATCTGTGTCATAACGATCAGCCATTGCAGATTGGCTCAGACAGTGAGCTGACACAAAACTGTTTTAGTTTTTTTGATGACCGAATTAAGAAGAATGGTCACAGGCTTACCGGTACAAATTTTTACTTTATTGATAACCAGGGCGGAAGATCATATTATCTTTGCCGGTCATTTTATAAATCGGTAAATAATGCAATAAATGGTTTGTTTATTGAACTATACAGTGATGTGAATATTTTTCAGCCGGGCTACTCCGAATTACTAGTTGATAAGAAATACCATGGATATGCCGGTTTAAAAGAGTACTCCTTTGCCAAATATATAAATGGTGAAATGGTACTCAGGACGGGTGAATTTCCCTTTGATAAAACCGACGCGGAGTATGTGGATAAATTTTCAGATTACAGGATATTCAAAGCAGATGGCTATAACCATGTGCTTTACAAAAACGGAAATGCAACTGTAATTATATCAAGGCTGGTTCTCACTCCGGGCGATATTATTATTTCTTTTGCCTACCTCTTTGCTTTTATCCTGTTCTGTTCAAACATGATAATTCTGATCATCAGACGACGCGTAGTAAGAAATGTTAATATATTCAACTTCAGACAAAAGCTGCAACTTTCGTTTATTGGCATACTCCTGTTCTCTTTCATTCTTATAGGAATAGTGGTTGCATATATTACAATTAGTCAGTATAAGGCAAAACATTATGAAAATATCAAGGAAAAGCTTAATTCTGTTTATATAGAACTCGACAGTAAATTATCAAATGAGAAATTCCTTTCCCCGGAATGGAAAGGAGCAGGCTATTCATCACTTAATGAGTTGTTAATAAAGCTTTCAAATGTTTTCAATACTGATATAAATCTATATAATCTTAACGGGTTCCTGATTGCCACCTCACGGCAGGAGATTTTTGATCGGGATCTTACCAGTGAGCGGATAAACAATATGGCGTTTATTAATCTTGCCCATCTGACAAAAAGCGAATATTACCAGACGGAGCAAATCGGAAAGCTCCAGTACTTATCAGCTTATGTCCCTTTCTTCAACGCAGAAAATAAAGTAATTGCATATCTCAACCTCCCCTATTTCAGGATGCAAAGTGTTCTCGCAAAAGAGATCTCAAACCTAATAGTTGCGGTAATTAATTTTACCCTGCTACTGATTGTGATTACAATGAGTCTTGCTGTGTTTATAAGTGGCCGTCTCACATCTCCGTTATCAATGCTCAGAAAAGGCCTCGAAACAGTAGCTGTCGGGAAAAAGAGTGAACATCTTACCTATATCGGAAATGATGAAATCGGTGAACTTGTAAAACAGTATAACAGGATGGTTGACGAGATTGAAGAGAGTACTCACAAACTCGCCAATTCTGAAAGGGAATATGCGTGGAGAGAGATGGCTAAGCAGATTGCACATGAGATTAAGAATCCACTTACTCCTATGAAACTGAATGTACAGCAGCTTTTTAAATCCTGGAATGATAAAGTGCCTGATTTCGGGAAAATGCTTGAACGTTTTACCAGAAATCAGATTGAATATATCGACAATTTATCATCAATCGCCTCTGCTTTTTCTGCATTTGCTAAAATGCCTGTAACTAATCCTGTGGAGGTTAACATCCTCGACCAGATCAGGATAACTCTTGAGCTTTTTAAGAACACTGATAACGTGACATTCAGTGTTGAATGGCCTCATGAGTCTAAAATTGTCATTTACGCTGATAAAGAGCAGCTTAACGGAGTTTTTTCTAATCTTATCAAGAACGGAATACAGTCAATTTCCACAGGAGTGAAAGGGCATATAGGTTTAAGGCTTGAAGTAAAAAGNNAGGGTGCCTAGAGTGCCTAAAGTGTCTAAAGTGCCAGAGTTTAAAATCACCTCACACTTCAGGCACTCCACACTTTAGACACTCCAAACTGCTTTTTAAAGGATAAGTCAATAAAAATATTCAAGATAATAGTTATATTAGCGGTTCTGATACGTGAATGATGACCGGCAATTTTTTGCTCAATAGCAAGAGACTTATTCTTAGTATAGTGATACTTTGTTTTAGCGCCGCTGTGTTGTTTTCTCAAAAAAATCTGTCAGGTATACTAAATCAACCGAAAGCGCATGTTATTACAATCCAGGCAAGTGACAGGGTTATAGTGGATGATGTAACAGGTTTTGCCGCAAATGATACGATTCTGGTTATTCAGATGCAGGGAGTTGGTATTTTAACTGGTGCGACAGATTATGGAAACATTCAGAACTTTCTTGGACAGCCGGGGATGCATGAGTTTATGATAATTCAGTCAGTAAATAGTCTGACTCAGCAAATAATTTTCAGGAATTTTCTTCTTAAAACCTATGATGTAAGAGGAAATATTCAGATAGTACGGGTTCCATACTATAACACTGCGACAGTTACAGGCACCCTTACCTGTGATCCCTGGAACAGCACCACAAAAAAAGGCGGAGTCCTTGCATTAATTATAGGCAGATCACTTAAACTTAATGCTGACATTGATGTTTCAACCAGAGGTTTTCTTGGAGGTAATGATATAATCGGAGAAGCAAGATGCTCGATGGTAGCGCCGGTTACAATTAACTACTCCTATCCTCTGAGTTTTCTAAACGCCGGGTTCAAAGGTGAGGGTATTGCAATACATGATGATGCATTTACACTGCTGGCTCCAAATAATGTTAAAGGGAAAGGGCCCAATTTCACCGGAGGCGGAGGAGGGAACGGACGTTTCTCAGGAGGCGGTGGCGGATCCAACAGGGGAGCTGGAGGTATTGGCGGATATGAAGCCAACAATTGTGCAGCACCTCAGGAAGGCGGCCTAGGAGGAATAAAATCAGAATTATCATCATTTCCTTCTTTAGTCGACAGAATTTATTTCGGAGGGGGAGGCGGAGCTTCTACCTCTCTTACGGGCTTATCTCAACCCGGAGGTAACGGAGGAGGAATTGTTATTATAGTAACAGATACAATTATCGGCAATTCGCATAAGATAATTTCAAATGGCGGAATCGGAGGTTTGGCGGTCAACAATGGCGGATCAGGAGGCGGAGGAGCCGGTGGGTCAATAGCGCTTTCATTGACAAGCTACGGATCCACAAATTTAACCTTGTCTGTTTCGGGTGGAAAAGGCGGAGATAATCCGGGTAATTTTGGAGAAGGAGGAGGAGGAGGAGGAGGCCTTGTTTATGTCCCTGTTGCACCTCCTATTAATGTACAGGTTTTAAAAGACGGAGGAACCCAGGGAAATTTCTCCAATCCTCCCAGCAATCCGGCACTTCCCGGAGATCCCGGGGATACTAAACCTGGGTTCAGGGCAATATTGAACGGGTTCTTATTCAATTCAATCAGGTCATCAGTTACGGGTAATCAGGTTGATTCCATCTGTTCCAATGTGATGCCTCCAAAATTAACAGGAACTAAACCGGTAGGAGGAACCGGGCCATATACTTATCTGTGGGAGAAGAGCTACAACCAGGTAACATGGATCCCCATCACAAATGATCCTGACCCTACCAACTACACTCCGTCCCTCATTGAGACAGCTACAGTGTGGTTCAGAAGAACAATTACCGATTCATCAACTCCTGCAGTTCTGGTAGATATAAGTAAACCTGTTCAGATTATTGTTCAGCCTTTTATTAAGAATAACATTGTTGGTACATCAGATACGATCTGCTTTGCCCAGAATCCGCCTGCATTTACTTCTAAAGCTGTATTGCAGGATGGTAATGGCAAATACGCTTTCAACTGGGCAGTAAGTCTCGATAACACTGTATATACCATTCCTTTAAATTCACATAATTCGGAAGGTTATACGCCTCCTCCAGCACTCACTGTGACTTCCTGGTACAGAAGAACAGTAACATCAGGAAGATGTATTGACTTTGGAGCGTCTTCAATTGCTAAAATCACTGTTCTTGATACAGTAAGAAATAATAAAATTCTTAATTCTCCGCCTGATATATGTTATGGCAGCTCATTCATAAACATAACAGCAACGACAACCACTTCTTCTCCTGTGTTGACCGGAGGAGATAATTTATACAGGTTCAAATGGGAAAGCAATATTAACAATGCCGGATGGGGAACGGCACCCGGAGTAAGTAATGCATCTGGTTATAATCCGACCGAACTTCCTCAGAGAAGCCCTTCGAATCAATATATCTTCAGACGAGTTGTTTATTCGGGAAGTAACAATGTCTGTAGTTCCACAAGCAATGCTGTTCTCCTTAAAGATTTTCCCGTAATAACAAATAATACGGTAACCCCTGTTTCCCCTGTGTGTTCAGGATTTCAGCCTGCAAACCTGATTGGATCAAAGACTCCGACGCTTACCGGAGGAAACGGAATCTACACTTACTCCTGGATGGACAGTACAAAATCTCATTCATGGGCGATTATTTCGGGTGCAACCAATCCTGATTACCAGCCACCAGTTCTGACTGATACAACCAGCTACAGAAGGATTGTTAACTCCTCAGTGTGTCAGGATATCAGCAAATCAATCAGAGTTATCGTTCATAAGCCTATTTTAAATAATAACATTTCAGTGGCAGCCGATGGTATTTCACAGACATTATGCAACAATCAGGTCCCATCACCACTTCAGGGTCCTCTGGTAACAGGTGGTACAGACATACCGGGGGATTATGCTTATCTGTGGAAATTTTCTACCGACAATTCAGTATTTACAGCGGTTCCTGTCGGAGGCATAGCTCCAAATTATGCACCACCCGCACTTACTGTATCAACATATTACAGAAGAGATGTTATCTCAGGGGCATGTTCAATAAGCAGTAATACCATACCCATTACAGTCCTGCCATTGATTACCAACAACATAATTACTGGTAATTCCAGAGTATGTTATAGCCGGGTACCAGATATCATTACAGGTGCGGCTCTTGCCGGCGGATCTGGTGTTTATAAATATTTCTGGGAACAAAGTACGGATGGAGGGGCACAATGGAATCCCGCTTCAGGGACAAATAGCTCCGAGACTTACCAGCCTCCTGTATTGTTTGCTGCTATTCAGTACAGACGAAATGTTTCATCAGGCTTAAATGATTGTTGTTCAAGTATTTCAAATGTCTTTGACATCGCAATTGACCCATTGCCGGTCAGCCCTGTTAATGCAGGGAGGGATAGCATGATTTTTTCTGTTGAGAAGATTTATCACATGAAAGCTCTGCCTCCGTTAGCAGGGGAGACAGGTGCATGGAAGGTTCTTAATAATGGAACAAGTTCTTTTGATGATACTACAAGTTCTGTAACAACCGTCAGGAATCTGGTTCTGGGAAATAATTCATTTTTGTGGACCATTTCAAGAGGTAATTGTAAACTGAAAGATTCAGTGACAATAGAATTACTTAAAGATTTTATACCCCAGGGCTTTTCCCCCAATGGCGATGCATATAATAATACTTTCATAATAGAGGGATTAAATTTGCTGGATAATTATGTTGACCTGAGTATCGTTAACGGAGCAGGGACTGAAGTATTTTCAACTTCCAACCGCAATGGTGAGAAATGGTCCGATTGGGACGGAAAAAATTCAAAAGGACTGGATCTTTCAGAAGGAACGTACTATTATATGCTGAAAATAACTCCTATGAAACAAGGTAATCTGGTTTTCAAAAAGAGCGGGTTTATTATTCTTAAAAGATATTAATGTCACGATTTTTAGAACGGATTTACAGCTATTCCAAAAGAATGAATAAGATAAAACCATTATTCTGTTTTTTCTTATTGTCATTTTTTACCATTGTCCCGGGACAGGCTGTCCCTGATTCTACCAGTATCAGTCTGGGCTACCCGGTGTATAGCCAATACCTTCAGAATGGACTCCTGATAAACCCTGCATATGCCGGTACACGAGGATCTCTCAGCACATTTCTGTCATACAGACTGCAATGGATGGGAATTCCCGATGCTCCAGTATTTCAGTCCATATCCCTGAATGCTCCGATGAAAAACGATAAGGTAGGACTTGGGCTAATGGCCCAGTTCATGAAATTCGGATTTACAAAATCACAGAATGTTTATTTCAGCTATGCTTACCATATAAGATTGAAGAATGGGAAGCTTTCCTTCGGCCTGAAAGGAGGGTTTGACAGATCTAACACCGATTACTCTGGCATTCTGACTACAACCAAGAATGATCCGGTGTTTATCACTAATGACAAGCCCTATTTTCTTCCTAACATAGGAGCCGGGATATACTATTTCAATGACAGGTTGTTCGCAGGGGCTTCGATTCCTTCGTTTTTGAGTTACCGGAAAAACAGTTCGACAGGTTCTGTTGAGGCTTACCATAGTTTCAGTAATTATGATGTCATCTTTTCTGCAGGAGGTCTTATAACATTTTCACAGGCTCTGAAATTTAAGCCTTCCATTCTGGTTGATTATTCACTCGACAAAACAAAAAAGCTTACACAGTTGGATATAAACGGGAATTTTATTTTAGGTGATCTTATATGGCTGGGCGGATCGTACAGGACATCAGAACAGGTTGTGGTTGGAATTCTTCAGGTTCAGATTAATCCCCAGTTTATGTTCGGCTTCTCATATGATTATCCGGCCGGAAGGATGAATTCCTATTCAAAAGGGTCAAGTGAATTTATTTTACGGTATGAATTCGGATATAAAGTAAGCGCTGCTAACCCAAGGTACTTCTAGTTTTATGGCAAAAAGAATAATATATTTCTTAATTCTGGCTTTGTGTGTGCCTCTTATTTCAGCGCAGGTTATATCACAACAGCCTTCTGTTTATAGTGTTAAGAGAATGCCATTCAATCTAAACGGATTCAACAACATTTCACCGGTAATTGTACAGGATGGTATAATATTCTGTTCCGACAGACGATTTAGCGGAATTGAGGACAGGACAGGGTTTGACGGCCGGCGTCTGTACAATATTTACATCGCAGAAAAAAAAGACACCTCCGGATTCCGGAAACCAAGAGTAGTTAAATCAGACAGGAGTAATAAGTTCAATAATGGTCCGTTATGTTTTGCTCCTGACAAAAAGACCGTTTATTTTACAAGTGAAGTAGAAACAGGTAAAATTGCGGAGAATAGGAATTTCAAGAATCATAGCGGAATATTCATTGGAGAACTTTCCGGAAATGATCTGGTGTCGATAAGACCTTTTAAATATAACGATCCTAAGTTTGATGTAGGTCAGCCCTCAATAAGTAAAGATGGGAAATACCTGTTTTTTGCGTCAGATATGCCCGGAGGACAGGGAGGTTCTGATCTTTATTCCTGTGAATTTATTAAAGGAGACTGGTCAGCGCCTGTAAATCTGGGAACCAGGGTAAATTCTCCGGAGTCTGAAAACTATCCCTACATGCATCCTTCAGGTAAACTCTATTTTACATCAAACAGACCCGGTGGCATAGGAAACCTTGATGTTTATTTCACATCCTTAGTTAATGGCACATGGGAAGAGCCTAACCTGATGTCTGAACCTATTAATTCAAAGGCGGATGATTTTGCTTTTGTTGCTGAGGATAACCTTCAGAAAGGTTATTTTTCATCGAATCGGGGTAATGAAGATGATATCTACCAGTTTGTATCGAATATAATTCGAAAAGCTTCATGCGATACTCTCCAGGAAAATAGTTATTGTTACCGTTTTTTTGAGGAGAACGCTATAAAATATGATTCTATGCCATTCCGTTATGAATGGAAATTTGGTGATGGCAACAAGGCTATCGGACCCCTGGTTGAACATTGTTTCGATGGTCCTGGCACATATATGGTTCAACTCGATGTTGTAAACCTGGTTACCAAAGAGGTCACATACAATGAGAAATCCGAAACGGTGATTGTTACGGAAATTGAACAGCCGTATATATCTGCTCCTGACAGCATTGGAACAAATCAGAAGATTAAACTGAGTGCAGATAAAACAAATCTTCCGGGATGGAATATATCACAGTATTACTGGAATTTTGGAGATGAAACAATAGGTATTGGTAAAGATATTGAAAAGAGTTATCTGAAACCGGGAACCTACAATATTCAACTTATTGTATCAGCTGCGCCTGAACCGGGAGGCAGTGCGAGGGAAGCATGCATTTCGAAAAATATTACTGTTTTCCGGCAGCCATGATACTGAAATGACTAATTTTGACAAGAATGAAATTGAAAAAATCGATATTTAAAATAGTTTTTCTTATCAGTTTGCTTGGATTTCCGGTGCTTGGAAGATTATCTGCCCAGCCAGTCCCGGGGAAAGATGAAAATATACCCTTTCTTGTAACATTTGGTAAGGAAGGAAAGACCTCCTGGGGAGATGATGATTTTTACCAAATATTTTTCTTCAGTATCCTCAAGGATTATACAAAACCTGTCTATATAAGAGTTTTTGATCCCGATTGTGGTGGAGAATGGGATGAGATTCAGGGAGAATTCAATACTAAAACCAAGTTTTCAGTTTACGGAGGGAAAGGTGTCGATCCTGAAAAGAATGAGGAGTCGAGAGGTCTGCTTAAAGGAATAGGAGTGAATTACAAATCGGGAAACCTGCTCGCGTCCAAGATTTTTGGAAACGACGCAAAATACGATAATAAGTATTATACATTCGGACCATTTAATCCTTCCGAGGGTGACTTTAATGCAAGATGGAACAGTTATATGTTCAAGATTGTATGTGAAGGCATCAGCGGCGATGATGGAAATCTATACAAGTATTATCTCAGCAGTGATCCCGACAATAATGTTCCCATTGAAGGAGCAAATGCTTTTACATATGCCTATCATTTCCGTATGTGGAACGACTTTAAAAGTGTTGCACATATTTACCCATATATTGACACCGGGATCGTATATATAAAACAGAAAAACTTCGACTGGGATGATGATGGTAGCATTCTTGTTGTTTCAAGATATAAGCAGGGAATCCCGGTCCCTATATCTAATGAGGACAACTGGGTAAATTCCAATATACCAATTGAGCCCCCTGAAGTAGGATCTTCACTTGACTTTCAATTTCATAAAAGACAAGACGATCTGGTTAAGAATAATAATGTGGTAATTGAACTTGAAAACCAGAGGGGTGATGCATTGAAGTTTTTCAGTTCACCTATTGGAGGTGTGCCTATCTACCAGCCTAAGTTAGGTTACGAAAAGGTGAAGCCAAAGAAATAAGAAAAACCTGATATGAGATTTAATATCAATTTTAAAATATTAATCAATACCGTCGGGTTATTTTTTCTGTTTTCCTCATTATCAAGCGGACAGACTTATAGCTTTATGAACTATGGAATAGAGAGGAGTATTCCAAATGGTTTTGTCTATACATTAAATCAGTCAAATGATGGTTTCCTTTGGGTCGGAACAGCCTACCGGATTACCCGGTTCGACGGCTACAATTTCTATCAGGTCCAGTATCCGGATTCATCAAGCGGACGAATTCCTCTGAAAAGCCTGAAAGATAAACAAGGAACACTATGGTTTGGCTGCAATGATGGTTCCGTCTTCTATGTGACTGAGAATAAACTTATTTCCTTACCGATAAAAAATACCAGGAGCATAAGTGAACTGATTGAAGGAGCTGATGGGTTAATTTATATAGTAACACAGGGAAAAGCTGTGTTTTCAGTTAATCCGCTTAAACCGGCAGACATTCATCAGTTTTCTCTTTCAGGAGAACCTGTCTTATACTCTGCTGCTTTTACCTCTTCTGGAAATATACTCATAGGTACGGAGGAGAATCTACTGCTTTGCAGGCTCGAGAAAGATTCTGTCTCGGTTGTAAGAGCAATTGAAGGTTTTGATTCCCATGTTACTTCAATTCGAAAAACAGGGGACGACTCTGTTTTTATCATTGGAACATCAGATAATGGTTTGTTTCACCTGAAAATATCTGATAAAAGCGAGGTCCTGAAACGGTTGCCTGACCATCCGGAGTTGCAATCAATAAAGGTTCAGTCTGTTACTGAGGATTCTCAAGGTTCCTTCTGGGTTTCGACCTCTGGTTCAGGGGCAATCCAGTTTGATATGTCAGATAATTATACGAAAGTGAAATCAGAAAAGATCTATGATCTTAATTCAGGACTTCCGGGCAATGTAGTGCAGCAGGTGTTTCAAGATATAGAGGGGAATTACTGGTTTGGCTTATATGGAGAAGGCATTTCTATGCTGACATCCTATTCTTTGAGCTATTTTACACCGGGAAATAATTCTGCAGAAAATAATATTCTGTATATTAAAAACTTTGATAACAATTATCTTCTTGGCACACCGGCCGGGTTCCATATTTTTGACCCTTCATCAGGTAAATCTCTTTCCTTCACTAACCTTACAAAACAAATCGGTGGAGCTGAGATAAAATCCTATTATCTGGATGAGGCAAAGAACCTGTGGATAGGTACCGGAGGGAGTGGGCTGTTCGTCAGAAATAATAGCGGGTCGGTAAAAAATGTTTACAGATCTGGTGATTCCGGAGCAGATGATATAAAGGATATTGAGATGGATAAAATCAATATCTGGCTGGCTACTACTAATGGTGTTGTAGTTTTGGATCAGAATGGGAAAATAATTAAGACACTGAATATAAATAACGGACTGCCTCATAACAGCATAAATAAGATATTTCTCTCAAGGACACGAGATGCATATATTGGTACGGAGAGTGAAAAACTCTATAAGATTGATCCTTCGTATAACATTTCAACTGGAAAGGCTTCTATGTCAGGTAGTACCAGGAATAAGATACTGTCATTCACACAATCGAACGATAATGCAATCTGGGCTGCCACAGAAGGTAACGGGATGTTCAGATTTGTAAATGATTCAGTTACCGCGATCACCAGGGCGAATGATCTGATGTCAAATTATTGTTACAGCATTCTTGCTGATTCGGATAACAACATATGGATTGGTCATAATAAAGCAATTTCCAGGTTCAATTCTCATTCCGGAACTGTCAGGGTGTTTGGCTCTGATTTTGCTAAAGTTGGAATGTGCAATCCTTCCGGCATGTTTGAATCGAATGATAAGAAAATATTTATTGGTACTAACGAAGGCTTTTTAATTTACGACAAGGCGAAAGAAAAGAAGGGTGTGACTGCGCCTTTTAATAATATAAATACAATTGAGATAAATGATGTGAAGTATCCTTATCAGTCATCATTTGTTCTGCCGTATAAGAGGTATAAGGTAAAAGTTTATTATTCGGGTATTAATTTCAGTACACCAGATAAAGTCTACTATAGCACCTTCCTCGAAAACTTTGATCTCGATTGGAGCAAGATGACAACAACAAGAGAAGAATTATATAGCCTGAGTGACGGCAAGTACAAATTCAGTCTTATATCTGTAAATGAAGACGGTTTATCACAGGGAGCTCCGGTTTCGTTCACTCTACTGATCAAGAAGCCTTTCTATCGTACATGGTGGTTTTTTATATCTGCTTTAGCTGCGACAATTGGTTTTGTAATTGTGATAATAAGAGAGCGGGATAAGACACAAAAGAAAATTCAGGAATACCTGGAAACTGAGCTTGCAGCCAGAACCAGTGTGGTAATGAAGCAAAAAGGGGAAATAGAACTTCAGAACATCGAAATTACTGATAGTATAAACTATGCCAAGCGTATACAGACAAGCATCCTGCCTGATATAGGCAAACTAAAAGATACCTTTAAGGATGCATTTATATTTTTCCATCCCCGTGATATAGTAAGCGGTGACTTTTACTGGTTCGATAAGCTTGATGATGATAAATTTGTTCTGGTTTGTGCTGACTCAACGGGCCATGGCGTTCCAGGAGCATTCATGTCGATGATCGGTTCAACGCTTCTTCAGGATATAGTGACCAGAAAAAGGATTTCAAAACCTTCGGAGATACTCAGCTTGCTCGATAAACAGATCTTCTCTACACTCAACCAGAACGTTGAACTGGGTGTATCAAATGACGGCATGGACATGGTGGTGTGTGAATTTAACATTTCAACACGGCATGTCAGATTCGCCTCTGCAATGCGGCCTGTTATTCTGGTTCTCGATGGAGAACCGTTTTACATTAAAGGTAACAGATCATCAGTGGGCGGAGAATCGGTTGTTGAGAAATTCTTTGATGATCAGGAGTATTATCTTAAAGAAGGAGATACCATATACCTTTTCTCTGACGGACTTCCTGACCAGTTTGGAGGACCTGATGGCAAAAAGCTTAAAATAGCCAGGTTAAAACGAATGATAGAGCAAATATCAAAATTGCCAATGGACACGCAAAGAGAAGCTATGGCAAAATTCTATTTCGATTGGAAAGGAACCTATGATCAGGTTGATGATGTGCTTTTAATGGGCGTAAAAGTCTGATAATTTTATTTATAAGTATTATTCACTCCAAGTATAATTTCGCTTGTAGAGGCAACATTACTTATATTGAGAGCCCTGTCCTTAATATAGAAATCATACTTGATTGTATCAGTGGGATTATAAAAGAGATAAAGGAAAGTGACAGAGATAGTTCCTTTAAGTATTTTATTCTGTCCAAGTCTCTCCATATATGGTATCCTGAATTCAGGCGGTTTTAAAGGGTCATTATCAGGAGCCTGAGCCATAACTCCTCCGGTTTTTCTGAAAAGCGTGAAAAATAAGTTTGTGGAATCAATCTGACCATCTGTTGGTGGATTCAGTCCCAGATCACCATCCCCGTCTTCAAAATGAAACTTAAGTCGTCCACCCTTTGAAGTATTTCCCAGAATATCCAATGTGTCAAAGATTGTGAAGCTTGTAAAATCAATATGAGGAGTTGCAGGTAACTCGGCAACCTTACGGCATGAATTCATGCCAATAATGAAAATTAAAGCAAACAGCAGGCAAACAATTTTTTTCATGGTTGTGAGTCAATAAAAGTTAATGAACAAAAACCACACCAAATTTGATCATTTTTTTCGGAAAAATATCCTGATAGGGACACCTGTAAAATCAAATTTTTCTCTCATCCTGTTTTCCAGATACCTTTTGTATGGATCTTTCACATATTGAGGAAGATTACAAAAAAATGCAAATGCCGGAGTATAAATAGGAAGTTGAGTAACAAACTTGATCTTAACATATTTACCTTTTAATGCTGGCGGAGGATTATTTTTAATAACCTGTAACATAACCTCGTTCAGCTCGGATGTACTTATCTTCCGGTTTCTATTCTGGACGACCTGCTCGACCAGTTCAAGGACTTTGTGAATACGCTGTTTATTAATTGCAGAAATGAATAGAATGGGATAATCAGTAAAAGGGGCAGTTTTTTCCCGTATATCATTTTCAAAAATGATTGTTGTTTTGTTGTCTTTTTCTATAAGATCCCATTTATTAACCAAGACTATCATCCCTTTATTGTTCTTCTGAATAAGGGACATTATGTTAAGATCCTGTGACTCGATTCCTCTGGTTGCATCAATAAGAAGAAGGCATATATCTGAATTCTCAATGGTTTTAACGGCTCTCATAACCGAATAGAACTCAATATCTTCGCTTACTTTTCCCTTTTTNNGAATCGCGAGTGGTGCCGGCAACGGGAGTGACGATATTCCGTTCTTCCCCAAGAAGAGAATTCACCAGAGAGGATTTTCCCACATTCGGGCGGCCAACAATTGCTATCTTGGGCAAGTCAGGTACTAATCCCGGTTCTTCCACAGGCAGGTTTTTCACAACCTCATCTAGCAATTCACCGGTACCGCTTCCATTCATTGAACTTAATGGAAAATAATCNNAGCAGAGATGCTACAGAGGTATCCATTTCGTGAATACCACAGGTAACATCAACCATAAAAAGAATGAGATCAGACTCTTCAATAGCAAGTAAAACCTGTTTATTTATTTCTTCTTCAAATACATCATCAGAATTCTGAACATATCCCCCTGTATCGATCACAGAAAAATCGACACCATTCCAGAATGAAACACCATAGTTGCGGTCACGCGTTACTCCGCTTACTTCATCAACTATTGCTTCCCTGGAATCGGTAAGCCTGTTGAAAAGTGTCGATTTCCCAACATTTGGTCTTCCTACTATTGCAACTATTCTGCTCATAAAATATTTTAATATTTAAATCTACTGATAACCAAATCTTTTAAGAATAAGAGGTTTATCTCTCCAGTCCTTGGTAACTTTCACATAAAGTTCAAGAAATACCTTTTTGTTGAAAAACCCTTCCATATCCCTCCTGGCTTCTGTTCCAACCCTTTTTAACATAGATCCTTTATGACCGATAATTATCCCTTTCTGACTGTCGCGGGTTACATGGATCACAGCTCTTATCTTAATGATTGCTTTTTCTTCTTTAAAACTTTCAATTTCTATTTCAACAGAATAAGGGATTTCTTTCTGGTAATGCACCAGGATTTTCTCGCGTATGATCTCCGAAGCAAAAAACCTTTCATATTTGTCGGTGAGCTGATCTTTNNGAATCGAGGTTAAATTTCCTGAGACCTGAGATCGGGATGACAGGCGAATCGGGGAATGCATTATGCCATGAGGCAACCACTTTCTCCAGTTCTTCCTGATTTGTAAGGTCAACTTTGTTTAATGCAATTATGACAGGTATTCCCGATTCCTTAATCTTGTCAATATATTCCCCCTCGAAGGCGTTATGCTCCAATATATCTGAAACATATAAGATCGTGTCTGCATCGGTAAGGGCTGAATTGACAAAATTCATCATGGTCTCCTGTAATTTATACTGAGGCCGGAGGATTCCCGGAGTATCAGAATATACTATCTGAAAATCATCACCATTGACTATTCCCATTATCCGGTGGCGGGTTGTTTGTGCTTTCGCAGTAATAATAGATAGTTTTTCGCCTACCAGAGCGTTCATTATAGTCGATTTCCCTACATTAGGATTTCCCAGAATATTTACAAAACCTGATCTGTGACTCATCTTTAAAGATTAAAATATACCACGTTTAAGCATACTTACCTCCTTATCGTTGAGATACCGCCATTTTCCCCTCTGTACATTTTTTTTGGTAAGTCCGGCAAAATATACCCGGTCAAGTTTCTTTACTTTATAGCCAAGGCTCTCAAACATTCTGCGAATGACTCTGTTTTGGCCCGAGTGAAGCTCAATACCTATCTGACTCTTGTCGTCAGGATCAGCGTAAGATACAGCGTCAGCTATTATAGTCATGCCATCGAGTTCTATACCTTCTGTAAGCTTTAATAGATCGTTCTTTGTGACCGGATTATCGAGAAAGACATGATAAATCTTTCTTCTTTTATATTTAGGATGAGTAAGTTTTCCTGCAAGGTCTCCGTCATTTGTAAGCAACAGAACACCGGTTGTTGCCTTATCCAGGCGTCCTACAGGATATACTCTTTCAGGACAAGAATCTCCGATAAGTTCGAGTACTGTATGTTCAGCGTGAGGATCTTCAACTGTAGTGACGTAGTCTTTAGGCTTATTCATAAGTATATAAACCTTTTTTTCAGCTGAAAGCCGTTTGTTTTTGAATTTAACTTCGTCCTTATAAGTCACTTTAGTTCCAAGATCGGTGACAACACTGCCATTTACTGATATGAGACCGTTTTTTATGTGTTCATCGGCATCCCTTCTTGAACATACTCCGCTATTAGCAATAAACCTGTTGAGCCTGATTAATTCAATCTCCTTGTTATTGTCTTTCAGGAATGATTTTCCGGGTCTTGTATCTGGTCTGCCTCCAGGTCTGCTGCTCTTTTTACTTGCATCAGGTCTTTCATATTTTTTTACGGACCTGCCTGCAGGTTTTCTATTCTCCATATCAGTTAATTATCAGGGTGCAAAGGTACGATTATTTGCCAATATTATGATTTAATGTTTTTTTCGCACCTTTGTAAATCTGAAAACCCTAAAATAATGGCCTTAATAAAATCTATTTCCGGAATACGTGGTACAATCGGAGGAAAACCGGGAGAATGCCTCTCACCGGTAGACATTGTTAAATTCGCAGCAGCATTCGGTACCTGGATCCAGACCCGACATAAAAGAAGTGGTTTAAAAGTAATTGTGGGTCGTGATGCCCGCAAGTCAGGAAGTATGGTAAACAGTCTTGTAATTACCACTTTACGCAGTCTTGGAATCAGTGTGGTTGATCTGGGGATGGCAACAACACCAACTGTGGAGATGGCAGTTACCGGCACTCACTCCGATGGAGGAATTATAATTACTGCAAGCCATAACCCTGCTGAATGGAATGCATTGAAACTGCTCAATGAGAAAGGGGAATTCCTTTCATCAAATGACGGGATGGAAGTACTCGGGATAGCTGCCAGAGAAGACTTTAATTTTATTTCCCATGACCTGACGGGATCTCTTGAACAGGATGATTCCTGGGGTGAAAGACATATTGATTTGATACTTGCTTTGAAACTTGTGGATACAAAAGCTATCAGAGCAGCAGAATTTACTGTTGCAATTGATTGTATCAATTCGGTGGGAGGAATAATTCTGCCTCAGTTGCTAAAGTCCCTGGGAGTGAAAAAAGTGATTGGGTTGAATACAACTCCTGATGGTAATTTTGCCCATAACCCTGAACCACTGCCTGAAAACCTCAAAGGTATTTCTGATTTTGTAATAAATGAAAAAGCTGATCTTGGCTTTGTTGTTGACCCTGATGTGGACCGGCTGGCTATTGTTTGTGAAGACGGGAAGATGTTCGGTGAAGAATATACTCTTGTCTCGGTCTCAGATTATATTTTGCAAAATACCCCTGGAAATACAGTGTCAAATCTTTCTTCAACAAAAGCCTTAAAAGATATTACTGAGAGCTATGGCTGCAAACATTTTTCAGCATCAGTAGGTGAGGTAAATGTTGTTGAAGAGATGAAAAAAAGAGGAGCGGTTATTGGAGGAGAAGGTAATGGAGGAGTGATTTACCCCGAATTGCATTATGGTCGTGATGCACTGGCAGGAATTGCACTTTTTCTTTCACATCTGGCAAAAAGTAAAATGAGCTGTTCAGCTTTAAGAAAAACATATCCGGATTATGTAATTGCCAAAAAGAAGCTTACTCTGGACCCGGCTGTTGATTTTATTCAGATCATAAATGCCGTAAAAGATAGCTTTAAAGGTCATTTAATGGATGAGAGAGACGGCTTATGGGTTGGAGATCCCAATGGCTGGGTTCAGATCAGGAAATCAAATACTGAACCAATCATGCGTATTTATGCTGAAGGAAGAACAAATGATGAGGCAAATACTCTGGCTGATAAAGTTATAGGTATAGTTAAAAGAAACTGATCGCATTCTGTTTTAATAAAATCACTGGAATTAATTCAACAGCAGGGATAATTATATTTTAACACCTGCCGGGCAATCGTGTTAAAAATTGTTAATGGTTGAAAAGGAAGAGCCCTTTTTAATACTTTAGTGCTGATTATTTTGATCTACTAATTTTTAGAATTTCAGATGGACCGGGTACGCTTTATTAATAAGTACTTTAATAAAGAACATTTAGTAAGCACCAGCTGCATCATACCTTTTAAATCAATTGTTAAATGATGAAAAGAACACTTATTATCACTGCTATCATTGTTGTTGCTGCTATCATCATATTGATTATTATCAGTAAAGCGACTTCCAAAAAAGAGGTGACAAATCTCTATGCTCAGTCAGTGAAAGGCCAGTTTGATATTGTCGTAACAACAACAGGAGAACTGCAGGCTAAAAATTCCACCGATATTTTCGGGCCCGATTTTACTCAGAGCAGAGGTATCAGAGTGATGGACATAAAAATAACAGATATTGTTGCTGAAGGGACAGAAGTTAAGAAAGACGAATATGTTGCCACTCTGGACAGGACAGCATTTGATAATAGTCTGAAAGATGAACTGGAAAGACTCACAACCTATGAGACTAACCTTGAAATGAAAATACTCGATACTGCAGTTACCTTAAGTAATCTGAGAGATAATATCAAAAACCTGAGATTTTCGGTTGAGGAAGCCGGGATAACACTTCAGCAATCAAAATATGAACCTCCTACAACAATTCGTCAGGCTGAAATTGCTCTGGACAAAGCAAACCGCTCTCTTGATCAGTCTATCAAAGGCTATTCGCTTCAGGTTGAAAAGGCAAAATCGGACATGAGGACTAATAAAAATAATCTTTCGGAACAGCAGCAAAGAGTTTCAGACTTGCAGACAGTTCTTTCAAAATTTATTATAAAAGCCCCTTCAGACGGAATGATCATATATAAAAGAGACAGGATGGGAGCAAAAAGAAAGCTGGGCTCTTCAATAAATCCGTGGGATAATGTAGTTGCTACACTTCCTGATATGTCATCAATGATCTCAAAGACATATGTTAATGAAATTGATGTGAGCAAAGTCAAACCAGGCCAGCATGTAGAGATTGCAGTAGATGCTTTTCCTGAAAAAACTTATACAGGAACAGTTACCAATGTAGCAAATATCGGGGAGCAGCTTCCTAATGCCGATGCCAAAGTATTTGAAGTTCTTATCGAGGTTGACGGAACTGATCCTATATTAAGACCTTCCATGACAACAGGCAATAAAATTATAACCAAAACAATCAGGGATGTAACTTATATCCCTCTTG
>PMIL01000052.1:2613-6543 GCA_003157075.1 Bacteroidales bacterium | reverse complement strand
TGATCTGAAATATGACTGGGAACCAGGTGATTTTATCATATACGTGGGTACCAACTCACGGGATGTAAAATCGGCCAGAATTAACTGGATAAAATAGATTATTATTATGAAGTCCTGCAACTTAATTATTGCATGTGCCAGTCTGATACTTACATCATGTTCTCAAAAGAGCGATGGTCCGGTTGATCTGGTAAATCCAAATATAGGTGGTATCAGTCCTTTATTGGAAACGACGGTTCCTCTGGTTAATTTACCAAATAGTATGATGCGTATTCATCGCATCCCCGGTAATTACCAGGCTGAAAAGATTAAAGGATTTCCGTTTATCCTTTGCGGACATCGCAACGGTTCAGCAGGATTGCTGATGCCTTCAAGCGGAAAACGAACCGCAGATCCCGAATTATGGCAGAGCTATTATGATCATGATTATGAGGTTTGTACTCCTTACTATTATTCTGTCTGGCTTGAGGATCCTGATATTAATCTTGAGTTTACAGTATCAGAGAAATCCTCTTTTTACCGGTTCTCATGGAATAAGAAAGAACAGAAGAACCTTTCATTGGCAATAAATACAAAAGGTTCATTAAAGGTGACCGACCACAACACCGTGGAAGGGTATGAGGTTTACCATGACAAAATAAAAGTCTTCTTCTATCTGAAGACTGAGAAAAGTTTTATTTCTGATTCAATATCGGATTCCTCAAATCATTCTGCAACAGGCATTAGCGGACTTGAAGGCGTTAACCCGGTTGTAAATCTGACTTTTAATGTTCCTGAGAATGAAAAAACAGGAGTAAAGATGGGAGTCTCATTCGTTGATGCTGAACAGGCAAAGAAAAATCTTGAAAAGAATATTCCCGACTGGAACTTTGAATCGGTTAAGAAGCAAGGAAGAGAAAAATGGAATGAAGCACTTGGAAAGATAGAAGTTCAGGGTGGTACAATGGACCAGAAAACCGTTTTCTATACTGCCTTATACAGGACATATGAAAGGATGGTCAATATTTCTGAAAACGGACGGTACTACAGCGGTTTTGATGACAGCATTCATAATGACAATGACACAACTTTCTATGTAGACGACTGGATGTGGGATACTTATCGTGCAGCTCATCCCTTGCATGCTTTGATTAACCCTGAAATTGAAGGACTTAAAATACAATCTTATATCAGGATGTATGAACAGGGTGGATGGATGCCTTCATTTCCAATCCTCTTTGGTGATAATCCTTGTATGAATGGACACCATTCAGCTGCAATAATTGCAGATGCGTATTTTAAAGGTATCAGGAATTTTGATATTCAAAAAGCTTATGAAGGACTTAAAAAGAACGCGATGGAAGCGACAATGCTTCCATGGAGAAATGGTCCGATGTGCTCTCTTGACAGTTTTTATCTCGACAAAGGATATTATCCTGCATTAAATCAAGGCGAGAAGGAGACAGTTGCATTAGTTCATCCTTTTGAAAAAAGACAGGCAGTAGCGCTTACCTTAGGACACAGCTATGACGACTGGTGTCTTGCCCGGCTGGCAAAAGCGCTAAATAAGAATGATGACTATAACTATTTTCTNNGATTTTGATCCGAAATTTTCCGGAGGTCTTGGAAACCGTGATTATTATGACGAGAACAACGGATGGACATATCTCTGGGATGTACAGCATGACATTTCAGGATTAGTTAAACTTCTGGGTGGACCGGAGAAATTTGTAAAAAGACTTGATCAGTTATTCATTGAGCCGCTGGGTAAATGGAAACCTGATTACCTTCAGCAGATGCCCGATGCCACCGGACAGGTGGGCCAGTTTGTAATGGGAAACGAACCAAGCTTGCATATACCTTATTTATACAACTATGCAGGTGCCCCATGGAAAACACAACAAAGGGTCCGCATGCTGCTCGACACCTGGTTTACCAACACCCCATTTGGCATTCCCGGTGATGAAGACGGTGGAGGACTTTCTGCGTTTGTGGTTTTTTCCAGCATGGGATTTTATCCGGTAACTCCCGGAATTCCAGCATTTAATATCGGAAGTCCGGTATTTACAAATATTAATATCAGACTTCAAAACAATAAGACTTTCAAAATAATTGCAAAAGACAGCAACAGGCAAAACAAATATATTCTGAAAGCAACATTGAACGGGCATGAATTAAATAAACCATGGTTCAGCTGGGATGAGATTAAAGAAGGAGGTGTATTGATTCTGACGATGGGTTCCAGACCCAATTATAAGTGGGGATCTGAACCTGGCGATGCACCGCCTTCGGGTCTGAATTGAGAAAAAGGAGTCGTGGCGAATTCCACGTGATTGTCTTAAAATTCAAAACTCAAAAGTTACTGTACCGGTCTTCCTTCTTCCATCAGTACGGCATAAAAGTATCCGTATCCAAAATCCTTATCCAGCGCAATTCTGCCTTCAAAAGTTATTGTAGAACCAACAGTCACGCTTTCAGCCGTAGTAATGGTGAGATCGAATCCCCCCTGGAATTCTGAGCCATCCTGAATATGAACCCAGTTCTTTCCCATGATTTGTGGATTATATTTTGTGACCTGACCCGTTACTTTTACAGTTTTTCCTGAATAAGTTTTTTTGTTTGCCAGCAGTTCTGAAATTTTTATGCAATCCTTACATGGTGTAACTGTAATATCCATTTTTTCTATTACCACTTTTGAGCTTGGATCCTGACTTTTCATAGTCTGGCTTATATCCTGAACATTGTCAGATTTACCAAATGAATTTNNACGCTTTCAATGAAAATTCAAATGAACGTCCTTTATTTTTTATAAATGCAAATTTAATAAAATAGCTTTGCGAGATGGGTTTTTTACTACTTTTGTGGCATCATGTAAAAAAAATCCCGAATAATTACAGTTTAATGTTTAGATAACTGAAAAGTATTTTTCAATTTTTTATTTATGGACTTAAAGAGTGAAATCAGGAAAAGAAGAACATTTGCAATAATCAGTCACCCCGATGCCGGCAAGACCACCCTGACTGAAAAATTGCTCCTTTTTGGCGGAGCTATACAGACAGCAGGTGCAGTAAGAAGCAATAAAATACGGAAAACAACCACATCCGATTTCATGGAGATTGAGAAGCAAAGGGGTATTTCAGTTTCCACTTCCGTGATGGCATTCGATTATAATAATATCAGGGTTAATATTCTAGATACTCCGGGACATAAGGATTTCGCTGAGGATACATACCGTACACTCTCCGCGGTCGACAGTGTAATACTTGTTGTAGATAGTGTGAAAGGTGTCGAAGAACAGACGCGTAAGCTGATGGATGTATGCAGAATGAGAAACACACCGGTTATGGTATTTGTAAACAAGATGGACCGGGAGGGAATTAACCCGTTTGATTTGCTTGATGAACTTGAAAAGGAGTTGAAAATAGCAATCTGTCCGTATACATGGCCTATTGGTAACGGAAAGCAGTTTAAGGGTGTTTATAATCTTCATAAAAAAGATATCCAGATTTTTGCACCCGATAAAACAAGTATTTCCGAAAGCCTTATCTCCACCAACGATATCAAAGATCCGAAATTGGTGGATTTTGTAGGGTCAGAAAGTATAAACAAACTACTGGAAGAAATTGATTTTGTTGATGATATGTTCGAAACATTCAATATGTCACTTTATCGGGAGGGTTACCTGGCCCCGCTGTTTTTTGGAAGTGCATTAAATAATTTTGGGGTGCTTGAATTGTTGGAAACATTTCTTGAAATTGCTCCAAGTCCCGGAACAATTCAGGCCTCAGAACGCGCAGTTGAACCGTTTGAAGAGCAATTAACCGGCTTCATATTTAAGATACATGCTAACCTCGACCCAAAGCATCACGACAGAATAGCTTTTATGCGGATAAGTTCCGGCAGATTTGAGAGGAATAAGTTTTATTATCATACCAGGTCAGAAAAAAGGAT
>PMIL01000052.1:0-2567 GCA_003157075.1 Bacteroidales bacterium | reverse complement strand
ACAGATGACTGATGAAGGAGTTGCACAACTATTTGTACAACAGCCAGGTAACCGCAAGATAATAGGTACGGTAGGTGAGCTGCAATATGAGGTTATTAAATTCCGGCTGGAACACGAGTATGGCGCCAGATGCAGCTTTTCTCATCTGCCATTTATTAAAGCTTGCTGGATAACAACAGATAATAAAAAAGAACTTGAAGATTTTCTGAAAAGAAAAGGAAGTGCTATAGCTTATGATAAAGAACATAATCCGGTCTTTTTTGCTGAAAGTGAATGGATGCTAAAACTGGCAAGAGAAAATTTTCCTTCAATTACCTTTCATAACACATCTGATTTCAAGATTGTCAAGGCTAAAAAAGGAATAATCCCAAATTCATATTAAGTCAGAACATTTTATGTATTAGTTTTGTTTATTCTTTGTCAGGCAAATGCCTGAAGAAAACTTTTATTAAAATGGGGAATCTACTCTATCTCATAGCTGTAATCCTGGTAATTGCCTGGGCGATAGGTTTTGTTGGATATAATCTCGGCGGACTTATACATATTCTGCTGGTAATAGCCATTATCGCTGTATTACTAAGGATTATCAGGGGAAGAAGGTTTTCTTAGAATAATGACTTTACAGTTATCACTAAATTTAATAGTTATGAGCAAAGGAAAAGTATTATTAGGAGTTTTGGCAGGAGTTGCTGTTGGTGCAGCATTAGGAGTTTTATTTGCTCCTGACAAAGGTTGGAATACCAGGAAGAGAATAATAAAAAAAGGAGAGAATATTACAGAGGATCTGAGAGATAAATTCGAGGAATTTCTTGACTCTCTTTCAGTAAAAGCAGATGAGGTTAAAGAAGACATTTCAGACTTTTCAGAGAAATCAAAATCTAAATCCCGGGATGCAAAAAAGGAACCTAGAACAGCCACCGCCTGAACATGGCTGTGATATATAATAAGCAACTGGTCATCACAAAATTATAAACGTTCTTATCAATACATAAAGCATGGAGGACAATACTAATTTGCTCGATTCACTCTTTGAAAAAGCAACAGACTATGGTATAACAAGTTTCGAATTGATCAAGCTTAAAGCACTCGACAAATCGACAGATATTGTCTCATCTTTAATTCCTCTTTCTGTTTTTATTTTGCTTATTGCATCATTCCTGCTTTTTTTGAATCTGGGCATTGCTTTTTGGTTGGGTGAAATGCTTGGTAAAATATTTTATGGCTTCTTTCTTGTAGCGGCATTTTATATCCTGGCAGGCATCATCATACATTTCTTTCTTAATGAATGGTTTAAGAGGCTTGTTGGGAATTATTTCGTAAAACATATGCTTAAATAGGGAACCCAATGCAAAATATAACCACTGTAACCGGGTTAAAGGATGCAATTAAAGCTCTGGAGACCGAACAGATAGAGAAAGGAAGGCTACTGAAGGAGGAATTAGTAATTACTTATGAAAGTTTAAAACCCGTTAATATTCTGACTAATACTTTGAAGGAACTTTTTACTACATCACACCTGATGGAGAATATTTCGGGAACAACTTTAGGTATGGTTACCGGATATCTGATTAAGAAATTATTTATCAGAGAGTCCCCAAGTAAAATCAGAGTAATCCTTGGCTCTGTTTTTCAATTAGGTATTTCAAAACTAATAGCTCAAAAAGCAGAATATATCAGGGCTATAGGACAGGTTGTTTTTCAACATCTGTTCAGTAAATCAGAACATAAACACAGGAAACAATAAGAAAAGGGTTGAAATTACAGCATGGTAATTTCAACCCTTTCCTGATGAATTGTTTGATATTTAGTATACTATCATTCTTTGTGCCGCCATCTGTACTCCGGCTGTTGATAATATAACGTTATAAATACCTGATCGGAGATTTACTGGAATCTTAACACTGGTTACTCCGGTGGTTAAAAAGGTCTCATTAAATAGTTTCCCCGTAAGATCCGAGATCCTGATAATCTCTGGTGTTATGGAAGCTGCTTGTGTTGCCAGTGAACCGGTATATACTAATAAGATATTCAAAATTCTGTTGATATGATGATTCGGGGAGATAGTCATCGTAATTGTAATTGGTAACGCATCTTTAGCAGGATTGGCAAGATTATTGATTACTGACTGGCCGGAGATAGTTGCTGCCTGGCCTCCGGCTACGGTCTGTAACGCATTGGCTGCAGGCTTTGTATAACCAAATGTAATTATATCCCCATATTTTATTCCACTGGCTAATACCAACTGAACTTTTGTTCCTGAAACAGAAACAGAACTGACTGTCCTGGCTACTGCATTTACCAAAACAGAAAAGGCTGAAGTGGCGGGTATTGTTGTTCCCAGAGCCAGATTATAAGTCAACGTAAGTACTGTTGGTGTTGCATTTTCAATCGAAGAGCTGACGTAAGCCGGTGTTACAGTAGCAGTGACTTTGTTGGTAACGGCTTGTGCGGCTATTGTAATCGCTTGTCCTGATGCACTTGTTTGCAAAGGACTTGTGGCAGGCTTTGTATAGGCAACAGTTACAACATTGCCATTAACCACTGGATTTGCCAGAGTCAACTGAACA
>PMIL01000292.1 GCA_003157075.1 Bacteroidales bacterium | reverse complement strand
TTAAACTAATTCATTAATGAGTTCATTAAAACCAAGATATGTAATAAAATGAAAGAATTGGAAAACTATTTGAATTCATTACCTCAAGGTATAATTCATGATCAAGATATTAAAAACCTGCATTAATTATAGGATTTGAGCTGCTGCCATGAGAATGATGCCGGGAATATATCCCATTTCTTTCTCATCCATCTTTAATTCTTTCTGCTCAGCAGGAATTGCCCATCCTGTATAAGCATTTCTGATTTTTCCATCTTCTGAAACACAACTTAGTATAAACCTCCATGCTTTCTGCACATACTTGTCATAACTTTCAGGCAGCCATCCTCTATCAATCGCTTCCCTGATGCATCCTGCAGTCATTGCTGTAGATGTCACCTCTTCAGGAGACGCAGGATCATTTACCCAGACCCGCAAACCTCCGTTAGGCCCCTGGTATTGTGCCAATCCGTCAACTATCTGTTGGTAAATATCCATAAAATATTTATAGTCAGGATGATTCTCAGGGAGGTGCCTGAGCAATGCTGTCAAAGTGTAGACCATCCATCCCGAAGCTCTGCACCAGTAAGTTTTACCAGGTTCTCCGGTATCAAGATTATAGAGTGTCCTTGTTAATTTTTTGTCATTATCAAAAAAAAGCTGAATGGAAACTTTTGCCTGGTAAACAGCATTTTTCATATACACTTTCGAAGTATTTTTATCAACCAGCTCAGAAGCATCTGCCATACCTCTGACAGAGAAATATCCTCCATCAGGTATACACCAGTTACAATATGAATTATCATCGTGTGCTATATATCCGAACCGATCACGGGCTGAGTATTGTAATATCGCATCAGCAACTGAAATGCAAACATTCCTGGCATCAGAATTTTTTGTCAGCTTATAAAGAGAATAGCAGGGAAATGCCACACCCAATGTACCACAGTAAATTGAAAATGGCAGGACCCCATTCCGTATTACTCTTCCACTATTCCCCTGGTAGGTTTTCAGATATTCCTCATCTGTCATTCTAGTGTCATGTTCAATATGATATTTAAGCCAGTTTGTAACAAAGTCATTTCCTTCAGGATAGCCTTTTGGCACCCAATGAAGGATTGCTTCAGCTTGTATAGTTCCAAACCAGTCTGTATTCAGTTGTTCATAACTTTGACTCAATGTTCTGTTTATAAGTGCCTTGATATTGGATGGGATCTCATGATTATTCCTTTTGGTTTCATTTTTTTCGATGGCTTTCTGAGAAAAGGACCTTAATGATAAACATTGAACGCTTATAATCAGCAATATTATTTTTAGGGAACAAATTATTTTTTTCATATAGTTATTCTAAAGATTATTATGCGGTTTAAAATTAATCAGTTTATACAATTTTGAAATAATTTTTAAATATTTCTCTAATCAGTGATGCGCAAGCTAATACCAGGTTTCCGGATATTTTTGTTCTAAGTGCAACCGCTCCGCAGTTCAATTATAAAACGAGATCAGTGTATTTTAAAAGAATAACAGTACTCTATTACAAGATTACTCTGTAATAATCTTATCTGACCACTCTACCAAAGATACAAAGATAGTGGGGTTCCCAAATTTGGCACCAAAGTTTGCTAAATCTGAATCCAATACACCCCTGGCGCGGGAGCATGCTCCGCATGCATATATTGTAATTTTTTTTTCAACTACTTTATCCGGAATTTCAGATAAAGGAGGCCATCCAACGGGTACAACAGAATTGGCAACCGACTTACGCATGAGCGTAACGGCTTCATCTAATAAGAAATTCTGCACCTCATGGCCTGCCTCTGCGAGAGCATGACTATGCAGGAAGGGAAACGCAGCTTTCGTAGGATCATCAGATCCCAATGCACTTTTCATTAGTATCCTGAGAGTTTTTTCCTTTAATGGTGGATTTATACCAAGAGATCCAATTAAAGGCAATGCGGCAGATTTTGAGAAAAACAATCGACGTATCATATAACCTCCTGTGTTTAATGATGTTAATTAGAACCAAATGTGAATGGATTTACAATTAACTAAGGCCATTCAATAAAACCAAATGTTTATTCCGGACTAATTGACCCCTCATTCCGGGTTATTGACCCCTCTGCCGGAGGCAACAACCCCGAAGGGCGATCGTTGTTAAGTATGCAATGAACGATTAATCTGTTAAAATTATACTTTTTTCTTCTTTCTCATAGATTCTCCGGATAATTCGATCCGATGAGATGTATGCACCAGTCTGTCAAGTATTGCATCAGCCACAGTACTTTCACCAATGACATCATACCATTTTTCAACCGGCAGTTGTGATGCAATGATAGTCGAACTTTTTTGATGACGGTCCTCGATAATTTCAAGTAGCATCATTCTTGACATCTCATCAAGAGGCTGCATCCCAAAGTCATCAATGATAAGAAGGTCTTGTTTTTCAAGTCGCTTAGTCTGTCTGATATATGATTCATCTGCTCTGGACATTCTTAACATTGCAAATAGTTTCTGTGCAATAAAGTAGTTAACCTTATACCCCAGCTGGCAGGCGAGATGACCAAGGGCAGAAGCAATATAACTCTTGCCAACACCAGTAAGACCGGTTATCAGGATGTTTTCTCCATGTTTAAGGAAGCTGCCGTCAGCAAAGCGAAGCAATTGTGTTTTGTCAAGTCCTCTGGGAGTGAAGAAGTCTATCTCCTCCATTGAAGCACGCATTCGGAACTTAGCATTCTGTAATCTCCGGTTTGCTTTGGAGTTTTCTCTTTCATCCCATTCTGCCTGCAGGATCAGATTTAATAACTCATCATTGCCGATTGAATGAAGGTTCTTCGTAGATATTATTCCGTCATATGCAGCTCTCATTCCAGGGAGTCTCAGGTTCTGCATAAGTTGTTGGATCTCATGTGTCATAGGCATTAAGTTTTAATTAGTTATTTATAATAGTTTGCTCCTCGTATATTCTCATGAATAGGCATTGTGATTTGCTCTTCTTTAGGATTTATCCTGTCAAGCTTATTACCAATAATTTGTGCGATAACTTTGTAATTATATGCTCCGAAGCTTGAAGCTCTCTGACAAGCAGCAATCATCCTGTCTTTTCCGGCTTTTCTTTCAAAGGATAAAATGCCAACACAGCTTCGGTATGTTTGCTCAGGATATGATTTATTATCAAGCACCTTTCTTATATAAGACTCAACATCAGTATGTATGTGCCCTGCCCATTCTATGAACTTTCCGGGGTTCCATTCACTAACAAACTGGTGGGTTGAGGGAAGATGTTCTTTTACTGTTGTGTACTTGTAGGGAGTACGATCACGCAGATGATATGATATCCTTTCCCCATGCAGATAGACGGCAACATATGTGGCAGTATAAACCAGTTTTACTTTCTGTCCAATATAGTGGTAAGGAACGCTATAGTAATGTCTGTCCCTGTGAAGTTGAACATAGCAGTTCTTCATAACCTTGACCTGAAGATATTCTTTCAGTTCCCAGTAATCATGTGGCAGAGGATGGAGATGTTGTTTTTCTTCGGTTTCAAAAAGTATGTTGCGACTCTCTTTTCTCCCCTGCAATGGTTGATCATTATGAGATTCAAGTCTTTCGAGGATAGCATCGTTAAGATTATCAAGGTTGGTAAATACCTGGTTGCGAAGTGGTGCGTAAATCCGGGTATAAATAATCTGAACCATCCTCTCAACCCATGCCTTATCCCTTGGCTTGAGACTTCTTGCAGGAAGGATGGCCATATCATAATGGTTACCTAGATCAAGGAGATCCCTGTTTATTTCTGCTTCATAAGGATTAGCCTTATCTACGGCAGACTTAAGATTATCTGGTACAAGAACTCTTGGAACCCCTCCAAAGTAATTTAAAGCTCTAACAATACAAGATAATAAGTCTTCCTTCCGCTGGCTCTCACAAGCTCTGACATATGTTCTGCCGCTATAACCCAAAACAGCAACAAAGACTTCCATTTCTTTTATCTCACCAGTGTATGGATCAGCGATGGACATCTTTGATCCTGCAAAATCAATATATAGCTTGTCTCCGGGCTGCTGCTCGATATGAAGTGATACATCCTTGCGATCAAGATATTGCTTTAAATACTCACAGAACTGACTGTAGCTGTATCCCCCAGGATACCTGCCCCGATACTCTGCCCATAATATCTGACGGGTTACACCCTTGCGTGGAAGCTCGCTCTGGCAATAGGGTAAAAAAACGTGCAGATCTTCCCTACGGGATTCATCAGAGTGATCTCGTTCAATACCCTCTGAACTATCAAGATANNTGTAAAATGCTGATCTGTTTTTTAACTTCCATTTCTATTGTCCTTCTTGCCATCACATATTTTTTCCCACAAAGGAAAAAACTCAACGATCAAGGGGGGTCAATTTGCCGGAATGTCATTCAATATTTTTCCCATAGAGGGGTCAATATGCCGGAATGTCAGCTAATATCACCAAATCCAGGGGGGTCAATTGTCCGGAATGAGGGGTCAATTAAATCGGAACAGGGGGTCAATTAATTTCGGAATATACAACCAAATTCAGAGAACTATTTTA
>PMIL01000015.1:3618-6972 GCA_003157075.1 Bacteroidales bacterium | reverse complement strand
AAAAAGTATTTAACGGTTAGTAAAGCATATTGCGATGGCAAAAGTTCGTATTACTCAGGTAAAAAGCAAGAACGGCAGACCCGAAAGACAGAAGAGAACTCTTCTGGCCCTGGGTATCCGTAAATTAAATCATAGTGTTGAACATGAAGCTACTCCCCAGATATTGGGTATGGTGGAAAAGGTCAGACACCTGGTTAAAGTTGAAAATATTTAAGATATAATATATAAGATACAGAGTTATGGATTTAAGTAACTTAAAACCTGCTAAAGGATCAGTAAAAAAAGGCAAGCGTCTTGGTCGCGGACAAGGTTCTGGAAGAGGAGGTACGTCAACAAGAGGTCATAAGGGCGCAAAGTCGCGGTCAGGTAATAGTAAAAAAATAGGATTTGAAGGAGGACAGATGCCTCTTCAGAGACGTGTTCCGAAATACGGGTTTAAAAATGTCAATCGCCGAGAATTTAAAGGCATAAACCTTAGCGTATTGCAGAATCTTGCTGAGAAGAACAATCTTGATAAGATTGACATGCAGGTACTTGTTTCAGCAGGGATGGTCTCAAAAAATGCACTCGTGAAAATACTCGGGAAAGGTACTCTTGAAAGGAAACTTGAAGTTCATGCCCACGCATTCAGCAAAACAGCTGCGGCTGCCATCGAAGCAAAAAAAGGAACCGTCGTAAAACTCTAATTTCATGAGACTGATCCAGACAATTAAGAACATTTTCAAGATTGAAGACCTCAGGGCCAGACTTCTATATACCCTGGGCATCATACTTCTTTACAGGTTTGGCAAATACGTAACACTGCCCGGAATAGATCCTTCACAGCTCGTAAACCTGAGGAACCAGACTTCATCAGGAATTATGGGCCTCCTGGATATGTTTTCAGGAGGTGCTTTCTCCCAGGCATCTGTATTCGCCCTGGGGATCATGCCATATATCTCAGCTTCAATCGTAATTCAGCTTTTGGGGATCGTTTTCCCTTATTACCAGAAACTGCAGAAAGAAGGTGAGAGCGGCAGAAGAAAAATGAATCAGCATACAAGGTATCTTACCGTACTCGTTCTTATTCTCCAGGCACCCACATACCTTATAAATTTACATCGCACATTACCTGCTACAGCATTTGTCCTTCAGGGACCTTTCTTCACTATGTCCTCTGTAATCATTCTTACTGCAGGAACAATGTTTGTAATGTGGCTGGGAGAAAAAATCACAGACAAAGGCATCGGGAACGGAATATCGCTCATAATTATGATCGGTATCGTTGCACGTATGCCAGCTAACTTCATTTTTGAAGCCGGAACAAGATGGAGAGGTGCAGGAGGACCTATTGCCCTTATCGTTGAACTTATTCTATGGTTTGTAGTTGTGCTTGGCACAGTTATGCTTGTTCAGGGTACGCGTCGTGTACCAGTTCAGTATGCGAGGAGAATTGTAGGTAATAAACAATATGGTGGCGTTCGTCAATATATACCGCTGAAGGTAAATGCTGCAGGTGTTATGCCTATAATATTTGCCCAGGCAATTATGATGCTGCCGACAATAATAGCCGGATATTCTAGCTCAACATCGGCATTTGTCATTGCATTCTCCAATATGTACGGATTCTGGTATAATGTTGTTACCGGACTTCTGATCATTCTCTTTACCTACTTTTACACAGCCATTACCATTAATCCGGTGCAAATGGCTGAGGATATGAAGAAAAACGGAGGGTTTATCCCTGGGATCAAGCCTGGAAGGAAAACCGTGGAGTTCTTTGATAATATTATGTCAAGGATCACTCTGCCAGGGTCCATCTTCCTTGCAATTATTGCGATCCTGCCCTCAATTGCCGTTAAAGCAGGGATTACTTCACAGTTTGCACAGTTTTTCGGTGGAACGACCATCTTGATCCTTGTGGGAGTTGTCCTTGACACGCTACAGCAGATTGAGAGTCACCTGTTAATGCGTCATTACGATGGCCTCATGAAATCGGGCCGTGTTAAGGGGAGAGCAGGTTCCGTTACATCGATTTAAATAATATTAACGTTCTTTGATGTTGTATTTAAAGACTGATGAAGAGGTCGGGTTGTTAAAAGAGAGCAATATGCTGGTGTCGCGAACACTTGCGGAAATGGCTTCACTTATAAAACCCGGGATTACCACTCTTTATCTCGATAAGATAGCTGAAACGTTTATCCGCGATAATGGAGCAACGCCGGCTTTCAAAGGGTATGGAGGATTTCCCAATACGCTCTGTACATCGGTCAACGACGAAGTTGTTCATGGTATTCCATCTGATTATATTCTGAAAGAGGGTGATATAATATCGGTTGATTGCGGGGTAATATTAAACGGGTGGTATGGAGACAGTGCTTATACCTTTCCTGTGGGTGAGATTTCAAAAGAGGTAAGAAGACTTCTGGATTTTACCAGGGCATCTCTTGAGGAAGGTGTTAAGGAAGCGATTGCCGGCAACAGGGTAGGAGATATCTCTTATGCAGTCCAGACAAAAGCTGAAAGCGGAGGATATTCTGTTGTGAGAGAACTGGTGGGGCATGGTCTCGGACGAAAACTTCATGAACAGCCTGAAGTAGCAAACTGGGGAAAGCAGGGAACAGGACCAAAAATGGAAAGAGGACTTGTTATCTGTATTGAACCTATGATCAATGCCGGGAAAAAAGAGACCATTCAGATGAGAGACGGATGGACCATAAAAACGGCTGATGGTAAGCCTTCGGCACATTTTGAATATGCTGTTGCTGTCGATAAAGGAAAAGCAGAGGTACTGACGACTTTTGAATTTATTGAAAAAGTTTTAAATAAAATGTAAATGTATGGCGAAACAACCATCAATTGAGCAAGACGGTACTATCATCGAAGCCCTGTCAAATGCAATGTTCAGGGTGGAACTCGAAAATGGGCATGTTATAACTGCACATATTTCGGGAAAGATGAGAATGCACTATATAAAGATCTTGCCAGGCGATAAGGTAAAAGTTGAAATGTCACCATATGATTTAACAAAAGGAAGAATAACATTCAGGTATAAATAAGAAATATTAAGATAATGAAAGTAAGAGCATCTGTAAAAAAGCGAAGCGCTGATTGTAAAATAGTCAGGAGAAAAGGTCGCATTTACGTAATTAACAAGAAAAATCCCAAGTTCAAACAGAGACAGGGATAATTTTAACTAATTTTGCAACTCATTTAAGAAAAGTTTTATATGGCACGTATTGTTGGTGTAGATTTACCAAGAAATAAAAGAGGAGAAGTTGGCCTGACTTACATCTACGGAGTAGGGAGGAGCATTGCACAGAGAGTCCTCGATGAGGCTGGTGTTGACAGAAATGCAAAAGTCCAGGACTGGAC
>PMIL01000015.1:0-3611 GCA_003157075.1 Bacteroidales bacterium | reverse complement strand
GGTGTTCGTCACAGAATTGGTCTTCCTGTTAGAGGACAGAGCACAAAAAATAACGCCAGAACCCGGAAAGGGAGAAAGAAAACTGTTGCAAACAAGAAAAAAGCTACTAAATAAATAGATTATGGCAAAGAAGACTGGAGCATTAAAAAAGAGAGTCGTTAAGGTTGAACCTTCAGGCCAGGCACATGTTCATTCCTCATTCAATAATATTATTGTGACTCTGACCAATAATTCAGGTCAGGTTATTTCATGGGCATCTGCTGGTAAAATGGGATTCAAGGGTTCAAAGAAGAATACACCTTATGCCGCCCAGATGGCATCTGAAGAGTGTGGGAAAGTGGCTTACGATCTTGGACTGAGAAAAGTTAAAGTATTTGTTAAAGGACCGGGTTCAGGCCGTGAATCAGCAATCAGATCTATAAGTAACGTAGGGATAGAAGTTACTGAAATTGTTGACGTAACACCCATGCCTCATAACGGTTGCCGTGCTCCCGGAAGAAGACGAGTTTAGAACGATTGCGGATAGCGGATTGTCGAATGCGGATAGTAAAATCCGAAATCAAAAATCCGAAATCCGAAATAATATAAAATAGTAAACAAGTATCAAATTATATAGAAATGGCAAGATATACTGGCCCAAGAACAAGAATTGCAAGAAAATTCGGTGAGGCGATTTTCGGCCCCGACAAGCATATGGAGAGGAAAAATTTTCCTCCCGGACAGCATGGAATGAATAAAAAGAGGAAGAAGACCTCAGAATACGGTGTTCAGTTAAGGGAAAAGCAAAAAGCAAAATATACTTATGGTATGCTTGAGCGCCAATTCCGGAATACCTTCGAGAAAGCTTCTCGAAGTAAAGGAGTTACTGGTTCAGTGCTTCTTCAGCTTCTTGAATCACGTCTCGATAACGTAGTCTATCGCCTGGGTGTTGCTCCTACAAGAGCTGCCGCACGTCAACTCGTATCTCACAGACACATAACTGTTAATGGAACTGTTGTAAATATTCCATCCTTTCAGTTAAAACCCGGTGATATTATCGGCGTCCGGGAGAAATCAAAATCTATCGAGTCTATTGTTGATTCACTCACAACCAAAAAGTATTCAAAACTTTCATGGCTCGAGTGGGATGATACTCAAATGGCAGGTAAATTTATGAACGTGCCTGAACGTACTGATATTCCTGAGAACATCAAGGAACAGCTTATAGTTGAATTGTATTCCAAGTAATAATATTAAGAAAAATTCTATGGCCATTTTATCATTCCAGAAGCCTGATAAAGTAATAATGCTGGAAGCGGACGACAAACACGGAAAATTCGAATTCCGTCCGCTTGAACCTGGCTATGGTATTACTGTCGGCAATGCACTAAGAAGAATACTTCTCTCCTCACTGGAGGGTTTTGCCATTACAACGGTTAAAATAGAAGGCATTGACCATGAGTTCTCAACCATCACTGGTGTAATGGAAGACGTTACCGAAATAATCCTGAACCTTAAGCAGGTTAGGTTTAAAAAAACGGTTGAAGATGTTGACCATGAGAAAGTAACAATTAAAATTAGCGGGCAGGACGTATTTAAAGCCGGTAACCTGAACAATTCTTTAAGCGGATTCGAGGTATTAAACCCTGAACTCGTTATCTTCAGAATGGAACCGGATGTCAAAATACAAATAGAATTTACCATAAATAAAGGTAGAGGATACGTTCCTGCAGAAGAAAATGAACCTGTCGACAGCGAATTTGGACTTATTGCTATCGATGCTATTTTTACTCCTGTACGAAATGTGAAATATTCGGTTGAGAACTATCGTGTCGAGCAAAAGACTGACTATGAGAAACTTCTTTTCGAGATTGAAACTGACGGATCTATTCATCCGAAAGATGCACTTAAAGAAGCAGCAAAAATTCTTATTTATCACTTTATGCTCTTTTCCGATGAGAAAATAACACTCGATTCGGATGATAAGATGGCAAACGAGGAATTTGATGAAGAAGTACTGCACATGAGACAATTGCTCAAATCGAAGCTGGTCGATCTCGATCTTTCAGTCAGAGCACTTAATTGCCTTAAAGCTGCAGAAGTTGAAACACTTGGTGACCTTGTGAAGTTTAATAAGAACGACCTTCTTAAATTCAGAAACTTTGGCAAGAAATCACTTACCGAGCTTGATGAATTGCTCGAATCCATGAGCCTCTCTTTTGGTATGGATGTAAGCAAATATAAATTAGATAAAGATTAATATAAACTGGTTAAGGAAATAGAGAAATGCGACATAATAGAGTTATTAACCATTTAGGAAGAACAAGTTCACACAGAAAGGCAATGCTTTCGAATATGGCAACATCGCTTATCCTTCATAAAAGGATTACGACAACCACAGCCAAGGCTAAAGCACTTCGTACTTTTGTTGAACCGCTTATTACAAAATCCAAAGAAGACTCAACACACTCAAGGAGAGTGGTGTTCAGCTATCTGAAAGATAAGATGGCAGTTGCCGAGTTGTTCAGAGAAGTATCACCAAAAATTGCTGAACGTCCGGGAGGCTACACCCGAATACTCAAAATCGGTAACCGGATTGGCGACAATGCTGATATGTGTATCATGGAACTTGTTGATTATAATGAAGCGATGCTCGGTGGAGAAGCAGCAAAAACAAAAACAACAAGAAGAAGAAGATCAACAAAGAAAAAAGACGAAGCTGTTGCTGAAACAAAAGCTCCTAAGTCTGCTAAACCAAAGACAGAAAAAACCGAAAAACCGGTTGCTAAAGCTGAGAAATCAGCTGGTGAATCAGTTCCGGAAGAAAAATAAGATGTCAAAAAAATATTAAATCGAAAAGGGATAGGTACTTAATGACTTAATCCCTTTTTTTGTATATTGCATAATTGTTTAATATAAAATTAAAAATCAATGGGTCAGATAGTTAGTATTCATGCACGTGAGATTCTTGATTCCCGCGGCAATCCAACAATTGAAGTAGATGTAATGACGCAAAGTGGCTATTTTGGAAGAGCAGCAGTTCCGTCTGGAGCATCAACCGGAGAAAATGAAGCTTTAGAGCTGAGAGATGGCGATAAGACACGATATTTGGGTAAAGGCGTTCTCAAAGCTGTCCATAATGTAAATAATGTTATAGCGGAAGAAATAATCGGAATGGATGTTACCGACCAGTCAGGCATTGATAAAAAAATGATCGATCTCGATGGCACAAAAACTAAAAGCAACCTGGGTGCAAATGCAATACTTGGAGTATCCCTGGCGGTAGCCAAGGCTGCTGCTGCTTATCATGGACTTCCGTTATTTCGTTACATAGGAGGTACCAACGCCGTTACTTTGCCGATTCCAATGATGAATATCATCAATGGAGGATCTCATTCAGATGCTCCTATCGCTTTCCAGGAATTTATGATCAGACCAATCGGAGCTCCATCCTTCAGTGAAGGACTGCGTTGGGGAACCGAAGTATTCCATTCATTAAAGAAAGTCCTTAAAGAGCGCGGATTAAGTACCGCTGTAGGAGATGAGGGTGGTTTTGCTCCAAAACTTGAGGGTACGGAAGATGCTCTTGAAACAATCATCAAAGCAATCAGCGCAGCTGGTTACAAACCGGG
>PMIL01000102.1 GCA_003157075.1 Bacteroidales bacterium | reverse complement strand
ATCGCAGTTTCCTTCTTATACATCAGATAAGCAATTCCTATTCCCAGCAAACCAATCAATACCGAAGGAATTGCGATCATCAATTCAATTTCAGAATCAAATGATTTACCATCGGACGTAACCAGTGTGCTAAACGGAATAAATCCTGTTACCACTGATCCTATAGCCAGAATGATCAGCGGGATCGTCATCGTTGCAGGGGCTTCATGCGGTTCGTGGTGATAATGTGTGTCCTTTCCCCAGAAGACGCTGAAATAGAGCCTGAACATATAGAAAGCTGTAAGTCCGGCAACAGCATATTCCACTCCAAATAATAACTTATTGCTGTGAAATGCGGCTGCAAGTATCTCATCTTTACTGAAGAACCCCGATAGAGGAGGAATACCTGCAATGGTAAGACAGGCAATCAAAAATGTAAAATGCGTTATTGGAAGATATTTCCGAAGACCTCCCATTTCAGTCATGTAGTTGCTGTGAACAGCATGAATTATGGCACCTGCACCAAGAAAGAGCAAAGCTTTAAACATTGCATGTGTAAACAGATGGAACATCGAGGCCATATAACCTGCACCTTCTTGTCCGCCATAGCCTGATACACCGAGAGCAAGCATCATATAACCTATCTGCGACATTGTGGAATAGGCAAGAACCCTTTTAATGTCTGTTTGTGTACATGCTATGACTGCTGCAAAGAGTGAAGAAAATGCCCCCACATAAGCAACAACGTGAAGAGCAACCGGGGCAGAAATTGCATAGATAGGGAACATCCTGGCCACAAGATAGACACCGGCTACGACCATAGTAGCTGCATGTATAAGAGCCGAAACAGGAGTAGGACCTTCCATAGCATCGGGAAGCCATATATGGAACGGAAACATGGCTGATTTTCCAACACCTCCCATAAATACGAAGATCATCGACCAGGTCATTATGGAGAGACCCAGAAAGCCTATCCTGGTTCCCTGCAGAATAGCAGTTCCCGAAGGATTGGTAAGGGATATAAAATCAAATGTTTTTGTATTGAATGATAGGATGAGAATTCCGATAAGAAATCCCAGATCTGCAAACCTGGTTACAATGAATGCTTTTTTTGATGCTCTTACAGCAGATGGTTTCTCGTAATAAAAACCGATAAGCAGGAAGGATGATACACCTACGAGTTCCCAGAAAATATACATCTGGAAGATATTTGTAGCAAGGACCAGTCCAAGCATCGAAAAACTGAAAAGAGAAAGAAATGCAAAGAAACGTTCAAACCCTTTTTCTCCCTTCATATATCCAAGGCTGTAGATATGAACCATAAATGAAACTGTTGATATTACAACAAGCATCATCACCGAAATCGGATCAAGCAGGGCACCAATATCTATATGAAGCTTATCGGTAAATTGAAGCCATGTGAAATTGAAACCAATGATTTTCTGATATGCACCATCAATCTTTTCACTTGTAAAAAAGTACTTGTAGGCAGTGACGTACGACAGAACTGTAATTATCGCCAGACCGCTTGTTCCCAATATGCCTGATAGCTTTGGAAAATACTTGTGTCCCGCCAATCCCAGAAATATAAACATAAGAAAGGGGAGAAGCAGAATCCAGATTGTATAATTGAAGTTTATCATATGTAGAGTTTCCTAAGGTTGTAATGTTTTAAAGTTGTAAAAGTTGTAAAAGTTGTAATGTTGTAATGTTGTACAGCCGCACACCACATACCGCACACCATACACCGGTTAATATTTCATTTCATTTACGTCTTCCACATTTATTGTAGTAAACCGCCTGTATATATTTATTATTATAGCAATTGCGACAGCCGCTTCAGAAGCTGCAACAGCAATGATGAATATACTGAAGAACATCCCTTCCAATTTATGCGGATAGAGGTAGCGGTTGAATGCCAGAAAATTTATATTGACGGAATTTAAAATCAGTTCCACCGACATAAGAATTGTAATCAGATTCCTTCGTGTAAGGAAACCATAAACTCCGGCAAAAAACATTATAGAAGCCAGAACTAAAAAATATTGCAAAGGTATTCCTGAATTCATCTTATTCCTGATTTAAATTTGGTAACACTGTCTTTTTAGGAGCTCCCTTTTTTGCAATTACAATTGCAGCGACCATTGCGGCAAGCAATAATACTGAAATGACTTCGAAAGGCAGGACATAGCCGTCGTACTCAACTGACAAAAGGCTCTTCCCAATTAATCTCATGTCTACTTCCTGGGCTGCCTGGGTAGTTGCAGAAAAACTGTAATCAAGTATCGTTACTATTGATAGTATAGCTCCAATTATTGCAGCAAGTGCTGAAAATATATTCTTTTTCCAGCCTGATGATTCAAAATTCTGACTTATATGACTTGTAAGGAGGATTGAGAAAATAATAAGCACTACAATCCCTCCGGCATAAAGAGTAAGCTGAACAGCAGCCAGGAACTGATAATTAAGCATGAAATAAAGTCCTGAAGTTGATACCAGTACAAACAGAAGATAGGTAGCTGCTCTCAGGATTTTGCGGGTTGTGACTGTCAGAATTGAAAAGACAACAATCATCGCGGCAAAAAGAATAAACATAATCTGATTAGAGGCCATTATTCAACTCCTTTCATTAATTGAGAACCCGGTTTATTTAATTGTTTTATCAGAAGAGCCCTGTTAAAGACGGCATGTTCAAATTTCTGTGAAAAGGCAAGTGCATTTGAAGGACAGGTCTTAACGCATAAAGCACAGAAAGTACACATGCTTAACCTGTAGATGTGCTTGTCTATCGCTCTTTTCTTCTTCCCATCCTCCGTCACGATTGTCTTTGAGATTATTTCAATTGTGCCGTTAGGGCAATTCAATTCGCAAATCCCGCAACCGGTGCATTTGTGTTCGTTTTTTTCATTGTGTGGCATCACCACTTCCCCCTTGAAACGTTCAAACATTACAAGATCTTTCCTGTTGGACGGATATTTTTGAGTGATAATTGTACCTGGTCTGAAAAAGTATGATCCAGTTACTTTCATACCCTTCAGAAGTGACCAGACACCGAATATTATTTCTTTCAGATAATTTATTATACTTCTCATTCAGAGATAAATATATAGTTAATTACTATTAAAAATGCCAGCCCATCAGAACTATAAATGCCATTATCAGCACATTGACAAGGTTGATAGGTAATAAATATTTCCATTCCAGAGTAAGCAGCTGATCAATTCTCAATCGTGGGAATGTCCACTTGAACCACATCATAAGAAAGATCACAAAGAATGTCTTGCCTATGTACCATATAAACGGCGGAATGAAATCCATCACCTGATTAAATCCTCCCCAGTGACCGACGTGAAATGGCATCCAGCCTCCAAGGAAAACTGTCGCTGCAATAGATGCAACAATAAACATATTAATATATTCAGCCAGGAAAAAGAAAGCGAATTTGATTCCTGAATATTCAGTGTGATATCCGGCTGTAAGTTCTGATTCAGCTTCAGCAAGATCGAAAGGGCCCCGGTTAGTTTCAGCAGTGCTTGAAATAAGAAATATGACAAAGGCAATAAATGCCGGGATATGACCTTTAAATATAAACCATCCGTCTCTCTGGGCTTCCACAATCACTGATAGTTGCATCGAACCGGCCATAATAACTATAGTTATAAGGGCAAGTCCTACTGAGAGTTCATAGCTGACTATCTGGGCTCCGCTTCGCATTGCACCGATCAGTGAATATTTATTGTTGCTCGACCATCCGGCCAACAGCACGCCGATAACGCCCATTGCTGAGACTGCAATTACATACAATACTCCAATATTCAGATCGATTGCGTGCAATCCTTTTGCGAAAGGGATAGCAGCGATTGCCATAAAGGAAGCAATAATAACGATGAAAGGAGCCAGGTTAAAAAGGAAACTGTCTGCATCCTTTATCGGGATCAGCTCCTTGAAAAGCAATTTGAAAAGGTCAGCAATGGTCTGGAATATCCCGAATGGACCAACCCTGTTTGGCCCTAGCCTGTTCTGCATAAAGGCGCATACTTTTCTTTCGGCATATACCAGGAACAATCCAACAAGTGCATAAAAAAGCAATATTAATACTCCNNACTTTCCACCAGGGAACTGAAAGAGAAGGTGAAGTATTTAGTGCGACAATCTCAGGTAGCATATATTTTTACTTTAGGTCCTTATTCTTTTATTCAAAATTCTGGTAATCTGATAATTGGTTTGCGGTTCGCGGTTCGCGGTTTCAGGTATACCGCACACCGCATGCCGCACGCCGGATACCTCTGATTACCTGTCAATATCCGGTATTATCAAATCAAGCGACCCGCCAATAGCAACAAGGTCAGCTATTTTAAAGCCGCTGGCAATATGATTAAGAACAGAGAGATTTGAGAAATTAGGAGATCTGAATTTCACACGATAAGGATTTTTATTTCCGTCACTTATAATGTAAACACCCAGCTCACCGCGTGCTGTTTCAACTCTCTGATAATATTCACCTTCAGGCAATTTTATGATTGGTTTCATTTTTACGGCAAATGGACCCTCGGGTATATTATCTATTAATTGCTCAATGATATTCATTGATTCCCACATCTCATCAATACGGGCAACGTACCTGGCAAAAGTGTCCCCCTCGGTGTGAAGGATCTCCTTGAACTGAACCCTGTCATAAGCACTGTATGGCTCATGTTTTCTGACATCGCATGAGAATCCCGATGCCCTGCCGGTAGGACCTGTTACCCCAAATGAGATGGCATCCTCTTTTGTTAGTTTTCCTATTCCTTTACTTCGTTCATGAAAGATCACATTGCCTGTCAGCAACTGATCATATTCCGGTAATATCTTTCTGAAATACTTGATGAATTCCTTTACCCTCTTCTGAAAGTTTGGGTGAATATCATACATCAATCCACCCGGACAATTATAACTTAAAATCATTCGCCCGCCGCAGGTCTCTTCAAATATGTCAAGAATTTTCTCCCTGTCGCGAAGACCATAGAAAAAGCAGGTAAGACCGCCAAGATCCATCCCGAAACAAGCCCACCAGAGCTGATGTGACTGAAGACGGGTAAGTTCCGACATGATTGTGCGTATCACTTTAATCCTGTCAGGAATATCAACTTCGAGAGCTTTTTCGACATTAAGACATACAGCTTCATTGTTAATATGGGCAGAGATATAGTCCATTCGGTCGGTTAGATGAATGATCTGCGGATAGGTAATACTTTCACACATCTTTTCAATACCGCTGTGAATATAACCAATGTGAGGCTGGACACTCTTTACTTTTTCGCCTTTCAGCGAAACTAACAGCCTTAGCACTCCATGTGTTGAAGGATGCTGCGGCCCCATATTTATTACATATTCCTGTTGTTCGTCGGTCGAGGTAATAATTTCCTTTTCTTGCATAAATTACTTTGTAACGATATTTATATCATCAACATAGTCCTTCCTTAACGGGAAACCCCAGGAATTGTCAAGGAACAGTCTTCGAAGGTCAGGATGATTTTTAAATTTAATCCCCAGCAGGTCAAATACTTCCCTTTCATGAAATTCAGCTGTCTGCCAGATATCAGTCACTGAGTCCAGTTGCGGATGTTCCCTGTCGGAAGTTCTTGTTTTTAAAACCACTGCATGGTCAAACAAAGTTGATCTGAGGTGATAAACGACTCCGAGATCGCTTCCGTAATCAACACCTGAAAGGCAAAACAAAAAATCAAATTGAGCCTCTTCCTTTTCTCTTAGCTGTTTGGCCAGTTGATACAATGACGAAGGAGGTACAGTTGCTTCAAGAAATTGATTGCCTTCCTTAAGCTCTGCCTCCGGGGCTATCGATTTAATTAATTCTCCCAGTTGTATTTTATCCATTTATGATCAGATTTCTGATTTTGTAGGTTTATTATTTGTAATCATGTGATTCATTTCTCGCTTTCCGCGATTTAATCGTTTGTGTTTCAATCAGTCGCTGAAGCTGGAGCATTCCATATAATAATGCTTCCGGACGGGGAGGGCAGCCAGGTACATAAACATCTACCGGGATAACATGCTCAACACCCTTAACAACACTATATGAATTAAGGAAGAACGGACCGCCGGATATTGCACAGGCGCCCATTGCAACTACATATTTTGGTTCAGACATCTCATCATAAAGACGTTTTAAAACAGGAGCCATTTTATGAACAATTGTACCTGCGACAACAATAACATCGGCCTGGCGTGGACTGGCTCTGTAAACTTCCATGCCGAATCTGGCAAAGTCATGACGCGCAGCGCCTGCAGCCATCATCTCAATTCCACAACATCTTGTTGCAAATGTAAGTGGCCACAAAGAGTTCTTCCTGCCCCAGTTTATAACGTCATCAATTGTAGTAAGCAGAATATTGGTGCCGGATGCATTAAGAAGATCAAGGCTTTCATTATCCTCGAATTCTTCTCTCTTCATTCCTTTTATTCCCATATAAGTGCATGTTTTTTCCAGGCATATATTAATCCCAGACCAAGTATAAAAAAGAAAATAAGTATTTCAATAAATGCTGCCAGGCCTGTTTCTTTCATTACTACAGCCCATGGAAATACGAGTACCGTTTCAACATCAAAAACAAGAAAGAGGATGGCAAAAAGATAATACCCGACATTAAATTGCAGCCATGTAACACCTTCTGTGGGAATACCACATTCATATGGTTCAAATTTCTGCGGGTTTGTTGATTTTGGAGCTACGATGCCTGAAAAGATAAGAACCAATCCTACGAAACTGGCTCCTACAAGAAAAAACAAAATTAACCATTCATTATTCATTGAAAATGGAATTAGTTTAGGTTTAAGCCGCACAAAAATAGATTTTTTTTTTGTTTTGTGAAATGATTAACACGTGATAATAATGATATTTATCACAATGCTTAAAAACTCACTGTTATTTATTTCACAGATTAGATGCATATTACAACTGTTAACTAGTGTTTGTATTTTTTTTGATATTAATGAAATACTGAATATGACTTTTTTCATGTTATTAGAACTGCAATAAATGTTACTTTAGTGTGTTATTAAATAGGTCTTTCAAATTCCGTACTAATTAAAATAATATGAGTTCAGATACACATCATTCCGGAATTTCCGGACTGGGAGGGGAAGTGTTGGATCATACAGATGTAAAAGTCAGCCATTGCTATCAATGTGGTAAATGCTCAGCAGGCTGTCCTCTTTCAGAAGAAATGGATTATCCTCCGAGTGTCATTATGAGAATGTTGCAGACAGGCAATCCTGCTCTCGAGGATAAAGTTCTGCGTTCATTCTCGATCTGGGTTTGCCTTACTTGCGAGATGTGCTTTGCACGATGCCCGATGAGTATCGATATTCCTAAAATGATGGACTTCCTCCGGGAGAAATCAATAAATGAAAAAAAAGCCAATCCAAAAGCAAAAGAGATTATTGCTTTTCACAAATCATTTCTTGACTCAATCAGGTATACAGGCAGGCTTTATGAAATAGGATTATTCGTTGACTATAAAACAAGGACTCTAAGGATTCTTGAAGACATGGCACTCGCTCCCAAGATGATGAAAAGAGGCAAACTCAATATTATTCCTGAACTGATAAAAGACCGCTCAGGAGTTGCTGCAATTTTCAGAAAATCAAAGAAATTGAAGTCAGAAGTCCTAAGTCCGAAGTCCGAAGCTTCCGACTCCCGTCTTCCGTCTTCCGTCTTCTGACCAAAAGGATACTAAAAACTAATAATATGACTCTCGGCTTTTATCCAGGCTGTTCTCTGAAAGGATCCTCGCGTGAATACGCTGAGTCGGTCCTCTCCGTTGCAAAAGCATTCGACATCAATCTTGAAGAAATTAAAGATTGGAATTGCTGCGGGGCTACAGCCGCCCATAACATGAATAAAGAACTCTCCCTGGCACTGCCGGCAAGAATTTTGTCTCTGGCTGAAAGGCAAGGATTGACAGAGATCATAGTTCCATGTGCAGCATGTTACAGCAGATTGACGGTAACCAAACATGAGTTATCAGAAAAACCTGATCTTAAAGCTCTTGTTATTGATGCAAATGGTCTTGTTTATACCGGATCGGTAAATGTTTTAAATATCGTCCAGTTTCTCGATAAATATATAATTCCAAATCTTGATGGCAAGGTCGTGAGACCATTTGATCATAAGGTTGCCTGTTATTACGGATGCCTGCTTGTACGGCCCCATGAGATTTTGAAATTTGATCGTGAAGAGGATCCCCAGACACTTGATGTGCTTATGCTCAAAGCTGGTGCAACTCCGATAGACTGGGCATTTAAAACGGAATGCTGCGGAGCTGGACTATCAGTTTCAAGAACGAAATCCGTAGGCAGACTGTCCGGAAAGATAATTGGTGATGCTAAGGACAGAGGTGCAGAAGCAATGATAGTAGCTTGCCCGATGTGTCATTCAAATCTAGATATGAGGCGTGAGGAAATAAATACATATCTCGGTGAAAAAGTTGATATGCCTGTCCTTTACATAACGCAGGCGATTGGTCTTGCAATTGGTCTCGACAGGAAAGCCCTTGGTCTTCAAAGGCATTTTGTAAAAGTTACAGTTTGATTAAAATGAATTCTACTGAATCGATAGTTATTTTTGACCCCCTTTCCTGTTTCCCCCAAGGGGGAAAGGATGGTTTCACCTTCCCCCTTGGGGGAAGGCTGGGATGGGGGTTTAAAAGTATAAAAAACTGATGGTTAATTGAGAGTTATTAGAAATAACAAGTATACAATTCTATGTCAAAAATTGGAGTATTTGTCTGTCATTGCGGTGAAAACATAAGCGCNNTATAAATATATGTGTTCCGATCCGGGACAGAGTCTGATTAAAAGCGCAATCAAGGAAAAAGGACTTACCGGAGTTGTTGTAGCTTCCTGTTCACCAAGGATGCATGAACCGACTTTCAGAAAAGCCTGTGCAGAAGCCGGATTGAATCCTTTTATGTGCGAAATGGCAAACCTGAGGGAACATTGTTCCTGGGTTCATGAAAAAGGAGAAGCAACTACTGAAAAAGCAATTGACCTTGTAAGAATTCTGGTTGAAAANNGGTGGTATTGCCGGTATTCAGGCCAGTCTTGATATTGCAAATACCGGCCATAAAGTCATTCTGATTGAGAAGGATCCTTCTATAGGGGGCCACATGTCGCAATTGTCGGAAACATTCCCCACACTCGACTGCTCGCAGTGTATTCTTACTCCGAGAATGGTAGAGGTTGCCCAGCATCCCAACATTACATTATATACTTATGCCGAACTGGAAAGCCTCGAGGGATTCATCGGCAATTTCAAGGCTAAAATAAGAAGGAAATCAAAGAGTATCGACGAAAAGCTTTGTACAGGATGCGGGCAATGTACAACCAAATGTCCGGTGAAGAAAATTCCGAGTGAATTCAACGAAGGGCTGGGTAAACGTACCGCAATCTATGTGCCTTTTCCACAGGCCGTTCCTAATAAACCCGTGATCGACCGGGTTAACTGCACCTATTATATAAAAGGAAAGTGCAAGGTTTGTGAAATTGTTTGCCCTACAAAGGCAATACGTTTCGATCAGCAAGATCAGATCATGGAAGTTGAAATCGGTGCAATTGTTATTGCAACCGGATTTACTGTGAAACAGCCTGATTTCTTCCCTGAATATGGCTATGGAAAATATCCTGATGTTATAACAGGACTTCAGTTTGAGCGTCTTGCTTCTGCTTCAGGTCCTACACTTGGCGAGATAAGAAGACCGTCAGATGGGAAAATTCCTGAGAAAATAGTATTCCTGGCCTGTGCAGGATCGCGCGATCCTGCAAAAGGTATTCCATATTGCTCAAAAATATGCTGTATGTATATCGCAAAACATGCCATGTTATATCAGCATAAAGTTCATGGCGGGAAATCCTACGTGTTCTACATGGATATAAGGGCAGGAGGGAAGCAGTATGAAGAATTTGTAAGAAGAGCAATAGAAGATGACGGCGTGAATTATGTGCGCGGAAGGGTATCAAAAATATATGAGAAGAATGGCAAATTAATTGTCAGCGGTGTAGACACGCTGCTGAATGCGATGCCTGTTGAGATAGAAGCTGATATGGTTGTTCTTGCTACTGCGGGTGTGGCAAATGAGGGCGCTGAGGAACTTGCACAGAAGCTGCATATTTCTTATGATCCGTATAAATTCTTTGCTGAAGCACATCCTAAACTTAAACCTGTTGAAACTAATACTGCAGGTATATTTCTTGCCGGAGCCTGCCAGGCGCCTCGTGATATTCCCGAATCAGTTGCCATGGCCTCTGGCGCAGCAGTAAAAGTTGCAGGCCTCTTCTCAAATGATGAGCTTACACGTGAACCAATCATTGCTGTTGTAAACCGGCAGGCCCCTCCTGTATATTCGTCCTGTGTGGGGTGTTTCCTGTGTGTTTCTGCATGTCCATACCAGGCAATTGAGAAGGAAGAAATTAAAAGCAGGAACGGTGATGTAATCAAAATGGTCGCAAAAGTAAATCCGGGCTTATGCCAGGGATGCGGTACCTGTGTTGCATTCTGCAGAACTAAATCAATTGATATACAGGGCTATACACATGAGCAGATGTATACCGAAGTAATGGCTTTATTAAATGAATATTAATATTGAGTATTAATGGCTGAATTTGAACCAAAAATTGTTGCTTTTGTCTGTAACTGGTGCACCTATGCTGGAGCTGATCTTACCGGTACAAGCCGTATCAAATATGCATCAAATGTTCGCATAATAAGGTTTCCATGTACCGGACGCATAGATTATATGTTATTGATCAAAGCTTTTGATGAAGGAGCAGACGGCATCATTGTATCCGGCTGTCATCCTAACGATTGCCACTACACTTCCGGAAATTTTCATGCTAGAAGGAGATGGATAATGTTCAGGTCATTATGCAACTTCACAGGTATAGATACTGAAAGAATAAAATTCTCATGGGTATCTGCAGCTGAAGGTGCCAGATGGGCCGACATAGTCAATGCAACTGTTTCTGAAATCCGTGAAAAGGGACCATATACCGAATACCATAAAGTTTCCAGACATGCAGAAAAGGAGGTGAATCATGGTTGATCTCATAAAAAAAGCCAAAGAACTGATTGAAACCTCCGCAGTAAAGGTTGTGATAGGATATGAGGAAGGTACCGGCAATAAAACCCGTGCCTTGTTTGTGGAAAAGACAGAAGACGCCGACAGACTTATTTTTGACAGCCGCTGTGTTCAGAACCTTGCAGCATATATTACAAAAAAAGAGATTAAAGACAAGGGTAAAATGGCTATTGCAGCCACTCTGCCGGTTATGCGCAGTATAATTCAGTTAGCATCTGAGTTCCAGGTTAATGATTCCAATCTCCTTGTTCTGGGGATAACCCCGGAGAGCAAATTGGTTGAATTCGCGAATCTTGTTGAAGTTGAGACCTTTGTTCATCAGTATCAGATCGAAATTGATGCACGTAATAAAGAGATGCTGGATAAGCTGGAAAAGATGACACAGCCGGAACGCTGGAAATTCTGGATAGATGAGCTTGCTCCCTGTTTTAAATGCTATGCCTGCCGTGCCGCATGCCCAATGTGCTATTGTTCAAGGTGTACTGTTGATTTTAACCAGCCGCAGTGGATACCGGTTGCTTCTACTGAACTCGGAAACCTGGAGTGGCATTTGATGAGGGCTATCCATCTGACCGGCCGTTGCATCGACTGTGATGCATGCTATAATGCCTGCCCTCTCTCTATTCCTATTAACCTTCTGACAAAAAAGATGCTTTTAGATGCAAAGGAACATTTCGGGGGTTATCAGCCGGCTCTTAAAGGCGACCACCTGATGTCAACATACAAACCCGATGATAAAGAAAATTTTATACAATAAGATATGAATATTGATAAGCGATTAGTCAGGAAAGACTCACTGGAAAAGCTTTTCGATATCTTAAAGCAAAACAGTAAAAAAATCTATGCCCCTGTTACAAAAAACGGGAAGACCACTTTCAGGGATACGGCAAGCTTTAGTTTGGTTTCGACCGGTTATATTCAGACCACTGAATCATCTAAAGATATTTCCTTCCCTCGTACGGAGAAGCTTCTCGATTATTCAAAGAATAAAGAGGGCATGTCTGTTAAAGGGATTGACCTGAAAGATATACCCGAAGTTATCCTGTGGGGCATAAGACCTTGTGATGCAATAGGAATAGGAGAGCTTGGTTCTATCTTTAACTGGGACTATAAAGACGAAATTTATAATAATCGCAGCTCAAAAGTTACTGTTTTTGGTTTCAGCTGTAATAAATCGGATGAGTATTGTTTTTGTACATCAGTCGGAGGTAATCCCGGAAATACTGAAGGAAGCGATATTTTATTCACCCGTATGGGAGAGGATGGCGATTATATTGCTGAAATTCTTACTGAGAAAGGACAAGCTGTTGCTGAGATTGCATCCGGTATTTTTGAAAGATTGGAAACTGCTGATAAAGAGAAGTTTCTGGCAGATGTTCCTGTTAAATTTAATCATAATGAGATCAGTGAAAAGCTTGATAAGTTTTTTGAAAGCAAGGAGTGGGTCGATCAGTCATTGAGATGCCTGGGCTGTGGTGCCTGTGCATATGTCTGCCCGACCTGTGCATGTTTTGATATAGAGGATGAAGCACACGGTAAAAATGGTTCTCGTGTACGATGCTGGGATTCCTGTGGCTTTTCACATTTTACAGTTCACACCTCAGGTCATAATCCACGCGATGTTCAATCAGCACGATGGAGACAGAGGATAATGCATAAATTTTCGTACATGCCTGAGAGATTATCTGTTTATGGCTGCACGGGTTGTGGCCGTTGTTCAAGGGCATGTCCTGTAGATATGAATATTCTTGAACATTTAATTTCTATTCAGGAGGTTACAGTATGATGGACAATTTGTATATGCCATACCTTATGAGGATTGAGAGAATCACTTATGAGGCGCCGGGAGTAAAAACTTTCATGCTGAAATTTGTAAATGAAGCTGATGAAGATAAGTTTTCCTATAAAGCCGGACAATTTGGTGAGTATTCTGTTTACGGAGTTGGCGAATCAACCTTTTGTATTGCTTCTCCGCCGACCAGGAAAGGTTATATCGAATGCACTTTCAGACAAACAGGTAAAGTCACAAATGCTCTCTCGGGATGCGAAGAAGGGAGTATTATTGGTTTCAGAGGGCCATACGGCAATGTTTTCCCTATCGAGGAATGGAAAGGGAAAAGCCTTCTTTTCATTGCCGGTGGTATTGCATTGCCTCCGATGCGCTGCGTTATATGGAATGCATTAGACCTTCGTGAAAATTTCAAAGATGTTACAATCATCTATGGAGCAAGAACTGTAAAAGATCTGGTCTATAAGGACGAGCTTAAAGACTGGGAACTCAGAAAGGATGTAAAACTAATAACGACTGTGGATCCGGGAGGAGAATCACCCGACTGGAAAGGGGAGATTGGCTTTGTTCCTACTATTGTAGAAAAAATTGCTCCTTCATCAAAAGATACTATTGCGATTGTCTGCGGACCGCCTGTCATGATAAAATATACATTTCCTGTTCTTGCAAAACTTGGTTTTACAGATGAGAATATTTATACTACTCTGGAGAATCGCATGAAATGCGGATTTGGAAAATGCGGACGCTGCAATGTGGGTAAAGTTTATGTCTGCAAGGACGGGCCTGTGTTTACTGTGGCGCAACTGAAGGAATTACCGGACGAATACTAGTTTTTACCCCCCAATCCCCCTTTAGGGAGCAGGGGGGCATGATACTATAAAAATATCTCTTCAGGATACTCAATATCTACCAGGAACAATCCTTGTGCGGGAGCAGATTTTCCTGCTTTACAACGGTCTTTTGCCAGGATAACATCTTCGAATCCTCTGATATCCAATTTCTCAATACCGATTTCAATCATTGTTCCTACAATTGCCCTGACCATATTCCTGAGAAAACGATCAGCTTTTATAGTGAATATCAGACGATTATCGGATTCTTCCCAGGCGGCAGAATAAATTTTACATATGTTTGATTTGGCTCCGGAGTGGAGTTTGCTGAAACTTGTGAAATCGGAGTGCTTAAAAAGTATTTCGCAGGCCTGAATCATTAATGGAATATCAATTTTCCCATGAATATACCAGCTGGAATTATCAAAGAACGGGTCTTTCACTTTGGAAATATAGTATTTATAAGTTCTTGAAACAGCACTGTATCTGGCGCTGGCATCAGTTACTACTTTCTTTATGGAGCTCACTGAAATATCGGGCGGCAGATATTGGTTCAGCCTGAAAACAAGATTCCATATCTCGGGTAAATCGGATAAAATACTTTCAAAATGAGCACAGAAAAGCGTTGCATGAACACCGGTGTCTGTTCTGCCTGCTCCGATGGTGGATATTTTTTCGTTAAGAACCACACTTAATGCCTCTTCCAGTATTTGCTGAACTGTGACCGAATTTGGTTGAACCTGCCAGCCATGATAGGAAGTGCCTTTGTATGAGATGAATATAAAGTATCGTGTTTTCTCCTGCGTCATAAAGCAAATATAATGAATTGCTTTTAGATGGTCATGCCATGGCATGACCCTACAGTTGAATATCATATAGAATGTAGGGCCACGCCATGGCGTGGCCAGAACCGAATTGTTATCGTATTTTAGAGCCTTTTGTTGCGAAAAAGACAAGATAGATGTAATAAATGAACATTAGGCTTACTGCTATTATTACCGAGCCTGTTACAGCCTGTATTTTACCCATTACCAGGGTTGAGATGGAAGCTCCGATTACCGAAGTTGCAATAACACCTGAAGCAACCTTTGCATGCGGTCCCAGATCTTCGAGAGCAAGATTGTAAATAACCGGCCACATGATCGAGTGAAATAATCCTATAGCAAGGAATAACCACATTGCAATTACAGGAGCACTTGAACTGAGAGCAAATGAACTCCCAAGTAAAACAAATCCACCAACTGAACAGATAGTTAAAATAAGTCTGGCTTTGTATTTCCTTAGAATAAAGATTCCCAGTACACGGCCTATCATCATTCCTCCCCAATAATATTTAAGCATGTCAATAGGGTTAATTCCCTGAATGCCAAGTTTAGCAACATAATCAGGAAAAAAGCTTGAGGGACCTATTTCACAACCCATATACAGGAAGATGGCTAATGATCCCAGCCAGACGTGCGTATATTTAAATGCACTTGACTTGTAAAGTTTCTTCTCCGTAGCTTCGGAATCATTTTCTTCACTTTTTATTTCAGGCAGTTTTAAAAAGAACATAATTGCCAGTATAACAGCAGTAACTATGCCGATNNACCGAGTTAAGGGCGTTAGTCAGGGTAAGGCGGCTAGCCCCGGTTTCAGGACTTCCTAATGCATTTACATAAGGTCCTGCGGCAACCTGAAGAATCACTACTCCAATTGCAAAAACCGAAACAGTACTCAGAAATCCGTAATAGCCCATCGAAACACCAGGAATACAAAGAAAGAAGCCCAGTGAAATTAAAGCCAGTCCGGAAAGCACCCCATTTTTATAACCTATTTTTGTCAGCATAAGACCTACAGGTACTGACAGAATATAGGCTCCATAGAAAAATGTGTTCGGTAACTGTTTCTGAACATCGTTTAATCCAAACGCATTTTTCAGGAAATCGATTGTAGAATTGTTCATTGTTGTAATAAAACCGAACAAAAAGAAAAGAGAAGCCATTACAATTAATGGAAACAAATAATTGGGTTTAGTTGAGTTACTCATGGTCTGACTGTTAAGTTATTTTACGTAAAATTTATATACACAGGAATGTTTATACGTTTCTTCAGGTTTTAATAACGTTGAAGGAAAACCTGGCTTATTAGGTGAGTCGGGGAAATTCTGTGTTTCAAGGCATAAGGCGGAACGCATGAGATAAGCCTTGCCTCCTTTACCCTTATCACTGCCATCAAGCCAGTTTGCGGTATATAGCTGAACCCCGGGCTGTGTTGTATGGACCTCCATCACACGACCTGATTTTGACTCAGAACAGGTAGCAGCCAAACTTAATTCACCGGCTTGTTTCTTATTCAATACCCAGTTGTGATCGTACCCTTTTCCATAGCTAAGCTGATCATAATTATCATCAATATTCTTTCCAATAACTTTTGGTTTAATGAAGTCCATTGGAGTGCCGGCTACAGGCCTTAATTCACCTGTAGGAATAAGAGCTTCACTTACAGGTGTAAATTTATCAGCATTAATGCTGAGTTCGTGTCCCAGAATATCACCCATTCCTTCACCTGCAAGATTGAAGTAAGAATGTCCGCATATGTTAACATGTGTTGCTTTGTCGGTAGTAGCTTCAAAGTCCAGTTTTAGTTCGTTTTTCTCCGAAAGAGTGAAGGTAACCTTAACGTTCAATGTTCCAGGATATCCCATTTCACCATCTTTGCTCAGGTAAAACATCTCCACAGCTTCGCCGTTTTTAGTTTTAATAACTCCTTTAGCGTCAAACACCTGATTATTGAATCCTTCAGGTCCTCCATGCAATGAGTTTGCCCCATTATTTATGGGTAACTGGTACGTTTTTCCTTCAATAATAAATTTACCGTTAGCAATTCTGTTAGCATATCGTCCACATATAGCTCCGAAATAGGGATTTCCTTTAATATATTCTTCAATTGATTCATATCCAAGAACTATATCGGCAANNAACCATTCCATTGCTGTTTTTTAACGTAAAAAGAGCGGTCGCATTTCCCTTATAAGTGCCTTTAAAGGCATCTTCATTAATTATCTTCATCTTAAAAAGAATTTATCCGAATTAAATCATTGATTGGTGGTCGTTTCTTTTGTAGGGACTTTGCATGCAACGTCCCTACAAGTTAAAACTCCCTGAATGTCGTTTACAGAATAATTCTGTCAGCTCCTTTTTGTCTGATAAACAGGTTGTGACAAGACCCTTTACCGAATACATGCTCCAGGGTTGTGATGTATTTATCCAGTAACTTAGCCGGAACAAATGCCTGAATAGTACCGGCAAATCCNNAACCATGCCCAGAAATGCTTTAAAATCATTTTTTTCCAATGCAGCTACCTGCTCCACAACCCGTTGATTGTCCTTCTGAAAGTGTATAGCTCGCAGGATAGCCCTGTCTCCGACTTTTTCGCGGATTTTTGGTGTTATCTCCATGACCTGATCAAGGCTTACCTGTCTCTGTACCTTAGCTCCCAACTCAGCAGCGACTGCTTTCATGTCAACCGGTATTGAAGCGTATTCGTCATTCAGATCGGCATGATTACCTCCGGTATCGGTTATTACAAGTGAAAATCCCGTTGCAACGAAATCGAAATTCACCTTTTTAACCACCGGATTTGACGGATCTTTGAAATCAATGGTAACAAGTCCGCCTACAGCACATGCTGTCTGATCCATTAACCCGCACGGCTTCCCAAAGTAAACATTTTCGGCATATTGCCCGATAATGGCATTCTGAACCGCTTCAAGCTTCCCATTATTAAAAAGATGGTTTATCACAGCCCCGATAAGAACTTCAAATGAAGCAGAAGAGCTAAGCCCCGATCCGACAGGCACTCCGCTATCGATGCAGCAGTCGAATCCCCCAATTGTAAAACCAAGTTCTTTCATTCTGGCACTAACACCCCTGACTATTGAAGCTGATGTATAATTCTCAGTTTTATCTGCTGACAGGCTCGATAAATCCACTTCAAACTTCTCGTAACCGGATGAAAGGATACTTACAATATTGGTGTTATTTTTTGCAGCAACAGCTATATTATCCATATTGACAGCGCCTGCCAGAACCCTGCCATAATTATGGTCAGTATGATTTCCTCCTATTTCAGTGCGACCAGGAGAGCTGAAAAGCATAATGTCTTTATTACCAAATACATTATTGAATTTATCAATAAGAGAGTTGTACCTCAGTGCCTGTTTATCAAGGATTGCCTGGTTCGTACCGTACAATTCTTTGAATGTACTGTTGTTACTGTTAATAATTTTTCCCGTCATCGCTTTATATATTTCTTTTATGATGATAATAATTAGCTAATAAATATAATAAATTATAGCTCACAAGGTAATTTTTTTTACGCCGATATGATACATTAATCCATTTTAATTCTACTTTGACAGATTGAAAAATAAACATGTTTTTACCCTTGATCCCTAAAGGGAACAGGTTGATTTTTCAGCTTTTCACCCTTTAGGACCGGGGTAAAAAAGCTGAAAAATA